>NZ_LBFA01000018.1:0-117165 GCF_013363265.1 Marinitoga sp. 1138
GATGTACAAACTTCGAAGTGTAATATTAATCAGTGTAAGCTATTTAAGCGGAGTATTAGAAGACAACGCAAGTCCATTTAATATAGCAGAACATATGGAAGTGCCATACTTTACAAAAGAACAGGTATATGATTTACTTTCACAACATGAAAAAGAAACAGGGCAAATATTTGATGAAAAAGTAAAAGAATTAATATGGCACAACGCAGCAGGGCAACCTGGACTAACCAATGGTCTTGCATATGATTTAGTAGCAAAAAAAGCAAAAGGAGAAAAGATAATAACAGAAAAGCATTTTGAAAAGACATTATATGATTACCTGAGAGTATATATAGACAAAAACATATCAAACATAATAAACAAAGCAAAAAAAGAAAAAGAGTTAATAATGAAAATACTATTTGAACCGGAAAAAATAGAATTTAACATATACGATGAAAACATACAGTATTTATATTTAAATGGAGTAATAGACAATTGTGACGGAAAATGTTGTGTAAAGGTACCATTATATTATAAAGCATTATATACAAGATTCAGACCAAAAGTAAATGGTGAAAAAAACTATATGGCAACAATAAATGATACAATAAAGCCATACATAAAAAAAGACGGAAGTCTTGATTTAAATAAATTACTCGAAAGATATACAGAATATATCAAATTAAGAGGAGCGATAATGTTCAAAGGAAGGAATTATTATGAAGGAGTATATCAATATAACTTAGACCAATTCTTAAGCTTATATGTAGAAGCAGCAGAAGGAAAGGTATATCCAGAAACACAGGTAGGAGGAGGAAGGATAGACCTCTTAATAAATCTGAATAATAGTGAATATCTAATAGAAATAAAAACAAACCTAACAGGAAATGAATATGAAAAATCGAAAAAGCAATTAGTGGAATATTTAAAAAGAAGTGGTTCAAAAGAAGGCTGGCTTGTGATATATTCAGAGGCAATAGAAGATTTCAAACATGAAATAGAAGAAATAGATGGAGTAAAAATCAATGTGTGGTTTATAAAAACAAACTTTGAAAGTCCGTCAAAAGTGAATTAAAACAGTAAAAAATTTTATCTGTTGTATATATCCAGATATTGTAATATATAAAGTAGTGGAATGTAATAATAAAAGTATATACTATAAGAGAAATCACACGTAGTTACAAGGGTAACACGGAGAAACATGGAGGAAAACATGAGAGGAAAAGTTAAATGGTTTGATGCAAAAAAAGGATTCGGATTTATTTCTGGAGAAGATGGAAATGACGTTTTCGTACATTTCACAGCTATTACAATGGACGGATTCAAAACTTTAGAAGAAGAACAAGAAGTTGAATACGAAATTCAAGAAAACGCTAAAGGTTTACAGGCTGTAAACGTAAGAGCTATCTAACAATCAATAGCCCCTTTTAAGGGGCTTTTTTATTTTTTAGTTGACTTTTAATAAAAAAAGGTATATAATTAGTGTGACCCTTAAGGGTTGAGAATCACATCCGTAGTTGCAATGGGTAACACGGTAGGAACATGGAGGAAAGTATGAAAGGTAAAGTTAAATGGTTTGACGCAAAAAAAGGTTATGGTTTCATTTCTGGTGAAGATGGAAAAGACGTATTTGTACACTTCACAGCTATCACAATGGATGGCTTCAAGACTTTAGAAGAAGGTCAAGAAGTAGAATACGAAGTTCAAGAAAATGAAAAAGGCTTACAAGCTGTAAACGTAAGAGCTCTCTAATAAAACAATAGCCCCTTTTAAGGGGCTTTTTTATTTATGTTATAAAGGTAAAACTTTTTTGCCGTATACTTCATTTAATACTTCAGCCATTGCTGTATAAATTGCAGAAGCTCCACAGAATATACCTTCCCAACCAGCTAAATGTTTTATAGCTGTACTTCCCAGGAAATCTCCCATTGATAATAAGAAAAATAATATTGTTAATGTTCCAAAAACAACCTGAAGTGATTTGTTTCCTTTTAATGTTCCTACAAACATATATAATGTGAATATTCCCCACATTAATAAATAGAATGCTACTGCAGTTGCTGAAGCAGCTTCACCTAATCCCATTTTTGGCATTGTCCATATTGCCACAAGTGAAAGCCAGAAAAGACCGTAAGATGTGAATGCTGTAGCACCAAATGTATTGTTTTTCTTGAATTCAAATATACCAGCAATAACCTGTGCTAATCCACCGTAGAATATTCCCATAGCCATTATCATAACATTTAATTCAAATATACCAGCGTTGTGAAGATTTAATAATACAGTTGTCATACCAAAACCCATTAATCCGAGCGGTGCAGGATTTGCCAATTTTTCAGATACAGTTGTAACTTTGTTTTCCATTTTAAAACCTCCTTCAATTTTTTAAAATATCCCTGTTATTTTAAAGTATTTTCATTACTATAAAATTAACATTAACTTGCTTTTGGGTATAATAAAAAATAACCTTCTCATAAAGAGAAGGTTATTTTTGTTAATTATTAATATCCAGTACCTTCAGCTTTTTCGCCAGATACTATTTTTACTCCTGAACTTGCTCCAATTCTTTCTGCACCAGCTTTTATCATTTTTAATGCATCTTCAAAGCTTCTTACTCCGCCAGATGCTTTTACTTTTAATGCATCACCAACTACAAATTTCATTAAAGCTACATCTTCTGCTGTTGCTCCACCTGTTCCAAAACCTGTAGATGTTTTTACAAAATGAGCTCCAGCTTCTTTGGAAATTACACATGCAGCAATTTTTTCTTCTGTTGTTAAGTAGCATGTTTCTATAATAACTTTTACAGTTTTTCCCTGTGCAGCTTCAACAACAGCTTTTATTTCATTATATATGTAATCATATTCTCCGGCTTTAAGCATTCCAACATTTAATACCATGTCGAATTCATCTGCACCATCATTTAATGCAATATCTGTTTCATATGCTTTTACATCAATTGGATTTGCACCTAAAGGGAATCCTATTACAGTTGCAACTTTAACCTCAGAACCTTTTAGTTCTTCTTTTGCTAAAGGAACATATACAGGATTTACACAAACTGAGAAGAAATTATAATCTTTTGCTTCTTTACAAATTCTTTTTATATCTTCTGGTGTAGTTGTTGCTTTTAGTATTGTATGGTCTATATATTTAGCAACATCCTCAGGAGTTAATGAGATATCGTTTTCAGGCATTTTGAATTCTTTGTTATACCTTTCAATTTCTTTTTGTATGATATTTTTTAAGTCCATTTTTCCACCTCTTTCTGTATATTTTTAAAAACAAAAGTTGCGTTTAACGCAACTTTTGTTATAATCCAAGTTCTTCTGCTATTTCTTTCATAGATTCTATGGATATTTCAAAAAATCTGTTTAATTCTATACCTATTTCTTCGATTTTTCTGATATTTTCTCTATTGGCACCAGCTGCAAATGATTTGTCTTTAAATTTTTTCTTTAAAGATTTTACTTTTAATCCTTCAATTTTTTTGTCAGGTCTTACTAAAACTGCAGCTGTTACCAGTCCAGAAATTGGATCTGCTGCATATAATGCAAAATCCATTTTTGAGTTTAATGGAGCATGATCATTGTGTGCGAGTATAGCGTTTTTTTCTTCTTCTGATAATTTGTCTCCCAGCATTTCAACTGTTTTTTTTGCATGTATTTCTGGATTATCTTTAGTGAATTCATAATCAAGATCATGTAATATACCAATTATTTCCCATCGATCTGGATCTTCCTCTAATTCTTTTGCGAGACCTTTCATTATTGCGCCAACTGCTAAACAGTGCTTTATTAAATTATCGCTTTTTACCTGTTCTTTTAATAACTGTATGGCTTCATCTCTTGTCATTTATTCTTCCCCCTCGTAATACATCTGACATGTTCTCCAGCCAAACAGCATTCTTATTGCTTCATAGAAAGGAATATCAATTGCAAAATCGTATCTTACTCCTTCTTTTGTTTCTAATCTTTGAAGTATATTTTTTATTTTTTGATAATATCCAGGTCCGTATAATTTTGCAACTTTTCCATTTTTTATAGGTTCTAATGTAAATGTTTTTAACCCTTTTACATGTGAGTCATTTGGGAAGAATATTACTCTAACTTCTCCAAACATTTCAAATATTTTATCAAATGTTTTATTTGCCATTTCTTCATTGTTGTAATTGTAGAATCCGAGGAATGAAATTATAGCCTGTTCTGGTAAATTTGTTTCTGTTTCAAACCTTCCAGAGGTTTCGTATTCAAATGCTTCTAATATTTTCCAGTATTTACAATAATCTGGAGGTACATTTACAGCTTTTAATTTTGATCTTCTTAAAAGACAATTTGCGCATGGAATGTTGTTTTCAAAGTTTTTTCTCATATGATATAATTTGTCGCCTTCTTGAGAAAGATAGTAAAGATATCCCTGGTATATTGAGGCAACGTATTTTACTTTTCCCTGTAAGAATACTCTACTTAAATGCTCTTTGGCTTTTACATAATCTTTTTCATACATTGCTACAACGAAATATAATAAAGGATCATTTGAATTTCGTGCAGCTTCTTCAACAGCTTTATATGCTTTGTAATATTCTCCTTTATATACAGCGTTCATTGCCATTAAAAGGTTTGCGTGTTTGTTGTTTGGGAATCTTTTTAATGCATCTTCTGCAAATTCATATGCATCAGGTTCCCTGAGCAAAAATTTAGCCATTCCCAGATTGAAATAATCTTCCGGGAATGAAGGATTGTCTAAAAGTTCTTTTACTTCCTCGTATTCACCTTTGAGTATATGTGCAACTGCCTGTTGGTTGACATATGAACTTTTTGGTTTGTTTATTAATAGTTTTTCTATATGTTTTGCAAGTTCAAGGTTGTTATTTTTAAAGTCGTAGTAGTTTAAATCAACAATTGTTTGAACATCGTCAATAGGTATAGAGATGTATTTTATCTCTATATTAGCTCTTTCAACAGTTTTTTTCTTTTTTTGTTCAATGTTTATTCCTTTTCTTTTTAAATCCTTTTCAAATTTTTTCTTTAATTGCATTAATGCTTTTAAGTTATCAGGCATATTATCCATTTCTTATCACCTTTCTTCCCAGTTTGAAGCTGTAGTATTCTGATTTTCCTATAATTATATGATCCGACAATTTTATTCCCAATAATTCACCGCTTTTTTCTATTTTTTCAGTAATATCATAATCCTGCATGCTTGGAGTGCTATCTCCTGAAGGATGATTATGAATTAATATAATTGAAATTGCATTATTTTTTATTGCGGTTTTAAATATATCCCTTGGATGTAATATTGAATGATTTGCTGTTCCTATACTTATTGTATCAATGGATATAGGATTTAGTTTGCTATTTAATGATATGCATAGTACATTTTCCCTGTCTTCAAATATAAATCTATCATATATTAAGTCGTAGACTTTATCAGGAGAATCCAATTTTATATTTTCTTTTTTTAGGGCTTCTTTGTGAAATCTTATTCCAAGCTCAAAAACAGCTTTTAAGGTAATTGCAGTAACTTTTCCAATTCCTTTTATTTGACTCAATTGATTTACATCCATATAAAATAAATCTTTTAAAGAATATTTTTCTGTAATTTCTTTTGATAGTTGAAATACGTTTTTATCTTTTGTTCCCTTTCTTATTATTATAGCTAATAATTCGTCAATAGTCAAATTTTTTGGACCATATTTTAAGAGTTTTTCTCTTGGTAGTTCAGACATTTAGAACTCCTTTCTCATATAAGTACCAAAAAATTTTGTTTATTGGTAATCCCATAACGTTGTAATAGTCACCATTTATTTTTTCTATAAAAACACCAGCAAAATCCTGAATACCATAACTTCCTGCTTTGTCTAACGGGGAGTAGTTTTCAATATAATATTGTATAATGCTATCATTTAAATGGTGAAAATATACTTCGGTTATATCATATATTGAGTATATAGAATTATTTTCTTTGAATGTAATACCTGTTATTACTTCATGTTTTTTTCCTGAAAGCATTCTTAGCATATTAAATGCATCTTTTTTATCTTTTGGTTTTCCCAGGATTTTGTTTTCAAATGCTACAATTGTGTCTGCAGTGATCAATAATTCATTTTCATTTATTTCAATACTTTGTGCTTTTTGTTTGCTTAAATCTATTGCGTATTCTACAGGGGTGTTTTTTTGACTTATTTCTTTTATATTTGAAACTCTAATTTCAAATTCTATTCCAAGTTTTGAAAGCAGTTCCTTTCTTCTCGGAGAGGCAGAGCCTAATATTATTTTTTTCACGGTTTTACACTCCTAAGTGCAGATTTTACCACTATTGCATTTGCAATTGCTGAGAATGTTCCTATTAGTATCATTTGTGGTAAATACCAGTATATTCCTGCAGATTTTATTATAAATAACCATCCAAATGTAACCTGAGTTATGTTATTGAATATTGCACCACTTTCACTTATTCCTATTATACCAAATTTTTTTGTTTTTAATGCTAAATACATTATTAATGTTGCAATAACACTTCCTGAAAATCCCATAAAGAATGTTGGAGATAGGAATTTTCCAGAAAGCAATGAGCCAAGTATGGATTTAAAAATGGCGATATACAAAGCATTTTTTAAGTTTTTATCTTCTACTATTGAATATAATACTGCAAAATTAGAAAAACCCCAGCGAGCGCCAGGAAGAGGAATAGGAAAAGGAACCAATGATTCAACATAATATACTGCGGATGCTAATGCAATTAGTATAGCCTGTTTGGGTATGTTGTTTTTCACCATGAAATTACGTCAACTCCTGTGTTTTTTTCTTTTCCAATTGGTTTTATCACGATTTTATTTGGAATGCATATTATTTCCTGTGAAGCGTTGTCAACCCACCCTGTATGTTCGCAAATTTTTAGGGCACAGGTTGAATCAATTGCTTTGATTTTTGAACCATCAAAGATTACTTTCATTTTATAGACGCCTTTATCATCTTTAATTGTATATGTTCCCGGTCTGGTTATTTCCATTACTTCTTTGCCGGAAATATATACTTTGGCACCTTTTAATGTATTTTTTAATGTGTTTTGAAGAAATATTGTGATTATTGATATTAGTATTATAATTCCTACAAAGATTATATCTTTTTTCATTTTTTCACCATTTCATTTACTTTTTTAAATAATAATCAAAACCTGTAGTTTTAATTATTTTGTTATCAGATGTAATTCCGTATATCTGTATATCATATTGCATCATTGAGTCTATATCGGGTAATTTATCTCCAAGGATAAATATTGCAGTTGACATTGCATCAGCTTTCATTGCACTGTCGGATATTATTGAAACGCTTTTATAGAAGTTTGCGGGATATCCAGTTTTTGGATCTATTAAATGATGATATCTTACACCATCTTTTTCAAAATATCGTTCGTAATTCCCTGAGGTTACTATTGCGCCTTCTTTTAAGTATATCTGCAATTTTATATCGTAAGGGTTTCCATCAGGGTCTCTTATTCCAATTACCCATGGGAATCTGTTAAATTTTGGACCTATTATTCCAATGTCTCCACCGGCGTCTATAAAACCTGTTGCTTTTGGATCGAGACTTTTGATTTTGTTTATTGCCATATCAACAGCATATCCTTTTGCTATTCCGCCAAGATCAATCATTGTTTCATCGTTTAATAATGAAATTTTATTTCCTTCTATTTTTATAAATTTATAGCTGATACCTTTTAAAGCATTATTTATTTCATCTTTTGAAGGAACTCTTTTCGGACTGTTCATATCATCAAATCCCCATAATTTTACAAGAGCACCTATTGCTGGATCAAATGCCCCTCCTGTTAAATCAGCATAATTTATAGCAGCTTTCATTAAAAATAATGTTTCTTTATCTGCTATAATGCTTCTTTTTTCATTTAATTCCCAGATAACACTACCTTTTATATTTTTGCTGAATTTTCTTTCTATTCTTTTCATTTCATCAAATGCGATATCGGCTAATTTTTCGGAATTAATCTTATTTCCTGCAACCTTTACATTAACCCATGTTCCCAGAGCAAAATCCTTTTTGGAATAATATTGTGGTAAAGGTTTATGAAATATCAAAAACAGTGTGAGGATAATTGCAATTCCTGCTATGACGGAATATAATATACCTTTGTTTTTTAAAAAATTATAGGGATTTTTTTTAAGCAATTTTTGCACCTTCCTTTTTCGTCAACATTTAGTATTTCGATATTATATCCTTCGCGTTTTATAAGCATGGTTTTACAATATGGACAGTATGTTGATTCGTATTGTTTATCCCGGACATTTCCAAGATATACAAAATTTAAATGTTTTCTGGCTATTTCATAGAATTTTTTAAGTGTTTCAATTGGTGTAGGTGGTTTGTTGTATTTATACACAGGATAATATCTGCTGATATGTAAAGGTATATTTTTTGAAATGCTGGAAATCCATTTTACCAGTTCTGTGAATTCTCTTTCATCATCATTTCCTTCTGTGACTATAAGTGTTGTTATTTCAACATCTGAGATAAAATTATATGCCAATTTTATTGTGTTCATTACAGGTTCTTTTTTTCCGCCTATTATTTTGGCATAGAATTCATTATTGAATCCTTTTAAGTCTATATTCATTGCATCTATATAGGGTAATAATTCCATTAAAGGTTTTTCTGAGATATAACCGTTGGTTACCATTACGGTTTTTATTCCGTGTTTTTTTACTAATTTCGCAGTATCGAGAACAAATTCATACCATATATTTGGTTCTGAATATGTAAATGCAAGCATTTTTGCATGGTTTTCCAGTAAAAGATTCAGAATGTCCTGTGGAGTTAATTTATAGATTTTCCATGGGGGTTCCTGGGAGATTTCAAAGTTTTGACAGAATTTACATCTAAAATTACATCCCCATGTACCTATTGATATTATGTTTTCGCCTGGATGGAAATGAAAAAGGGGTTTTTTTTCTATAGGATCGTTTGCAATTGCTGTTATTTCACCATAGTTTAATGTGTATAATTTTCCGTCAACATTCTTACGTACTCTACATATTCCTGTAGAGCTGTTTTTTATTATGCAATTGTGAGGACATAATGTACATTGAACTTTATTATTTTCAAGTGTTTTATAATATAATGCTTCTTTCATTTTAGAAATATCTTTCCACTGTGAATCTATATATTTCGTATGGCTCTGAGAAGATACCAGCTTTTAATTTAGCAATTCTTAATTGTTCTTCAACAGTGTTTACGCCATCAAGTGCTGGTAGTAAAACTCCTTTTTTCCAGCCGCTAACAACTATTACACCATATATTTCCGGGTCTAAATCTTCTTCTGATTCAACGTATTCAGGTTCGCTTAATACGTCAACACTTACCATTATGTCATCGAGTTCATCAGCTGTAACAGGATTAAACCTGTAATCTCTTGTAGCTGCAGCAATTGCATTTTCTCGTATTTCTATTGCAAGATTGTCATATACTGGTTCTATTGTTCCTATACAACCCCTTAAATCTCCGTTTAATTTATGAAGAGTTACAAAACATGCAGCTCTTTTGTTTAATAGGTCATCTGGAAGGTTATCTCTTATTTCGATTTTTTTCCCATATTTAATGTAATTTTCAATAACTTCTATAGCCCATTTTACATAAGGATGTTTTCCTTCCATGTTTTCACCCCATTTAGGTATTTATTAAATAAATACCTTTTTTAATTTGAAAACCCTTTCATTTCTATTTTGATTAATAAGGGTGTTTATAAATGAAGAGGTTCTTTCTGCTTTTGCTATGGCCAGTAGATTATTTTTATTATCAATTAGCGAAACAAGGGTATCCTTTTTAAAATCTTCAAATTTTATAATATTATCTACAACAATTTGACGACCATGTTTTACGTTTTCAATACCCTCATTGTTTAGAATAACTTTTGGGAAATCTAAAACATCTAATAAAGGAATTAAATTTTCTGAAGATATTTTTTCCAATTCAACAGCTTTGTCTATTGAGAATTTGCCCACATTTAATCTTCTGAGCTCTGTGGTTACTGCTCCACATCCTATTTTATATCCTATATCCATTATTAATGAACGGATATATGTTCCTGATGAAACTTTGCAGGTAAATTCAAATTCTCCATGGTCTTTTATGGATATGTTCCAGATATCATAAATCTCCACCTCTTTGGGTGGCATTTTTATTATTTTACCTTCTCTGGCTAATTCGTATAATTTTTTTCCTTTGTATTTTCGTGCAGAATACATTGGTGGAACCTGTTTGTATTTTCCAATAAATGATATTATTGTATCCTCAAGTTTTTCTATTTCAGAATCTGTAAATTCATTTTTTTCTGTGATTTTACCGGTGATATCAAACGTATCTGTTATTATTCCTAATTTTGCTTTTACATGATAAACCTTGTCCTGATGTTGTAAATATTCTAAAAGTCTGGTTCCTTTATTTACTCCAATTATCAATAATCCAGTTGCAAAAGGGTCTAATGTTCCAGAATGCCCAACTTTTTTAGTTGAAAAGATTTTTCGTATTTCGTTTACAACATCGTGTGATGTTATTCCTTCTGGTTTATCAACCAAAAGAAATCCATTATTCATTTTCTTCACCTTTATTTTGAGATATTTCATCTAGTAATTTATGAATTTTTATGCTTTCTTCAATCCCGGTGTCTTTATGAAATCTTAATTCTGGAATTTTATACATTCTAATGTTTCTACCAATTATGCTTTTAAAGAATCCTTTTGCTTTTTCAAGAACAGCAATGATTTCATCGGCATCACCACCAAATACAGAAACATATATATCTGCATATGATTTGTCTCTTGATAATTCCACCCTTGTGGCTGAAATTAATTTTCCCTGTATTTTAGGGTCTCGTAAATTTGAAACATTTGTATTTATTATTTTCATTATTTCTGATTCTATCATTTCTCTTCTAAATTCTTTAGCCATTGTTATCCTCCTCCGTTTCTGTATCGCTTTCAAGGAATGAATCAAGATTCATGAAGTCATTTGATTCTTCAAGTTTTTGTTCGAGATTTTTTAGAAATTCAAGGTATTTTGTTGCTGTCATGTTGAATTTGTTCCAGACGACATCTGATGGAACAGGTATGTCGTAACTTCCAGAGTATCCGTAATAAATAGTATTTATGGTTGAATTGGCAAGATGTACAATATATACGTTCATAATAAATGAATCTATTTGAAGTTTTTCTGGATCGTTATGGAATTCTGCAGTATATACAACATTTTCCGGTAAATTCCAATTTTCAAATAAGGTTTTTCCAAGGGTAGTATGAGACATTACGTTTAACATTTGTTCTGCCCTTGAAAAAGAAACTTTTTTGTATTCAGATACGTTTAATATCATTTCTACTGTTTCAGGGGTTACTATACCCATAGCTATTTTACCAAGATCATGTAACATCCCACTTAAAAATATTTCTTCTTTGTCAGGATAATTTACAATTTGAGCAAGTTGTTCAGAAGCTATGGCAACTGCTATACTGTGCTGCCAGAATTTTTTTGAATCAAGAAAGTCAAAGTCGCGTCTGAAAAAAGAATCAGCGACAAATATTCCCATAGCAAGGTTTCTAACGGTTTTGAATCCTAAAATATTTATAGCCTGAGAAATTTTGGTAATTTTTCGTGGTAATGCATAATACGCAGAATTACATAATTTTAAAATTTTTGCCACCAGTGGTGGCGATTGTAAAACAGCTTTTTCCAGTTCTTTGGTATTTGAGGTTGGATTGGAAGCTATGTCCATTATTCGTTGAATTATAAAATCAGGTGTTGGGAGTTCGGATAATTTTTTTAAAATTTCTTTCATTGTAGGATTAGCCATTTTATCACTTTCCTTTATCAAATTCTATATAAAAACGGGTTCCCTTATTTTCAACGCTTTTTAGCCAGATTTTTCCTCCCTGCATTTCAACAAGTTCTTTTACAACAGATAACCCTATTCCTGTTCCAGAAACTTCATATGTCAATGATGAATCAACTCTATAGAATTTTTCGAAGATTTTTTCGTGATGTTCTTTTGGAATTCCAATTCCATTATCTTCTACGAGTATCCATACCTTATCTCCCCTGTCCTGTAGGGTTATTTTTACAAATTTTAAATCTTTTCTTTTATCACTGTATTTTATGGCGTTATCTATTAAATTAGACAGTATTTGTTTTACTCTTGTTCTATCGAGATTAACAATTATATTTTCTTTTGGTAAAACTTTATACAATTTAACATCATTGCTTTCAGCTTTTGATTTATTTGAGGAATATACTTCATCAATTAATTCATTTAATGAAAATTCTTCTTTTTTAATATTTATACTCTTCATTTCAAGTCTTGAGAAATCGAGGATTTCATCTAATAGGTTTTGTAGATGATTTGCCTCATTTAGTATTGTTTCCATAAAATCTTTCAAGGTTTCTGTATCCATGAAATCTAAACTTTCTACAATTGATTCAGAATAAGCTTTAATAGCTGCTAAAGGTGTTCGCAATTCGTGAGATACAGTAGATAAGAATTCTGTTTTCATCTGATCTAATTTTCTTAAACGTTCCAATTCCTTTGTTCCAGTTATATCCGATATAATAACAAGATAATTATCTTCTTCGGTTCTTAGCAAATCTATTGAAAGAAAGTGTTCATCAAACTCTTTTTCTTTGGTAATTTTTTCTCCAAATATTTCTAATTTTACCAATTCTTCTTTTATGAATTCTATTAACTTTTTTCCATATTCCTGTTCAAACTTTTCAAAATTTTTGTTTCTAAATAATTCTTTGTATTCATTATCATATACTGCTAAACCGCTAATCATTGAATCAAGGATTTGGTTTAAGAATTTTCTATTGCTTTCAATTATTTCATTTGTTTTTAGTATTTCTTCATATAATTCAAGGTTTTCAATTATTGTTGCTGTTAAGAAACTCATTATATTTAAAAATACAGTTGCTTCATTTGAAATTTCTTCTGTATCAGTTTCACATGCATATATCAGCAGTAATTTTTGGGATCGTGAAAATGGGATAATTAAAGCACTCCCGCCTTCTTCAAGCGGGAATACTGATATTTTTAATGATTTTGCAGCCCAGGATACAAGATCCATAATTTCTTCCGGAACGTTTTTATTGTTTACTTCTTCAAAACCTTTCTCTGTCGGTTTTAAGAAATATGCATTATTTACTGTTAATATTCTATTTACCAGTGTATTAATGGAATTTTCAATTTGGGAAAGGTCTTTTAGAGAACTTATTTCCATTACAAGATCAGAAATTTTGGAATATGTTTCCAGAATTAAGTCTTTTTGTTCCATATCCTACTCCTTTTCTACAGTTCTTGTTATTATAAGATTTGCAGATGTGTTCATGAAGCCTTCTATTACTATATCGCCTCTTTTTACAGGAGCTTCAACCTCAATTTTATTTATTTCTTTCATAGCCTCATCAAATAATCTTAAAGGAATTGCTTCAGTTGTTTTTACAGAAGCGAGAGGATATTTTCCATTTTTAACTTTTATACTTGTTACGAGTATTCTATGAGGATCTTTTATTTCCTGAATAGCATATTCTTTACCTCGAGGACACCTGTTTCCTGAGATATTTATTATTTCCATATTTTGAGTATATTCAACATGTACTTTACAACCAATTGGACATCTAACACATACGAGATCCTTAGCCAAGTTTTGAGATGAGTTCATCAGCTGTCACCTCGATTTCATCAATATTTTCACCATCAAATGGTCTGATTTTAATAACTATCATTTCTGGAGGTCGAGCATCTTCTTCGACTTTTTCAATTCCTAAAGGATTTATTTTTATACTTGCCTTTTCAAATACAGTAGATACCCTTATGTATAAAGTAGATTCTTCTGTAGGATCTATATAAACAGGATGCACTATACCAATGTTTTCACCTTTTCTAACTTTAATTAATTTCTTTTTTTCATATTTTCCCTGAGCATATAATGCTGCATATTTACCTGCTTTTTCTCCTTCTTTTGCAACGAAATCTACGAGATCAAAGATTACAGTACAGTTTCCTGCTGCAAATATCCAGTCTTCACTTGTCTGGTTAGTATTTGATACTAAAAATCCAGGATCAGCATCAACAAAATCAACAGGTTTGGTTGATGGAATTAATCCAACAGATGTAATTAACATATCTACATCAAAAACTTTTTCTGTTCCAGGTATAGGATTCCATTTATAATCCACCTGTGAAGCTATTACTTTTTCCAGTCTTTTTTCACCTTCTATAGCAGTAACTGTGTGCGAAAGATATAATGGAATATTAAAATCCCTTAAACATTGTTGGATATTTCTTTCAAGACCACCAGGATAAGGCATTATTTCAAGTACAGCTTCAACCTTTATTCCTTCAAGTGTAAGCCTTCTTGCCATAATTAAACCAATATCACCAGAACCAAGAATAACAGCTTTATTTCCAGGTTTTAAATTTTCTAAGTTAATAAATCTTTGTGCAAGTCCTGCAGTAAATACTCCTGTTATTCTCTTTCCTGGAACTGGTAACGAATTGAAATGTCGTTCTCTTGCTCCTGTTGCCATAACAAGAGCTTTTGTTTCAATTTCATGTATACCTCTTCTGTCTACAAAAATTATTCTTTTATCTTTTGTAACTTCCAGAACATATGTTCCATATAGTATATTTAAGTCTTTTATTCTTTCTTTAGCTAACTCTTTAAATTCCGGACCTGTTAAGTCTTTTTTGAAATAATGCAAACCAAAACCATTATGAATACATTGATTTAATACTCCACCTGTATCTTCATCTCGTTCTAATAATATTACATCTGCACCTTCTCTTGTTGCACTATATGCAGCTGCCATTCCAGCAGCACCGCCACCTATAATTACCACATCTGTTTTATATTTCATATTCTCACCTTCGAATTCACTATCCATGTTCCTTTTTCATTTTGAGTAATTTCTTCAGGTTTTCGGCCTGTATATTCAGCAAGTATTTTAAGGATTTTTGCTGTACAGAATCCGCCCTGACATTCTCCAAATGATGCACGTGTCATAAATTTTATATCATCCAGGGTTCTTGCACCATTGTTTATGGCATCGATGATTTCTTTTTTTGTAACTTTATTACAATGACAGATCATTTCTCCAGCATTTGGATCTTCCTGGATAATTTTATTCCATTCGTTTCTATCAATGTGAACTAAATGAGGTGTTTTTTGAGTGATAGGATTATAGTCGTTTCTTTTTGAAAGGTTTATTCCCAATTTTTCCTGAATTAGATAATCAACAACATATTTTGCTATAGCAGGAGCTGCTGTTAAACCAGGTGATCTAATTCCAGATACGTGGATAGCACCACTTTTTCCAACGTCTATATAAAAGTCTTTTTTCTCAGTTTCCGGACGTAATCCTGCAAAGGTTTTCACAAGATGTCTTCTAAAATTAAGATTTGGAACGAGTTTCATACCTTTTTCTTTTACTTCATTTAATCCTTCTCTGGTTGTTGCTGTATCCTTTTTGGAAATTACTCTATTTGCATTTGGTCCAACTAAAAATCCACCATCTACAGTAGGTAAAACGAGACAACCTTTTGATATTCCAGTAGGTACAGGGAATATTATTGAATTGACATAGTTATAATCTTTTGATAATAAAAAATATTCACCTTTTACAGGAAATATTTCAGGAACTTCATCGCCAAACATCTTTGCAATTTCATCTGCATATAATCCTGTGGCATTTATTACAATATCTGCTTCAAAAGTGGTATTATCGGAAAATTTTAAAAGGAATTTGTTATTTTTCTTTTCAACATCGATTAATGTTTTTCCTATAAAAGTTTTACCGCCATTTTCCCTTACTGATTTGGCAGCCTGAATTGCAACCATCCATGGATCAAATATTCCAGCAAATTCTGCATATAATGAACGTTTGGCTCGTGGATTGATATTTGGCTCCATTTCCAGCAATTCAAGTTTTTCAACAATTCTAACGCCTTTTACGCCATTTCTTTCAGCTTTTTTTAGCAGTTCATATATATAATGTGTTTCTTCATCCTCAATAGCAACAACATGTGAACCAACTCTTTTCATATCGAAGTTTAATTCTTTTTGCAATTCTGTATAAAGCTGATTTCCCATATAACATAGTTTAGCCCTCATTGTTCCCGGCGGATCATCGTAACCGCCGTGTAAAACTGCAGAATTTGATTTTGTTACCCCCATACCAAAATTCGTTTTTGCTTCAAATAGATAGACATCTTTTTCATATTTGTTTAACTCTCTGGCAATTAATGTGCCAACAATTCCTCCCCCTATAACAGCAATCAACGTTACTCACTTCCTTTCAAATAAGCAATCTTTAATTCATTTTTGTTGTTAAAATAATATACGCCATTTCCATATATGGAATAACTTTTTATTCCGTCATTTAAATATAGATAATTTATCAAATTTAAATTGTGGTCAAAAATATATAATTCCTTATTTTTGGTTGAGAAAGATATTATATTTTTTGAAATAAAATAATTGTTTATAAGTTTAAGGGAAAATTCTTTTTCTGTTTTGAATTTATTGTTTTTATATGAAATCTTTTTTATTGAATCATTTGTTAATATAATCAAACCAGCATTATCATTGTAAATGATTTTTACATTATTAAAGTTTCTGGATATATTTAGTTTTTTAAAATTATGATTCATAACAGTAATAGTGTTTTTTGAGAGTAAAAATATATATTTTGAGTTTGTTGACACAGAGATATAGTCGCCTTTTAATTTTTTCAAAATATAGGGATAATAGGGATTGGTTATATCATAAACACATAATTGATTATCAGTTGTAATATATAATAGCACCTGATTATTATATTCTTCAATATAAAAATCGCTTATTTCATTATTTAATAAAATTTCAGAGGTTTTATTTCCAAAATTATGTATAATTTCAATTTTGCTTTTTATATTTATTATAATAAATTGATGAAAAGGGATATAATTTTTTATACGATCTTTTGAATTAAAAATTTCTTTTTTTTCTAAAAATTCTCCATAGGTTTTAACTTTAAATATTGAATATTCATTTGAAATATAGAATTCGTAAGGTTTTGTATAGAAAATATATGGTCCATAATAATATTTTTTTCCAAACTCATCGGTTATTATTATTTTCCATTTGTATTGTAAACCAGGTTTTAAATATGTAATTTTTAATGAATTATTTTCCACCCTTTTTTCAAGTATTTTTTTGTTTTTTTCATATAATATGAAGTTTTGTATGTAATTCGCATTAAAATCTACATCCCATTTAAATTCAATATTTTCTGGAAAAACATTGTATAAATTAGCAGGAGAACAATTGGTTATAACCGGTGATTTTAGTTCTAAAAAGAATTTTAATGTTTCTGTGGAATAAATTTTGTCTTTAGTATATGCAATAACCTTCCAGAAATAATTTTTATTTGGCGTAAGTTGAATATGAACATAATTTTCTTTTCCTTTATATATATCTTTTAAGTTATTTTTGTTTTCACCCAGATACACAATATAAAAAAGGACATCTCTTTCTATAAGATTAAAATTTAAAGTTATTGTTTTGTTATATGGTACTATTTCATAATTGGAAGGTGATGTATTCCATTGGATTTGTGAAAATAAAAAAGTAAAAGTTAACAGGAACATCATTGTTAAAAGATATTTTTTCATGGGAACCTCCTAAATAATTTTTACCTTTTCTTAATAATATTATACATGAAAAAAAGCAAAAAACAAAGTTATAATGAAATTCCTGATTTTCATTTTTTTAAAATCTTGAATACTGTAGTATTTATTAAATAGGGAGTTTATGTTATAATTATTATAGTTGAATTTAATAAATTTTTAAAAAGGAGGAATTATACATATGAATCCATTAGTTGCAGCAATGGTTAAATTTGCTATTCTTGGTACAGCAGGTGAAGTGGTTGCAAAGCTTATTACAAAGAGTAAGATATCCATAACTAAAATTATTCATTCGGCTATATCCTGGGCTATATTAGGAGTAATAATAAAGTATGCATTTATAGGATTTAACGGTTTTGTGCACGAATTGGTTAATCATCATTATCTTCCATCTGGAAAAATATACGAATCATTTTTTAAATCATTTTTTACCAATGCAATGTTTGGTCCATGGTTGGTTATAATTCATAGATTTCTTGATAATTTGCCAAAGTTAAAGATTCCAACAGAAGGCTTAAAAGGTGCAATGCTGACATTATTATGGTTCTGGGTACCAGCACATACAATAACCTTTTCATTGCCGGGAGAATGGCAGATTACTTTAGCAGCAGTATGGAGTTTTGTTCTCGGATTGATTTTAGGAATTTTTGCTAATTTAAAAAAGAAAAAAGAGGTAAATAATGCCTGAAGTTTTGATAATAGAAGACGATAAAGTATTAAATGAAACAATGTGCGATTTTTTGAAAAATTTTAAATACAATATTTTTTGTGCATATACCGGAAGTGAAGGTTTAAATATTGCAAAAGAAAAACTTCCGGATGTAGTTATTCTCGATTTAAGATTACCTGATACAAATGGTATGGAAATAATTGAAGAATTAAAAAAATATGTTGAAGAAATAATTATTATAACAGCACATGGAGATATATCTGATGCAGTAAAGGCCACAAAATTGGGAGTATATAATTTTCTTGAAAAACCTGTTGATTTAAAATTATTATTAAGTGAATTAAATAGAGCATTTGAAACTGTAAATTTAAAAAAAGAAATAAAAAAATTAAAAGAACAATTACAAAAATCCGGGCTTTTAATTGGAAAATCCAAATTTATAGAAAGATTAAAAGAAAAGATTGGGATGATTGCCGAAAAGAATATACCTGTATTAATTACCGGTGAAAGCGGAACAGGTAAAGAGGTAATAGCAAGAGCTATTCATGAAGCAAGTAATAGAAAAAATTTTGTGGCAGTTAATTGTGGAGCTATTCCTCAGGAATTGTTTGAAAGTGAGCTTTTTGGATATGAAAAGGGTGCCTTTACTGGAGCGGAAAAAGGAAAACCCGGGAAATTCGAAATTGCAGATGGTGGAACACTTTTTTTGGATGAAATAGGCGAATTACCTAAAAATATGCAGGTAAAGTTGTTAAGGGTTTTAGAGACAAAAGAGGTTGAAAGAATAGGCAGTACAACACCTAAAAAGGTTGATGTGAGAATAATTGCTGCCACAAATCGAGATTTAAAAACATTGGTAAATGAAGGACAATTTAGAGAAGACTTATATTTTAGATTATCGGTATTTAATATTGAAGCAAAACCTTTAAGAGAAAGGATTGAGGATATACCTCTATTGGTTAATTATTTTGTGGATATGGCAAATGAAGAATTTGGAACTAATATTAAAGGTGTAAATCCAGATGTAATAGAAATTTTTCAAAAATATTATTGGCCGGGGAATATTAGAGAGTTAAAAAACGTAATATATTCAATGATTGCTATAGCTACAGAGGATATTCTTAATAAAAGTTTATTACCAGAGAAATTGCTGGAGAGTTTTGTGGATGAAAAGATAGAATTGCCTCTTGGTTTAACCATTGAAGAAGTTGAAAAAAGATATACATTAAAAACATTAAACTGGGTGAATAATAATAAATCCAGAGCAGCAAAGATTCTTGGAATTACCAAGATGACATTATTTTCAAAATTAAAAAAATGGGATATCCAATAAAACAGTATTGGGGGGATACATTATGTTAGAAAATAATGAAGAAAAAAAGGAAGTTCAGGAAAATCAGGAAATCCAACAGGGAAACATGGAGGAAATGACAGAATTACTTGATAACACAGATGAAATTAACAAACTGATGGATATTGGAACAGAGCAAAGTTCATCAGAAGAATTATTGGAAAAACAGATTACAGAGGAAGAAATTAATTTAGATGATTTAAATTTAGATGATCTTGACACTCAAAAACCTGAAGAGGAAGAAGTTAAATTAGAAGAGGTTATTCCTAACCTTGAACTCGATGAATTGGAAAACGAAACAGAAGAATTAATAGAAGAGAATCCGAATTCTGAAGAAGTAGTTGAAGAAGTACAGGAAACTATTTCTGAAGAAAAAACAGATGGAGAAAATCCTGAAGAGATGCCAGAATTAAATCTCGAAGAAGAAAAAGAAGAAATTCCATCAGTTGAACCTGAAGAAAATATTCCAGAATTAGACCTTGAAGAAAATATAGAAGAAAAAAATGAAGAAAGTTTAACAGAAGAGGTAATGATGGAAGAGGCTACAGAAGAAAAGAAGGTTGAAGATGTCGAAGAGAAAGAAGAAATTCCAGAATTGGATTTAGATGAAGATACAGTAGTTGAAGAAAATAAATCTGAAGAAATTGTAGAAACAGAAAATGAAGAAAGTATAATGGAAAATACCGAAGAAAATGAAACAATTGAAGAAGAAATTCCAGAATTAAATCTTGAAGAGGAAACAGAAGAAAAAGCGGAAATAACTGAAAATGTAGAATCAGAAGAATCTGTGCCAGAACTTGATCTTGATGAAGAAGATGTAAACACAATAGGTTCAGAAGAAAATGCCGATGTGATAGTTGAAGAGAGTGAAAAAGAAGAAATAGATAATGCGCTTGATGAAATAACAGAACTTGAGCATATTGAAGAAGAATTAAATGAAAAAGAGGAAATAAAGGAAAGTGAAGAAAGTGAAGTTGAAATAAAAACGGATGAAAAACTTGAAATGCCAGAATTTTCACCCAAACAAATGAATGTGCAAAAAGATTTTGAGCAGCTTCAGATGAAAATAAACGAAAAGGCTCAAAAATATGATGAAAAAATAGAGTTTTTAGAAGAACAGAATAAGATATTAAAGAAAGAAATAAATATATTAAAAATTAAACTGGAAAATGCAGAAAAAGGAATTATTTTGCTATTGAGTAATCTAATATCTTTATCTTTTGGAGATACTAACGATTTATTAAATTCCATATTAGAAATTAAAAAGTATATATCTCCAACAGAAGGGAATATAACCACTCTCGCAAATCTTGTAATAAAATTAATGGATAAGGTTGGAGAAGAAAATCATTATGCATTATATTATATTATTGGTAATTTATATGCGGAAATACATAGATATAGCGAGGCTGAAAAGAATTATTTAAGAGCACTTGACTATTGTGAAAAAAATAAATCTGTAGATATGCAGTTTAATGCATCTGTAATGCATAATAGTCTGGGAAATATGTATGTTGATTCTGGAAAATTTGATATAGCCAGAGAGCATTTTGAAAAAGCTCTGGAAATTAGAAGAGCTTTAACAGAAAAAGCAAGAGAAAAATATATTCCTTCATTATTTGCAATTTTAAATAATCTTGGAGCCTTTGAGCTTGAAACGGGAAATCTGGAAAATGCCAAAAAATATTTTGAAGAAGCATATCAGCTAACAGAAGAATTTAAAACCTCAAGAGAAGATAAAGGTATGATATTATATAATCTTGGTATGCTCTATAAAAAACTTGGAGAAAAGGAAAAGGCTGTTAATTTCTTTGAAGATGCATTGGTTATAAGAAAGAAATTATTTGAAATGGATAGATTTAAAAACATGGATAAATTAAAGAATATATATAATGAATTATTGGAATTATATGAAGAAGGTAATCAGGTAAAATATGAAAAAATAAAGAAAGAGATGGAGGAATTATTTTAATTAAGGAAGATAGGGGGAGTATAGTGTGACAAAAAAAGAGAAGAGCTGGGTAATGTATGACTGGGCTAATTCTGCATATTCATTAATAGTAACAACGGCAGTTTTACCGATATTTTTTAAAGAAGTTGCGGCAAAAAATCTTGATGGCTATTTGTCTACTGCATATTGGGGGTATGGAAATACAATAGCAACTATTATTATTGCTTTATTAGCTCCAATTCTTGGAACCGTTGCAGATTATAAAAATTTCAAGAAACGTTTTCTTGTATTTTTCTGGAGCATAGGTGTAATAGCAACATTTTTACTTTCTACTGTTGGTGAAGGTGATTGGTTACAGTGTTTGATAATATATATATTTTCAGCTATAGGTTTTGCAGGAGCTAATATCTTCTATGATTCAATGCTTATTGATGTAACAACTGATGATAGAATGGATTGGGTATCTTCCAGTGGTTTTGCATGGGGATATATAGGAAGTACAATACCGTTTATAATAAGTATGGCAATAATAATGAAACCTGGATTAATAGGTCTTACAAGTACATTGACAGCAACGAGATTGGCTTTTGTTATTACTGCATTATGGTGGGCTATTTTCACAATTCCATTATTAAAAAATGTGCATCAGGAATATTATATCGAAAAATCCTCAACACCGATAAAAGACAGTTTTGAAAGACTTGGAAAAACATTTAAAGAAATTAAAAACTATAGAAATATATTCTTATTCTTATTAGCATATTTCTTCTATATAGACGGTGTTGGAACAATTATAAAGATGGCGACGGTATATGGTAAGGATGTTGGAATTGATACTACACAATTATTAATGGCATTATTTGCAACACAGGTTGTAGCCTTTCCTTTTGCATTGATATATGGTAAATTAGCTCAAAAATGGAATGTAAAAACAATGTTATTTACTGGAATAGCAGTATATACATTTATCACAGTTTATGGATATTTTCTTGATTCAGCTTTTGACTTCTGGGTACTTGCAATGCTTGTTGCAACATCTCAGGGAGGAATACAGGCTCTTAGTAGGTCATTATATGGCAAATTAATTCCAAAGGAAAAATCTGCAGAATTCTTTGGATTTTATAATATTTTTGGGAAATTTGCAGCAATTATAGGACCATTCCTTGTAGGATTTTTTTCGCAAATTACCAAAAGTTCAAGGTTTGGCGTATTAAGTGTGGCTATATTATTTATAATTGGAGCTATATTATTATTAAAGGTTAATGAAAACACCATTGAGGAGGCTTGATTAAATGGGAGAAGATCTTAGATATCACATTAGAATTTATGACCCGGAAAAGGTAGGGAAATATGTATTACTTCCTGGAGATAGAGGAAGGGTAAAAAGAATTGCGAAATATCTTGAAAATGCAGAAGTTGTGGCAGATAACAGAGAATATTTTACAATGACAGGATATTTAAACGGCGAAAAGGTATCTGTAATGTCTACAGGAATGGGTGCTCCATGTATTTCAATAGGAGTTGAAGAATTAAAAACTCTGGGAGTACATACATTTATTAGAATAGGCACAACAGGTGCTTTACAAAAAAATTTAAAATTAGGCGACTCTATAATTCCAACTGCAGCAATTCGTGGCGATGGAACTATGGATTATTATTTGCCAAAATCATTTCCAGCAGTGGGGCATTTTGATGTAATTTCAGCGCTTAAAGAGGCGGCTGGAATTATTGGTAATCCACATCATCTTGGTGTTGTATTATCAACAGACTCGTATTATGGAAGATTTTTTAATACCAAAAAAGCAGCAGAAGATATGGATTTATTTGTAAGAGCAAATACTCTTGCTATAGAAATGGAAGTTTCAGCATTATATGTTCTTGGAAATATCTATAATTTAAGAACAGGTGCTATTATAACAATTAGAGAAGAACTGGGTGAAGATGGAGAGTATAAAAAACAGGCAGGAGAAGAATACGAAAATGGTCTTGAAAAATCAATTCAAATAGCAATAAAAGCAGTAGAGTTATTAATAGAAAAAGATAAAAATATAAAATAAAAAAACTCCCTTTCTGGTTTCAGAAAGGGAGTATTTTTATATGTGTTATAATTACAGTATGAAGAGAAATAAGATTTTAATATTTATAATACTAATACTACAAATTAATATTTTCTCGTATGTCAAAGAAATAGAAATTAAAGATTTATCATATTCTTTTTTTGAAGAATATATTTACCCAATAAATATACAGGGATTTAAAATTGAATATATAAAATTACCAGAGTTTAATATAAATGCTAATTTAAAACAGTTAAAATATCTCAATTTAAAAATAAAAAATATATCTGATAAATATACAAAACTGAACAACTATATTAATCCATTTCAGAAAATTTCATTTGATACCAGAATATCTATAAATGAATACAACGATATAGACATCCAGTTTTTAAATGAAAGTATTTATATAATCTTCCTAAAAATTCCAACAAAATATTATATACCTCAAATAGAAGAAAGTTTATTTTCAGTAAAAATACCTCAAATAAATTTCAATATATCTAAAAAAGGGTTATTTGATGATACATGGGTTCTATATTTTAGTGGTGATTTAAAGATTAAAAATGCAAAATTATATAGCTATTTTGGATATGGGAATGAAAATATTATAATTGACAATGGTGAAAAAAACAAAACAGAATTTATATACATTGAATACATAGAAAAAAGCAGTAAAATAATCTTTAATTATAATAATTTTGGGAAATATTACAAAGCGCTATTAAAAGCCATAAAAACGTATAATAAAATTAATTTTTCATTTAATATATCTGAAAAATTAAAACCTTCAATAAGTGTTGCATACACAAAAAATTTTTAAAACGGGGTGAAATAATGAATAGAAAAAGAAGTGTGTATTACTGGCAGGAAAGGAGTATATTAAAATACTTAAACAAAGAATGGATAGAACATGCAGTATTTAAAATAGAATCTGAAGGTGTAGAAGGAATTGGAGCAGGAACACCTAATCCTGATTTTGGTGAAACATATAAAACAACAATGGCAATAATTGAAAAAATGAGAAAATTAACCGAGGAATGGGAGGATTTAAATAATTATGCGGATTTTGAAAAGGTAATGAATCAGATAGTTAAATTTGATATGTCCTCGAAAACAGCAGTGGAACTTTCAATTGCTGATTATATATTAAATTCAAAATCATTAGATTTATCAAGTGTGCTGTTCTCAAAAAATAAAAATAATACAGAGATATTTAAAATATACTTTCATAAAAATATGAGTTATGCTGTTTTTGGAGAAATAAAATTTCCAGAAATTTTAAAAATAGAGTTTTTGGAAAAGATGGATTTTGAAGAAATTGAAAAATATAAGAAGTTTGTTGATAAATATCCAATCTGGTTAGACTTTAAAGGATTATACAATCATTATGAAATTAAACAGATACTTAAAATATTTAAAAATGATAATATAGTAGCTTTAGAACAACCGTTGCCAGTTGGAAACGAAAGTGCTGTTGTTGATTTATTAGGAAATTACGATATATTCTGGGATGAATCATTTAAGACGCTTCAGGATATATTTAAATTAAAGGATTATGCAACAGGGTTTGTTTTTGAAATTACAAAATTTGGGGGATTATTAAAAACAGCAGAATACTTAAACGTTATTAGAGATATAGGACTTGAAACAGTTATTTCTTCAAGAATAGAGCATCCGTTAAACCTCAAATGGGCAAAAAAAATACAAAAATCCTTTGATTATATAGACCTAAATTATGAGCATTATATAGAAAAGACTTCAAAATAAGAAATAGGCTGGATTTCTCCAGCCTATTTCTTATTTTGCGATGCCGTTAAATATACCCCATGGCATATCTTTAACTATTTCAGGATTCGAAGGATCAGAAATATCTGCTATAATTATGCCGTTTTTGTAATCAGCAATATATGCATAATTTCCAGAAATGTTTATATATAGCGTAACATCTTTTGAGTTTATATGTCCTTTTTCCTGAATATTATTTATATCAGAAATATCAAATATTTTCATTCCATCCCATAAAGCAGCGACATATAAATAATTTCCGGAAATATTAAGTGAATATATATAATTGTCAAAAGATAAAGTGGTTATTTTTTCAATATTTGAAATATCAGAAATACTATAAATATCGATACTTTTATTTGCTAAAGCAGCATAAAGGTAATTATTATTTACATATATGTCTCTTATTGAATCATCTAAATCGATAATTTTTAGTAATTCTGGATTATTAATATCTTTAATATTAAAAATATATAAATGCTTATTATAATCACCCAAATATAAATAATCATCTTTAGCAAATACATTTCTAATATTTTCTGTTGTAGTAATCTTATTTATTATCGTTGGACTTCCAGGTATTGTTGTATCAAATATATATGTTTCCGTTGATAAATTTGTAACATATAATTTAGTTCCATCCATACTCAAATCAAATGTGGATTTTGATAGAGATGTTTGAGAAACAATGGTACTTTCTTCTGTATTTGAAATATCCAAGGTTTCTAATCCATTATAACCACCAGCAATATATGCAAAATCATCATAAAAAAGTATATTCTTTGGATATCCTGTTATATTTAATGTTTTTATAAATTCAGGATTTTTAGGATCTTCAACATTAAAAATCTTAATACCATCATATAGGTCTAAAGTAAATAAATAATTATCTTTAACACCTAAATTATATACAGCAGTTCCCAACATATAATGTGAAATCTCTTTTAGGTTATTAATATCTGAAATATCGACTATTTTTAGACCATCATCACCGGCAAGGTATAAAATGCTATTTTCCAGATAAAAGTCTTTATATGTACCCATTCCACCATATAAACCTATTTGTTTTATATTATCAATATCTGAAATATCATAAATTTTAACACCAGCATCGGAAGAAAATAGATAGTTTCCACTGATGTATAAATAAACTACATAGGTTCCCTCGTGTTTTAAAGTTGTTATTTGTTCAATATTTTCAGGATCAGAAATATCAATAACAACTATGCCATTTTGACTATCAGCAATAAATGCATAATTGTCTTTTACAGTTACATATTGACTATATCCGTCTGTATCAAAGTTAGTAATTTTCTCGACATTATTTATGTCAGAAATATCAAAAATTTCAATTCCTGAAGATCCTTCAGCAACAAAAGCATAATTGTCTTTAATAAAAATAGAATATGCAAGATCAGAAGTATTGAATTCCGTTAAAGATTTAATATTTTTGGGATCAGAGATATCAAAAATTTTTATACCTCCGTCTCCAGCTGCAATAAATAAAAGATTGTTTTTTACAAATAAATCACCACTGTAACCACCGAATATATAATCTTTCAATAATAGAGGTTTTTTAGGATCAGAGATATCGAAAACTGATAATAGATTGTTACCAACAGCGAAAATATAATTGTCTTTTTTATATAGATCAAATAATTCATGAGTTAACTCGAGATGTGATAATAAAGTAAGTTTAGAGGTATCGCTTACATCAAATAAATTAAGTCCATCATATCCAGCCAGCGCTAAAATTTCATAAGTGGGTTCTTCGTTTTCGGTATTATCAGAGGGTTTTTCTTCTGTTTGGACACATGCATACATAAAAAACATCATAGAAATAACTAATAAAACAACAAAAGGTTTTTTAAACATACTTTTCCCTCCTATAAATGATATTTATACATTCCAATTATAATATTATTTTAAAAATAAGTAAACGTCAATACAAATAAATTATAATTGATTATAGTTGTTTACAAATAATTAAATAATTATTATTAAAAAAAACAAATAGATGTATTTTTACCAGTAATATTTATTGCTTATATAAAATGATAAAAATAATATCAATATTAAATTGCATTTAAGAAAATTTGTAATAATTACCATTATTTACCAATAATATGAAATAAAATGGTTTAATAACCAAAAATAGACTTTATATATATTTTTTGAAGTTGTATAATAATAACGCAACATAATTATTACAAATTTTTGTTATAGGAGGGGGACAGATGAAAAAGGCAGTATTTATTTTAAGTTTATTGGTAGTTTTATCTATGGTATTTGTAGGATGTTTTCCAAAGCCTAAAGAGCCTATAAAATTGGAAGATGGTTATTATCTTTATTTTTCTAATAGCGAATGGAATTTTAGTTTAATTCCTGATTGGAAGTTTGTAAAACAGGATGATGGAACATATAAATTAGAAATTTCTGGTTTGGATTTAGCAGAAAATGTACCAGCACCTAAAAATGCTGAAAAAGTATGGTGGTGGAAAGTTGTTCAAATTACAGGAGATAATTCTATAGCTTACGGTGGATTTGAAAAAAATGATCCAAGTGTTCCAATGGATCCTGATATAGCAAAGAATATGGATAAGGTTGTATTTTATTTTGATCCTTCAGCAGATACAACAACAGATCACAAAACAATAGCAGGAGTTATGGGAGATAATACAAAAGATGCATCAACTATATATTTTGTTGGAAATCCAACAGGTTGGGATTTTGTTGAAATGACTAATGGTACTTATATAGTTGATACAACAAAAATATCTTCCAGAACAATATTTGGACCAGAAAATCCTATGGGATTCAAAATTTCTTTAGGTTATGATCATTGGGATAAAACAGATGAAGAAAAACCTTTTTTCTTTACACAAGGACATTATTATGGAGTTGGTACAGGAAACGAATATAAATATTTCACTGAAGGAAATTATGTAATGGGAGCAAAAGTTACATTTGATCCACATTTTTCAAAATTAACAGTTGAACCACTTGAAAATATTCCAACAATTTCTAGCGTGATAGATAAAATCGATTCTGAAGGTACAATAGAAGCAACTAGTGTGGGGGTAGTTAATTATAAGTACAGTACATATGTTTTTATTCAAGATTCCAGTCGAGGAATTGAAGTATATAAACCATATAATATAGAAGATTTGAAAGTTGGAGATCTTATATATGTAGAGGGCAGTGCAAAGAAATATGAAGATACTTACGAATATTCTTTAAGTAATTCAGCTACTGTTACAGTGTTAAAATCAAATATAATTTTAGATCCAGAAGATATTACAGGAATAGAAATAAAGGATAATTGGAATTATTATGGGAAATTAGTAAAATTTAAAGGGATATGTAAAGAAGCTGATGATAATTATGGCAATGCAACTTTTGAATCTGAAAATGCAACTATAGTTGTAAAAAATTATGTAGGAAAAGAATTTGTAGAAGGAATAAAATATACAATAACAGGTGTGGTTATGTATAATCATGACCAATTAAAAGTTGTTCCAAGAGAAACATCAGATATTGCAGCACCAGGTCAGATAATAATAGATGGTGATTTATCCGATTGGACAGATTATGCAACAAAAACAGTTCTTGATGATGCTGATGATGATAGTAAATGGGGAGAATCAAATGATATTAATTGGTTGGGATTTGCAAATGATGACGAATATTTATATATAGGTGCTAAATATAAGGCTTCAAGTAATGGATTTATTGTATATGTTTCAAAAGAAGGAGCTACCGGTGGAGCAACAGATATGAATTTTGGAGATTGGACAAGAAAGATTCAGACTCAAGATGGAACACCTATACATTTCTTTGTTGCTGCTTGGGAACATGGAGATCCTGGATTATGGACTGTCGAAAATTCAACAACCAAAACATATCATGGAGAATATATAACTGTAAAATCGAATAAAGATCCTGTAATGGAAGTAAAAATTAAATTATCCGATCTAGGTTTGTCAAAAGGAGATAAGATTAAATTTGTAGGAACAATTGTAGGTAGTAGTGATGATGCATCAGCTGGCGATACCACACCAGATAATCCATATCCAGATGGTTGGAATTGGAATGTACCTTTAACAATTGTTAATATGCAAGAATATACCGTTCAATAAATTCAATACATCCCCACCTCAATTTTGGGGTGGGTTTTTTTAAAGGAAGTGGAGGTGATTTTTTTGAGGAAAGTTTTAATTTTAATACTTTTTTCTATTTTTTTATTTTCTGGATGCTTAATGAATATTTTGGGATTATCTGTACCTGAAGGTTTATACGTTGGTTATGATGGAAATAACTGGATGCAGACGGATGATAAAACGCTTATAGAAAATAGTAAATTTGTTTATGATGCGAATTTAAAATTATATAAGGTAACAATAGATAAAGAAAAAATAAATTTTGGAGAAATCCAAAATAATGATTCAATATTTAAAATGGGATATTATAAGGTTTATTATGTAAAGAATGATGGCAATATTGCATCCAATAGTATTCCTATTTTAGAAACTGCTGCAACTGAAGATAAAATAACAATATATTTAGATCTTGAAAGATTAAGTGAAGGGAAATCCACAGGTATTGGCGATGATACAAAACTCAATATGGAATGGTATTTTGCAGGAACTCCAAATAATTGGACTCCTGAAAAAATGACAAAAAAAGATGATTATTTTGAAATTACAATAAACAAAACATATAATGCAAATGATAGTATTGAATACAAAATTCCACCATCTACAACATGGATGCCATGGCAGATGATTTTCAATGGTGAGGTGTATTCAGATTCATCTCAAAATCAAAGATATACATTTAAAAGCAATGTAAATGGTTTTACAGTTAAGTTTTATCCACTGATAGGTAAGGTTGATATTGTTGAATTAAAGGTTGGTGATTCTCAATGAAAAAAATCATGATCTATATTTTGTTGATTATTCCATTAATTGCGTTTTCTCAGGTGGGAATTAATGCTAATGTTGAAAGTTCGTGGACATATGATTTTGAAGCTTCACCAACTCAATTTTATTGGAATGGTATGAAATTTGATATTTATTTAAAACCAGATTCAACAAACTTTTTTGGCTCATTTAATTTGAATAGAGGTGATGACAATAATTATTATGTAACCGATGGAGAATTTGAATTTAAATTTGATTCCAATAAAATTACAACATTCTGGAAGAAGAAAAGCGTTAATACTACCGATTGGATTAATGCTTTCAATAATGAAAAAATTGGTGCTGTAAATGGTTTAAAAGCTAATTTTGATATATCGTTATTTTCTTTAGAAACATATTTAGTAAAAAGAGAAAGTGAAAATTCTTCTTTGTTTATTTCTCAAATTAGAGGAATACCTTTTGGACAACTTTATTATAGCTATATATATGGTAGGGAGTTTTATACAAAATATATTTATACAGATTGGAGAATGTTTGATTTTAATTTTACTCAGGATAATTTTCAATTATTGGGTGAATTTGGATATTCATATGAAAAAGGAGTTTTTTATTTAGAGGATAATTATTTTATTTTTCTTGGTAATAGGCTTAATTACAAAGATTTTGAGACTGCTGTTTATTTAAAATATTTATCTCCTGAATTTGATAAAAAATATCTTCCAGATAGTTTTAAACAAAACGTTTATGGAGAGGTAAAAGTAAAAAATATAGGAGTTTCTTCTGAAGTAAATTATTCTTTTGAAGATAATACACTTTCTTTTGATAAATTTAGTATTGATTATATAAAAAATTATTTAAAAATAAATGATTTTAATTATCTTTATGTTGGCCTGGCTAAAAATTTTGATTTAAACAAATCAGAAATAGCATTAAATTTACCATTTCATTTTAATAATATGTTTGATTTAACAGTTTCTGGTTATAAAAAGGGTATGGAAGATAATTGGTCTAATATAAAGAAATATTCAGATTTTGCTATTTCGGCAAACATGAAAGGTAATTTTATGAATACTTATTATAATTTATTGTATATTTTTGGAAATAAAAATGTTGAGATAGAAGATAGCGTGGTATATAGTGGAGGTTTTTCGGAAGTTCTATATGGTTCTGTTTCGAGAGGATTTGGAGACGTAAACTTTTTTATTAAGGGAATGTATATATATGGTGCAATAGAAAGATATAAAACATTATATGCCGAAGCTAAGTATACAGGTTTTTCAAATTCTGAGATTATTTTATCATTAGGCGACGGAAACTTTGGAGCAAGCAAAAATTTTTCAAAAAGAATCTCATTAACTGTAAAAACAGGATTTTAGGAGGTGTAATGGGTGAAAAGAATATATGTTATTTTAATTGTATTAATTATGGGTATTTCTGTTTTTTCAAAGATTTATATAGATAATAATATGGTTGTTTTTGAATATAAGGATATAACAGCATCTGCAGTTTATCTTGCAGGTAGCTTTAATAACTGGAATTCATCTGCTTTATTAATGAAAAAAGTAAATAATGGAGTATGGAGAATAGCAATAAAACTTTCTCCTGGTGAATATCAGTATAAATTTGTTATAAATGGAAGTGATTGGAAGGAAGACCCTGAAGCCCCGGGATATGTGCCTGATGGATTTGGTGGGAAAAATGGAGTTTTTACTTTAGTATTAGAAAATGGAACATTAAAAATCAAAAAAGCAGAAAAAGAGACAAATAATATATTATCTGGAGGATATAAGTTTAGTTTAAATTCTAAAATAGATAAGGATACTTTTTCGTTAAAAACTCCAGAAATAAATCATGAATTTATTTTAACAATTAATCCAGATAAAGGTAATATGAAATTTGAAGCAAATTTATATGCAGATAATACAAACTGGCAATTTAAATTAAAATCATTAAAGATAAATTGGGAAAACGAAAAATATCTCTTTGGAATATATAACAATGCAGCTTCTAATAATTTATGGAATTTTTATGAAGAAAATATAGAAAAAACGAATATAGGTTTTTATGGAGGAATAAAAACTTCTGTATTAGATATAACTCTTGATATTTATTCAAAAAATAACAATATTCAATATATGTTATTATCAAAAACAAGTATAGAAGACATAAATGGTTATTTTGGATATATTCCAGCTACAGATGATTCATCTATGAATATTTATGCAAGAGTTAAATACTTAAATATTGGTATTGAAGGGAAATATTCAGATTCCTTAGAATATGTAAAAGGAGATTATGAAAATGATGATCTTTATTTTGAAGGAATGTATGAATTTGATAAGAAAAATGTAGTTTTATATTCTGAGATATTATCTTTATCAAATATTTATACGGAATATAATACATCAGAAAAAACATATTTTGTAGAAGTTAATTTAAATATACCGGTTTTAAGTAATTTAAATGGTATTGGGAATTTACATTATGACAATGATGGAAATATAGGTTATAATGCAGGTATAAAATTGATTGAAGATGAAAATTCTGTAAGTATAACATTAGGACATAAATTTGATGAAGGTTTTAAAGATTATTATTTTATGTTTAATGCAAGTGCTGAATTCTAACCCCTGAAACATCAGGGGTTATTTTTTTGTTAAGGGACTGTTATTTAATATGCATATTGCTGTGAAGATTTTATTATTCACATTTTATATGTTATAATAATTGTAGAAAGAAGAACGGAGGTATTAAAGAATGAATGAACAAAAGATTGTAAATCTTTTGGGATTTGCTGCAAGGATGCGAAAAATAATATTTGGAAAAGATAATATAAGAGAATATATAAGAAATCCAAGAAAAAGATATAAGTTTATTGTTATTGCATCTGATACAGGTGAGTCTATAAAAGAAGATACAATAAAAAGATGTCAATCACATAGAGTTCCATATGTTCTTTTAAAAGATTTTACAAAGGAAACACTTGGTAAGTCTCTTGGAAGAGATGAAATCAGTGTTGTTGGAGTATTGGATGAGAATATAGTAAAAGGATTAATCGATGTAGCAAATGTTGGAGGTGATTCGAATGTCTAAGACACGAGTATATCAATTAGCCAAGGAATTTGGAAAGAATTCCAGAGAATTTCTAGAAGAATTAAGAGAATTGGGATATGATTTAAAAAGCCATATGTCATCACTTGAAAATAATGAGGTTGAGGCCATAAAAGAATATTTTGAAGAGAAGAAAAAGGAAGCAGAAGAAAAGAAGAAAGCTGAGAAAAAGAAACAGGAATCACAGCAATCAAAAGAAAAAAAGCATTTTAAAGAGAAAAAGGATTTTAAAAAAGATCATAAAAAGGATAAAAAGAATAAGAATAAAAATAAGAAGTTCAATAAAAATAATAAACCTGATTTTGTAAAAGAAGAAAAGAAAAATGAAGAGAAAAGCGAGGAAGAAGATATTAAAGAAGTAAAGATAACTAAATCAGAATTAAAGTTAGATATTCTTGCAAAAAAACTTGGGAAAGGTCAAAATGATATTATAAAAGCTTTCTTTATGAAAGGAAAGATATTGAGACCAGGGCAGGCTTTATCAGAATCTGAAGCAGAAGAGATTGCAATGATGTTTAATACATTGCTTGATATTGTTGAAGAAACAGCAGAAGTATCAGAATCAACTCCAGCAAATAAAGAAGGTAAAGTTGATCCAGAAGAAGAATTAAAGGAATTCTGGAAGAAGTTATATGAAGAAAAAGAGGATAAACTCGTTGAAAGAGCTCCAGTTGTTACTATTATGGGGCATGTTGATCATGGTAAGACAACTTTGCTTGATAATATTAGAAATACAAGGGTTGCTGAAAAAGAAGCTGGAGGAATTACGCAGTCTATAGGTGCTTATCAGGTAAATTATGAAGGAAGAAAAATTACATTTATTGACACTCCAGGACACGAAGCTTTTACAGAAATGAGAGCTCGTGGTGCTCAGGCTACAGATATTGTTGTGTTAATTATAGCTGCTGATGACGGTGTTATGCCTCAAACAATTGAAGCATATAATCACGCCAAAAATGCCAATGTTCCTATAATTGTGGCAATAAACAAGATAGATAAACCAAATGCAAATATTGAATTAACAAAACAGCAAATGGTTGCAAAATTAAATCTTATTCCAGAAGACTGGGGTGGAGATACAATTACAGTTCCTATTTCAGCTAAGGCTGGTCAGGGAATTGATGAATTGCTCGAAATGATTCTTCTGGTTGCAGAAATGCAGGAAATTAAATGTTATCCAGAGGGATTGGCAAGAGGAGTTATTATTGAAAGTAAACTCGATAAATTTCTTGGTCCTGTTGCAACTGCAATAATCAAAGATGGAAAATTAAAGGTTGGAGATTATTTTGTAGCTGGAAGTACATTTGGTAAGGTTAGAAGAATGATAGACCCAAATGGAAAGAATGTTAAGGTTGCAGGGCCATCTGATCCTGTGCAGATTTTGGGTTTTGAAGAAGTTCCTGATATGCATTCAATTCTTTATGGTGTGAAAACTTTACATGAAGCAAGAGAATATGTTGAAAAGAAGAAGGAATTAGAAGAAAAAACTGTTCAGAAAAGACATATACGTCTTGAAGATGCATTAAAAATGATGCAGGAAGAAGGAGAACAGAAGATATTAAATATTATTTTAAAAGCAGATACATTTGGATCTCTTGAAGCATTAAAGAATGCAATAGCTAAATTGCAAAATCCAGAAATTGAGTTACAGGTGATTCATGGCGGTATAGGTGCTATAACAAAGAGTGATGTTATGCTTGCAACAGCTTCAGATGCTGTTATTCTTGGATTCAGGGTTAAAGCAGATAGTAGCGCTGTAAAGTTTGCTGAACAGGAAAGAATTCAGATAAAGAGATATGATATAATCTTTAATTTAATAGATGATCTTAAAAAGGCATTACAGGGTATGCTTGAACCTGAAGAAAAAGAAGAGATTACAGGTTATGGTGAAGTTAAACAGGTATTTAGAATTAAAAAGGTTGGTAACATCGCCGGTATTCAATTAAAAGAAGGATATGTTGAAAGAGACGGTGGAGTAAGATTATATAGAGGCGGAAAGCTTGTATATGATGGAAAGCTTGAATCTTTGAGACATTATAAGGATGAAGTAAAGAGAATAGAAGCTCCAAAGGAATGTGGTGTAAAAATCCTTAATTTTGATGATATTAACGAAGGAGACGAAATGGAATTCTATAAATTTATTCAGGTTGAAAGAACACTTGAATTTGGAAAAAAGGAAGAAGAATAAAAAAATTAATAAATGCAGGGAAGTGATTTTATGAAAAAGCTTCTTTTAACGCTAATTTTATTTGTAAATGTGATGTTTTTTGGTTTTGAAACATTATTGCCTTCAGGAGAAGTATTAGATGAAGGGATTTTGAAAATTGATACAATCACTCCCGGAGTTGCAGCTATTAGATATGGGTTATTTGGAATTATGGAAGTTGGTGTTTCAACAAGCAATGGAGGAGCCTATATTAAAGTTGGAAGTAATAAGATGGGAGATCTTCCTCTGGCAGGTTCTGTTTCTTTTGGTTTTGAAGGTGTGGAAAGTGCCCACATAATAGGAAATATTTCTTATATAAGCGATTCGTTAAAACTATCTGTGGGGACAGACTATACACAAAAAATGGAAACAGAATTTAATGAAACAACACAGGAGCCGAAAACTATTATCGATTCATATTTCAATATTTTCGGAGGGTTAAATTATTTAATAAGTAGCGACGAAAAGACGGATAAGTTTTTAAATATTGAAGTAACAACAGGATTTAAAAGCAATGGAACTGAATATGGTATAGCTGGTTATATTTATGGAATTCAGTCATTTAAAAAGTTCTGGTTGTTTAATAAGGTAAATGTTTTTGGTGGATTGGCTGTGGTAAATCCATCAATTCCTCCAAATATTCTGGAAAATTTCAGAGTAGTTTTTGGACTGAATACAGAAATAAATCTATTTGGAAATAAATAAGCTCGCATTCATGCGAGCTTCTTTTAGTATGAGGGGGTATTGTTTATGAATGTTCCACTTTCTGATGCAAGTTTAACAGAAGAAGAAAAAAAGATATTATTAAATGTTTTTAGAAGAAAAAGATTGGCTTTGGGGTCATTTTTAAATAAATTTGAGGAAAAGATGAAAGAGTATTTTAATGTTGATTATGCCGTTGCTGTAAACAGCGGAACATCTGCTTTACATTTGATTTTAAGGTCATTGGGAATAAAGGAAAATGAAGGAATGATAGTTACGCCGTTTACATTTATAGCTTCATCAAATGTTGCCATGTTTGAAAGAGCACATCCTGTGTTTATTGATATTGATCCAGAAAATTATAATATTGATATTGAAAAGATAGAATTAACCCTTAATGATATAGATCATCCATTATGGAAAAGGATTAAAGGTTTAAAGGATATAACTTTTTTTATGGGGGTTGATATTTTTGGTCAACCTCTCGATTGGGATAGATTTTTTGAGTTGAATAAAAAATATAATTGGAAGGTTGTTGAAGATTCTTGTGAAGCTATTGGAGCAAAATACAAGGATAGAATGGTTGGAACACTTGGTGAAGCGGGGACGTTTGCTTTTTATCCTAATAAGCAGATTACTACCGGTGAAGGTGGTATGATTATTACCAATAATGAAGAGATAGCGAAGCTTTCAAGGTCTATGGCAAATCAGGGTCGCGGTGATTCATATGAATGGCTGGAACATGTTAGATTGGGGTATAATTATAGAATGGATGAATTATCAGCAGCTCTGGGATATGTTCAAATGAAGAGACTTGATGAAATACTGGAAAAAAGGGAAAATGTAGCAAAGAATTATTATGAATTATTTAAGGAAGAGGATAGAGTAATATTACCTCATGTTGAGGAATATACAACAAAGCCAAGCTGGTTTGTATTTGTGGTTCGTCTTTCCCTGGATTGGATTTCAAATTTTATTGATATTCCAGAATATATGAAAAGTTTTGATTTACCTTTGTATATTCCAGATAATGAAAGGGAATTATGGAAGAGCAAGATTTTGGAAATAAGGGAAATTACTTATGATATAATAAAACAATTAAATGCAGTTGGAATTCAGGCAAAAAACTATTTTTCTCCTGTGCATTTACAGAAGTTTTATAGGGATTTATATGGTTATGAATATGGTGATTATCCTGTAACTGAATTAATTTCATCGTTGACGATAGCTATTCCTTTTTATACTGAGCTTGATTTTGAAAAGCAGCAATATGTTGTGGAGAATTTTAGAAATATACTTAATAATTATTGAGATTTATACATTTTGAAAATTTTTTGTGTTGTTGATTGTTTCTCTTTGAGAATTTTCACCTGCTTGAATGAACTTTTTTATGAATGTTTTCTTAACTAATTTTCCAATAATTATGTATGGTTATTGGAAAACCTGATGTATAATAATTGAAATAGTTTGTAATTTCAGAAAATAAAAAATTAAAAAGGTGGAGAGTATGAAAAGAAAAGCACTTTTGATGGTTCTTGATTATATTATATTTTTTGTAAGTTATATAATAGCCCTATTTTTCAGATTTCAAACTGACTATGTTGAAATGGAAAAGTATATATTGCCGATATTTTTGTTTCCGGCAATAATGATTCTGGTTATGTATGTGAATAAAATATATGACCAGATATGGAGATTTGCTACTTTAAAGGAAATAAAGCCTATTGTATATTCAGCATTTACGGGATATCTTTTAAATTTTCTTGTTGTTGAGGCAATTAGAAGACTATTTTTTAAATCTTTTTCATTGCCTCTTACAGTAGGGTTTATAACTGCCCTTTTAGGAAGTATTCTGGTTATTGGGAGCAGGACATGGTGGTTTTCAAAGAATAAACATATAGAAAATCATTATCCTGATAATAGAAAGAATATTCTTATTATTGGTGCTGGTGAAGCCGGGGTTGAATTGCTGGATGAGTTTTTAAGAAATCCAGAAAATGGTGTTGTTAAAGGATTTTTGGATGATGATGAAATTAAGATTGGAAGATTAATAAGAGGGATTCCTGTTTTAGGGAAAACAAATAAAGTAATGGATTATGTTGAAAAGCTAAAAATAAATGAGGTTATAATTGCTATTCCTTCCGCAACATCAGAGGAATTAAAGAGGATTATTAGTAATATTGATACAAAACGAGTTAGATTAAAAACATTACCAGGTTTGTTTGAGATATTAAATAATAAAGTATCGTTGGGATTTTTAAGGGATGTTAATATAGAGGATTTGCTTGGTAGAAAGGAAATAAAGGTTAATTTTGATGAAATAGGTTTTTATATAACCAATAAAACTGTTTTGGTTACAGGTGCTGGCGGTAGTATTGGTTCTGAAATTTGTCGTCAGGTTGCAGCGTTAAATCCTGAGAAATTATTGATTTTAGGTCGTGGTGAAAATAGCATATTTAAAATAAACAGGGAATTAAAAGAAAAGTTCCCTAATTTAAAAGTTGTTGAAATTATCAGCGATGTAACCAATGAAGATAGAATGGAAGAGGTATTTAAAAGATTTTCGCCAGATGTTGTTTTTCATGCTGCCGCACATAAGCATGTTCCCTTAATGGAAAAGAACCCTTCTGAGGCTTTTAGGGTTAATTCATATGGGACTTATATACTCGCCAGGTTGTCAGATAAATATGATGTTTCACATTTTGTTTTTATTTCAACTGATAAGGCAATAAATCCAACATCTATTATGGGAAGTTCCAAACGACTTGGAGAAATAATAATCAGGTCTATTTCCAGAAGGTCAAAGACACATTTTGGAATTGTTAGATTTGGAAATGTTCTGGGAAGTAGAGGCAGCGTTGTGCCGATTTTTAAAGAACAAATAAAAAATGGTGGTCCTGTGACAGTTACACATCCAGATATGAAAAGATATTTTATGACTATACCTGAAGCTGTAGCATTGGTATTGCAAGCAGGAGCTTTTGCAAATAAGGGAGAAGTATTTGTGTTTGATATGGGAAAACCTATATCCATAGATTATCTTGCACGAGAGATGATAAGATTATCCGGGTATATTCCAGATCAGGATATTAAAATTGTCTATACAGGAATAAGGAATGGTGAAAAATTATATGAGGAATTATTTCTGGATTCTGAAGAGTTTTTAAAAACGCCAAATGATAGAATATATATTTTAAAAGAGAATAAGATTTTAAATGAGAAAGAATTAGATAATTTGATTTTAAAAATAGAAAGAACCTTTAAAGCTAATGATTTTAAACTTATGAATAGTATAATAAAAGAATATATTCCAGAGGCAACTGCAAAGGTTATAATAGATGTTGCATATTAAGGGGTGTTTAGATGCATTATTTAGGAGTTTTTTTCTTATCAATTATAATTACATATATAATGATTCCAGTTGCAAAGAACATGGGGATAGTGGATAAACCAGATGAAACTTTGAAGATTCATGAGAAAGCAACACCATATCTTGGAGGATTGGCAATATATCTTTCCAGCATATTTTTTATACATGATTTAAAATTTGTATTTTTCAGTTCTCTTCTGATGTTTCTTGGATTAATAGACGATATAAAAGATGTATCCCCAAAAATTCGTTTATTAGTAGAATTTGTAATAATTATCGCAACACTTATTCCCTTTTATTCTACTATAGGCATTATTTATTTCTTCTTGCTTATAATACTTGGTGTAGCCTTGATTAATGCAGTTAATATGATTGATGGAATGGATGGAATATGTGGAGGAAATACATTATTTGTTATTTTGTTTTTAAGCATTATTTCCAAACAATACGATTATATATTTATAGTTGCGGCAATAGCAGGATTTTTAATCTTTAATTTTTATCCAGCTAAGATATTTCTTGGTGATGCAGGTTCGTATTTTCTTGCATATACCATATTTTATTTGATGGTAATTATGACCAATAATCATGGATTTGGCGGATTTGCAATTTCTGTGATTGTTTCAGCATTGTTTTATACCGATTTGTTTTTCAGTTTTTTAAGGAGAATTCTCAATCACCGTTCTCCATTTTCCGGGGATAGGGATCATATATATGATAAAATAAAAAAGAGATATAAAATATCTGTTAAAACAACAGCAATAATAACCTATGTTTTTTCATTTTTATTTGGTATAATTGGTATCATCAGCTGGGACTATCCATATTTAGGCGTAAGTTTAGCCTTTTTGGAGTACCTATTTTTGGGAATATACTTTAAGTTATATTCCTACGATTAATGGAGGTAAAATATGGCTGTTTTATATGGAATCGACGGTTCATATTTTGAATTAAAACCGGGGATTATGAAAAAATTCTGGTTTTCAGATTCAATAGATGAAGATGTAGAAGAAAGGTATATATTTTCAATAAATGCAAAAACAGGGGATTATTATTGGAATCCCATGGAGTTTAGTGTGGAAATTCCTGATACCATTGATGTTGAAATTGAGTATATCCCCATGATTCTTACAATGTTCAGATTAAATAAATTCTTTAAAAATAAAATGAAAAATATGATATCTTTTGTATCAACAGATTCATTAACGCTTACTGAAAGTGTGATAAATCATGAACTATTAATATATATATTAAATGAGAGTATAGATTTTTCAGCAATATATTTAAATAAAGTTGGAAAGTATTATGAACATCACTTTATTTTTTCAAGATATGATTATCAAAGTATTTTTGATATTTCAGTAAAAGCAACGATGACAGAAATAAAGAGATTTTATAAAGCGTTAATATATGAATTTAATAAATTTAGAACAAATGTTTTGCCTGAAATAATAAATCAGGAGAATTTTCTTAAACAGATTTCTGAAAGAATTAAAGTTATTGGATATAATGAGTTAAAAAATATTGAAGATAATTCATTCCAGCTTTATAATATAAAAAATATTCAGGATTATATAGGGCTTAATGAGCCATATGAATCTCTAAGAGCTTTTTCTAATTTTATTGCTGAGATGAAAAAGGATAAGGTAAAGGTTGAAGATGAAGAAGATGATGATGTTGATATTGAAATATTTATAGACAATGAAGATGATGAGAATGAGAATTTATGGGAGATAATTGAAGAAATCGAAGAAGAAATAAAGAGTTTACTTGAAGCAGAAGAGACAAAAAGTCAATTGAGAAATGCTGATTATTCTAAATTAAATAGAGATGAAAAGATAGATGAAATTTATTCTGAAATAAAAAGAAGTTATTCTATATTTAATAATAAAATAGAAGTAAATAATCCAATAGAAAAAGAAGAAAAACTCTTAAAGAGTTTAATATTGATATATGGAATAGAGGCAATTGTTGAATTGAAGGATAGGCTTAAAGATGATTTTAAGCATATTTCGGTTGAAGAGATTCTGGATAATTATTTAAAAAATTCAGAAGAAGGCAAAATAATGGAGTATAAAAAATGGTATAAGGATGTATTAAAAAATCTTGGAAGAAATCTAAAACAAATAAAATAAACCCGTAAGGGTTTATTTTATTTGAATAATAAATTTTAAACAGGGGGTAATTAGAAAGTGGCAACTAAAAACTATTTTTCACCAGAAGAAATTAACCCACAAAATCCAGTATTTTCAAGGATCAGAACAACTATTGAAACAGCTTTTTTTAGAAACAACGTGGTAAAGGTAGATTCGCCAAAAGAAGCATATAAGCTTGCTAAAAATTCTCCCGGGACAATTATAACAGATTTAAATGTTTATAAACCTGAGTTATTGGCTCTTGATGAAGGCGCCAAGATTTTAATTTTTAATGATGGAGCTGTAACAGGTAGATATGCAGCTGGTAGAAGAATTGTTGGAGAGCCAGATGTTGATGTTGAAAAATATGCAGAAATAATTAGAGAGGCTGTATATAATACAAGATTTAGAAAAATGTATCATGCAATTTCATTTACAGGTTTACATGAAGATTTTATTATAAAAAATCATCTTTTAATTCCTGAAGGGCATGAAAATATATTATATAATTGGTTATTAAACTTCCAACCATTTACAGTAGAATTCATAAAAATATATGAAAATTCCGTTGTTTTAAATGAAGGAGATGTATATATCTTTTCAGATCCAGATTGGAAACATCCAGATTTTCCTCTTGGATTATCCTTCTTTGATCCTGAACATAATTGTGCAGCAATACTTGGTATGAGATACTTTGGTGAATTTAAGAAAGGAACTTTAACATTGGGTTGGGGCATTGCAAATAGAAATGGTTACGCTTCCTGTCATGGCGGATTGAAAAAATATACTTTAAAGGATAATGAAAGTTATGTTGCAGCATTTTTTGGACTCTCAGGTTCGGGAAAATCAACATTAACTCATGCAAAGCACAATGGAAAATATGATATAACAATATTACACGATGATGCTTTTGTAATTTCAATGGCTGATGGATCATCGATATCACTTGAACCTTCATATTTTGATAAAACAGCGGATTATCCTGTAAGTTCTGAAGATAATAAATATCTTTTAACTATACAGAACTGTGGTGCAACTATAGATAATCAGGGTAGAGTAATTCCTGTTATGGAAGATATTAGAAATGGCAATGGAAGAGCTTTAAAATCAAAATTATGGTCACCCAATAGAGTATATAAGATAGATGATCCTATAAATGCTATTTTCTGGTTAATGAAGGATCCTGTATTACCACCTATTTTGAAAGTAACAGATCCTGTTCTTGCATCAACGCTTGGAGCAACTCTTGCAACAAAGAGAACATCTGCGGAGAAATTAGCTGAAGGTGTAGATCCAGATGCATTGGTATTTGAACCATATGCAAATCCATTTAGAACATATCCATTATCCGACGATTATTATAGCTTTAAAAAATTATTTGAAAAGGGAGTAGATTGCTATATTCTCAATACAGGACATTTCCTTGATAAAAAGATAACCAAGGAAGTAACCCTATCCATTATTGAAAATATTGTTGATGGAAAGGCTGAATTCAAGGAATGGGCAAATGGAATAGAGATAATGGAAATTGAAGGGTATACCCCTGATATGACAGATAAGGAATATGTGGAAAACTTTATAGCTTCAATGCAGAGAAGAATAGATTTTATTAATTCAAGGGAAACAGAAAAAGGTGGAAGGGATAAATTACCTTCAGAATGTAAGGAATCAATTGAAGATATTATAAATCAATGCAGAAGAAATAAAAAGGATATATTGGAGGGATAAATGGAACCGTTAGCAATATTTATTACGTTTACTAATTTTTTTGTAAGTTTTTTTAAGTCCTATTTTAAACCATTAATTCCATTTTTTATGGAGTATTTTAATATAAATGAACCAAAAATATTTGTGATGATGGCGTCAATTTTGACGCTATCATCTTCTTTTAGCCAGATATTTTTTGGATATATTTCTGATAAATCTGAAAGAAAGTTGATATTATTGTATATATCGGTTATAGTAACCATGACACCTATCTTCTTTTTGGGATATGTCAAATCAATATGGCTATTATTTTTAATATTTTTCCTTGGGTATATGGGAAGTGCAGCACAGGAACCTTTAGGAGCAGGTATAAGTGGAACAATTGGTAAAGGGAAAAGTACTACGCTTGCAATATTTATGGTTGGTGGAACATTTGGCTATGCGCTTGGACCTGTGTTTATAACATATTTTGTTACTCATTATAATTTAAAAAATTTATTGTATATAGGATTAATAGGGATTATTTTATACACAATACTCTTTTATTTTGCTTATAATTATTTTAAATCTCATCATCATTTAAAGCCTAAAAATAAAAAAACACGATTTTTTGAGAGTTTTAAAGGTTTTAAATATATTTATCCAATATGGTTATTAACAGTGCATAGGGCATTTATCAGTATAATGTTCAGGTCATATGTACCTATAAAGTCAAGAATGCTCGGTTATGATTTAACTGTTGGAGGATTGCTTGTAACTCTTGGATTTCTTGCAGGAACATTTTCCAATTTATTAGGAGCAAAATTAGAAGAAAAAACCAATGTAAGATTTGTTAATTTATTATATTTTTCAGCGTTTTCAATACTGGTATTTTTATTTTCAACATCTACAAATATATGGGTTTTATCAATATCTTATATATTGGCAGATGCTTTTATGTTTTTAACAATGTCTGTTAATGTGCATTATGCGCAACAGTTGTTGCCAGAAAACAAGAGTTTTGCTTCTGGTGCATTAATGGGGTTTACAAGAGCTGTTGGAAATGTATTAATTACAGTATATACCTTCTTTTTTGGTAATAATGTCCCTTTTGTTTTAAATAGCTTATGGATATTTGGAATTCTGGGAATATTAATAACAATTATCTTAATTCGTCCCCAACCGGATAGTAAGTAATTAAAAAAGGCTCTTCAATTTGAAGAGCCTTTTTATTATATTTAATTTATGATCATGGATAAATTCCTCTTAATTTTGTAGCTGTAGCTACTCTTTCAATAGCAATTACATATGCAGCTGATCTCATATCTGTATTGTATTTTTCCATTGTTCTAATTGTTGACCAGAATGCATTTTTCATCTTTTTGTGTAATGCTTCTCTAACATCTTCTAATTCCCAGAAGTAGTGTTGTAATCCCTGTACCCATTCAAAGTATGATACTGTAACTCCTCCTGAGTTTGCAAGGAAGTCAGGAACAATTAATACGCCTTTTTCGTTTAATATTTCATCTGCTTCTGGTGTGATAGGTCCGTTAGCACCTTCAACGATTAATTTTGCTTTTACATCTTTTGCATTCTTTTCTGTGATTACATTTTCAATTGCAGCTGGGATTAAAATATCAACATCTAAAGTTAATAATTCGTCATTTGATATCTTTTTGAAGTTTACTTCTCCTTCGTAATCATCTAATCTTGCTTTTCTTGCTGAGATGTAATCCATAATATCTTTTATTTCTGCAGGTGTGAATCCATCTTCTTTGTAAACACCTGTTGAAGAGTCACTAAATGCAACAACTTTCATTCCTAATTCTTCAGCTGTTAATAATGCAGCGTATGAACCAACGTTACCAAAACCGTGAATAGCAACTGTTAATTGATCATTTTTCTTGTTGATTTTTCCTTTTTCTCTCATGTATTCTACAGCTTCTTCAACACATACTCTAACACCTCTACCTGTTGCTTCAGTTCTACCCATTGAACCACCAATATCAAGTGGTTTTCCTGTAACAATACCAAGAACTGAATGGCCAACATTCATTGAGTATGTGTCCATGTACCAAGCCATTATTTGTGGATTTGTGTTTACGTCTGGAGCTGGAATATCTCTGTCTTCTCCAATTATAACCTGAATTTCTGAGAAGAATCTTCTTGATAATCTTTCTAATTCACCGTCTGATAATTCCTTAGGATTTACTGTAACTCCACCTTTACCTCCACCGTAAGGAATATCAACAACTGCAGCTTTCCATGTCATCCAGAATGCTAAAGCTCTAACTTCATCAAGAGTTACATCCTGGTGATATCTAATTCCACCTTTAGCAGGTCCTCTTGCGATGTTGTGCTGTACCCTGTGTCCTGTAAATACTCTTATTGAACCGTCGTCCATTTTAACCGGGAAGTTAACTGTTAATTCCCTTTTTGGTTTTGAAAGTACTGCCTGTAAATCTGGGTCTAAATCCATTACTTTACATGCTTTATCAAATTGTTTCAATGCATTATCAAATAAGCTCATGCCTGCACCCTCCTCGGAAGATAAAATAACTTACACCTTAATTTTAAATTTTTTTCTCAAATAAAACAACCTCCATAAGACTAACTTCCAGTCGTATATTACTATTTATTATTAATTACATATAAAAATCTCGTTTGATTATATAATATGAAAAAATTTTCACGAAATTTTTTTCTCAGTATTTATTCTTAGTATTTTAATATATATGTTAAAATTGAGAGTTTATTCATTGATAAATATATATTATTAGGGAGAACGTTATATTATGATACATTACATATCTTTATTTTTATAGTTTTTTTTGATATAATCTTTATGTATATTAAGAAATCATAATATACCATTCCACAAAGGAGGATTCCAGAATGAAAGTATTGGTTATAAACTCAGGTAGTTCATCTATTAAGTATCAGCTTCTTGACATGAACACAGAAGAAGTATTATCAAAAGGTTTAGTAGAAAGAATAGGTATAAACGGGTCAAGAATCGTTCATAGGATCAATGGAGAAAAGCACATTTTGGAAGAAGAAATTCCAGATCATGAAGTTGGATTAAAAAGAGTTTTAGAATTATTAACTTCTGAAAAATACGGTGTTTTAAAGGATTTAAAAGAAATAGATGCTGTTGGTCATAGGGTAGTTCACGGTGGAGAAAGATTTGCATCTTCAGTAAAAATAACAGATGAAGTTTTAAAGACTATAGAAGCTTTATCTTTCTTAGCTCCTTTACACAATCCAGCAAATATTATGGGTATAAAATCTGCAATGAAATTATTACCAGGAGTTCCACAGGTAGGAGTATTTGATACAGCATTCCATCAAAAAATGCCAGCAAAAGCTTATTTATACGCTATTCCTTATGAATATTATGAAAAATATAAAATTAGAAGATATGGTTTCCATGGAACAAGTCATAGATATGTATCCAAAAGAGCTGCAGAAATTCTTGGAAAGCCATATAATGAATTGAAGATTATAACTGTACACGTTGGAAATGGTGCTTCAGTTGCAGCTGTAAATAAGGGTGTTTCTGTAGATACATCAATGGGTTTCACTCCGTTAGAAGGTCTTGTTATGGGAACAAGAAGTGGAGATATCGATCCAGCTATTGTTGAATTTTTAGAAAAAGAAGAAGGTTTAAGTGCCAAAGAAGTTGTTAATATCTTAAATAAGAAGAGCGGTGTTTTAGGATTAACAAAAGGATTTAGCAGTGATATGAGAGATATTGAAGATAATGCAATTGAAGGAGATCCTGTATGTAGATTGGCTTTTGATGTTTATGAATATAGAATTGCAAAGTATATTGGTGCATATGCTGCAGCAATGAATGGAGTAGACGCAATTGTATTTACAGCTGGTGTAGGTGAAAATTCACCTATTATGAGAGAAGAAATTATCGAGAATTATCTTGGTTATCTTGGAATTACTATAGATAAGGAAGCTAATAATATAAGAGGAGAAGAAAAGATTATTTCAACTCCAGATTCAAAGGTTGTTGCTATGGTTGTTCCAACAAATGAAGAATTAATGATTGCAAGAGATACAAAAGAAATTATTGAAAAAGGATTAGATGAATTAAAATTATAACGAATTTTCTTTATTAACAAGAGGGAGAGATCCCTCTTGTTATTTTTTTGAAAAAGTTTTATAATTTAATTATAAATTATAAAAGATTCTTATGAGGTGATAGATATGCTAATAAAAACTGAAAATCTTACAAAGGTATATAAAAATGAGGGTATAGAAGTTCACGCGCTTAAAGGAGTTAATTTAGAAATTGCTGAGGGCGAAATGGTTTCTATTTTAGGTCCATCAGGTTCTGGAAAATCTACACTCTTAAATTGTTTATCTGGCATTGATTCGCCTACATCAGGTAAGGTGATTATAGATGGAGTTGATATAACAACTTTAAGCGATGATAGATTAACAGAATTTAGGGCAAAATATATGGGTTTTATTTTCCAGTTTTTTAATTTAATACCGGTATTAAATGCTGTTGAGAATGTAGAGCTTCCTTTATTAATTCAGGGATATAGTGAAAAAGACGCAAGAGAAGCTGCAGAAGAAATGCTTATAGAGGTTGGATTAAAGGATAGAATGAAGAATTTTCCAAATATGCTTAGTGGCGGCGAGGCCCAAAGGGTTGCAATTGCAAGAGCTCTTGTTACAAAACCCAAAATAGTCTGGGCAGATGAACCAACAGGAGCTCTTGATACTAAAACAGGAATGAATATAATGAATTTAATACAGGAATTAAATGAAAAAAACAATCAAACTTTTGTTATTGTTACGCATGATCCAAGAATTACAGAATATACACAGAAAACATTTGAAATGGATAGTGGAATTTTAAGATTAAAATCATCTAATGATTAAAACAGGTGGTGTTTATATATGAAGAAGCATATTCTAAAGATTTCATTTAGAAATATTTTTAGGGTAAAAAAAGAGGCCTTTTTAATGATTTTAGGTTCTATGATAGGTATGGCTTTTATTATTGGGTCTTTGGGAATTAATGATTCATTTAAAAATTATATTTATAAAAGTGTGGAATTATATTTTGGAGAAATAGATGAGGTGTTGGTATCAAAAGGTACAATGGAGTATTCTGAAATAAAGCCATTTCTTTTAGAGCTGGAAGAAAAAAATTTAATTGATGGTAATATTCCCATAGTTTTTAAATTGTATTCTGTTGCTAAAAAGGGGTCTATTCGTAGATTAAAGGTGTCAGATATATATCAGGCAAGTGTTATAGGTATGGATTATAACTTATTAAAAAATTTTGGAACAGATAAAATAAATGTTCCGGAGTCATTATTAGATTTAAAGGGTTATAATGCAGTGCTAACAAAAAAACTTGCTCAAAAGCTGAAGGTGAATGTTGGTGATGAAATAGAAATAATTACCGGATCAACAGCTGCTAATTTGCTGTTTCCTAAAATTTTTAAAGTTGTTGAGATTATAGATTCCAGAGGAGTTTTAAATTATAGAGGACTTGAAGCAAATAATGGAGCAGGTACTATTTTTATTCCTCTTAAAACTATACGTTCCTTTACCGGGATACCTGAAGGAAAGTATCACCAGATACTTATTTCAAATAAAGGAGATTATATTCAGGGGAATAAATTAACAAATCAAGTAGAAAAAATATATAATGAAATGAATATAAAGGCTGATTTTATTCCTGTAAAAGATAACCAGATAAGAGCGGTGGATCAAGGAGGAGTTTCATATATTTTCCTTGCTTTAAGTTTATTTGCTATTGTTTCAGGTGGTATATTAATAATTAATATGTATTCAATGCTTGTTGCAGAGAGAAAGAAAGAACTTGGAATGTTAAGAGCAATTGGATTTAAAAGAAAGGAAATACGTTTAATAATTTTTTATGAAAGTTTATTTTATACGCTTTTGTCAATTCCATTTGGTATTTTTACAGGAATAGTTATTTCGGAATTTACCTTTTCAAAGGTTACATCACTTTTTAAATCGCTTTCTAATTTTGAGAATATAATAGGTGAAGTTCCATTATTAGATGCTTATTATATTTCGATGTATTCTATATTCATTGGTGTTATTGTGGGTGTAATAATCCCATTAACAATAACATATTTGTATTCATATTCTGTTGGAAGATTGAATATAGTAAATGCGATTAAAGATATTCCAGAAAATAAAAAAGAAAAGGGTATATTTAAATATAGACGTATAATAGGAAATATATTTGCTTTACTTTTATTTATATTTGCTCTCTATTTAAAGATAGAAAATTTTCTTTCATTGGGTATAAAGATATTTTCAATTCTTGTAGCTTCAATATTGTTTATCACTTTTAATTTAAAGCTTATAGAAAAGTTCCTTTTAAACATTATAAAATTAAAGGGTAAGTTTGTTCCAATATTAAAGATATCATTTTCCTATCCAATGAGAAATTCAAAAAGAACAGGTGCAATTATTGCATTATATAGTATGGTTATATTTATAATAACAATTTTAACAATAATTCCTTATATTCATTCTGAAAATCTTAGAAACTCTCGTGATGCATTATTTGCAGGTTTTGATGGAGTTGTTGTTGAAATGCCAACAGCAATAGTTATAAATAAATTAACAAAAGAGGATTTACAGGAACTTCCTGGAGTTAAAAATGTAGGTGAATTTTACTTCATACGCGCATTAAATAATTCAAAACAGGAATATGCACTTGTATTTGGTTCAAAGGAATTTTTTCTAAATAATAAACTTAAAATAAAAGAAACAATAGATGAATTTAAGGGATTATCAAATGAAGAGGTCTGGAATTTAGTTTATAATAATCCAGATTATGCAATTTTACCTGAGAGATTAATTGATCCGAAAAGCGGTTATGATTTTGAATTGGGTAAAGAATTTACCGGCCATATAACAAGTGCAACATTTGGTTTTGGAAAGACATCAAGTGCAACAATAACATATAAGGTTATTGGAATTACCTCTAAAATAAGTGAATCATTGGCTATGGGACCAATATTGAGTATTAAAAATCCATATCTTGAAAAGTTCAAAAAATCTGCTGTACATGGATTTTTCTTTTCTTTAGACAATCCATCATATAAAGATTCTGTGGAACAATATTTAAAAAAGAAAAATCAATTTTATATATTTGTTGATGATATAATGAATCTTGGATTAAAGGCAACTCAGGGTATGGTAGATATATTTAATTCATTTTTGTATTTTGGGTTAATGGTTGGAATTATTGGTGTTTCAATAACCATGATGAAAGCGGTAAATGAAAGAAAAAGGATTATAGGTATGCTAAAAGCTATAGGATTTACCAGAAATATGATATTTATGACCTTTTTTGTGGAAGCTACAGTAACTATAATGTTAGGGCTTTTAATTGGAATATTTTCAGGAACATTTGCAAGTTATCTTATATACTTAAAACTTTATGAAAATACAGGAATTGCATTTGCTGTGCCATATTCAAAATTACTTTATACAACGCTGATATTCTATTTAATTTCAATAATAGCAGTATATTCTCCTTCAAAGGCAGCATCGAAACTATCTCCAAATGAAGCCATGAGAGCTATTGAATAAATTAATTAAAAAGTGGAAGGATTCATCCTTCCACTTTTTATTATTATAATAACATTTAAATGGATATGTCTTTTTTTTCAAAAATATACTGCCCTGTGAATATTAAGCCAATACTAATTATTATTATAATTAGCGAATTGAATAAATAAATTTTTCCTGTTGCCACTGTAGAATTAGAAGAGATATATTTAAAGACGCTAAAGTATCGTATCCAATTAATTGATTCCATTACATTTCCAAGCATATCGCCTATAAGCATAAATACAAATATTCCCATGGTAATTGAAATAGGCATAAAATTCCTCTGATATATTACAGAAAGCATTGCTGTAATAGAACCAAAGAAAACCTCTGTTACAAAGAGATATAATGCAAAAGAAGAAAGGATTTTAACATCATATGGATAATGAACATAAATTTTAAAGAGAATTAATATACTTATCCAGAAAATCATGGCAAAAATCAGATAAATCAAGAATAGCGCATAAACTTTTTTCTGATACAACTGTTTTCTATTTATAGGTTTTATTAATATATATTCAATAGTCTTTTTTTCAAATTCATGTGCAAATATTGAAGCGGCCGTCATTATTGAAAATATTGCGGTAAATATCTCTGCCATCATCATAATTTTTACATTAAAAAATCCCTGTGGTGTAAATAAAGAATCTATATTATCCGTAAATGCTTTTAACATAAATTTTGGCATCATATTTATAAATTCCTTTAAACTCTGAGAATCATTTAATACATAATCTATAAAAGGTGCTATCATCCACGCAAATGAAATTAATACAATAGCCCATATTATTAAACTTTTAAGGTTAGAGTGTATTTCCTTTTTTATAATCATATTCTCATCTCCTACGCTAAAGAAATATCTTCTTTATTGAACCATAAAGCGGAAACTATTAATAAAACAATACTTAAGAGAATAATAAATATCCCGTTTTGATAATAAACAGTATTATTTTTTACTGTAGCAACAAGCGGAATGTATTTAAATACACTGATATAACTTAAAAAAGATAAACCTTTTATATCTTCAAGCAATGTATAACCAAAATACATAAGGAATAAAATTCCCATTGCAATGGAATTTACCAGAGACCCTTTTTTTATTGTGAAAGAAAGAAATAATGTAAAAGAAATAAAGAATATTTCAACAACATATGTATAAAAACCAAAGCCATATAATATTTCAACGTTATAATTAGAAGCAACAAAAAATTTAAACATCCATACTATCGTTACTGTGAAGATTGCAGCTATAACAGTAATATTAAAAAACATAACCAATAATTTGCTAAAAAAAATCTTAATTCTTGAATATGGTTTTATTAATAAATATTCAATTGTACCGTTATCGAATTCACCGGCAAAACTTTTTGATACAAGCATAATTGAATAAACTGCAGCAAAAATAAAAACTATGGCCATACCTTCTGAACCAAAAAAACCTTCTGGTTTCAAAAACATTTCCATATCTGATATATTAAAAGCTTTTAAAAATGTTCTGGGTATGGAATTAAAAAATCTGCTTATAACATCTGATTTTTCAGTCATTTTATCAGTAAAGGGTATATATAATCCAGAAAATAAAATAAATATAATATTCCATATAATTAACCCTTTAAAAGTATCCTTAAATTCTTTTTTTATTAATCCCATAATATCACTCCCCGTAAAAATCAAGGAATATATCTTCAAGATCCGGATTCTTAATTTCCATATCTTTAAAATCATAATTTAAAAGCACTTTTAAAAAGTCCTTAAGCTCCACTGTTTTTACATAAAAATTAATTTTTTCACTGTTTTGCTTTTCATATTTAAATCTTTTCAAATTATCATCTAATTTTATATCCCAAACAGTTATTATTTTCTTCGAAATATCCTTTAATCCTTCTATTGTTCCCGATTTTATAACCGTTCCATCCTTTATCATTGTAAATCTGGCGCATAGTTTTTCCACTTCAGATAAAATATGAGATGAAAAGAGAATAACAGCACCATTTTCTTTATGTTTTTTTATTAAAGAATAAAATCTCTGCTGGATAAGCGGGTCCAATCCGCTGGTTGGTTCATCAAGAATTAAATATTTCGGTTTATGCACAAGAGCCTGTAAAATCGCTATCTTTTTCTTATTACCAAGTGAAAGGTTTTTAATTTTTTTGTTTACATCTATATTCAGTGTTTCTATTATTTCTTTTTCATAATTAATATCAATGTTTTTATAAAATGATCTATTAAATTCAAGAAATTCCTTTACCCTCATATCGCCATAAAAATTTACCTCACCAGGAATATAACCTAAGTTCTCTTTTATTTTATCAATCTCAAAGGGAACTTTCTTATCTTCAATAAAAGCTTCTCCGCTGTCCGGGGTTAAAAATCCTGTTAGAATTCTTATTGTTGTTGTTTTACCTGCACCGTTTGGCCCTATAAGTCCCAATATTTCCCCTTCTTTAATTTCAAAATCAACCTTTTCAATACCTCTATTTTTTCCATAATACTTTTTAAGTCCATGGACCTTAATCATCTTCATGCCCCCTTTTTAACCAATATAATTTTATTTTTGATGTTTATAATTTCACAATAATTACAGCAAAAATCAGACCAACCGGTCGGTATTTATATACTACACCTTTTAGATTACACAAATTTGACAGTATGAATAAAAATTTAAAAAAGTCAATATATATCAATTCACACGGTATTTTCACAATGTTTTTCATACCTTAAACAAAAAACACTTTTCTTAACTTGACAAATTGAAAAAAATAATATATAATAATACTTGGATTGAGCGTGACCCGCTAGCTCAGGCGGTAGAGCACTTGACTTTTAATCAAGGGGCCCTGGGTTCGAGTCCCAGGCGGGTCACCAGTTTTTTATACCTGCCAACGCGCGAGTGGCGGAATTGGCAGACGCGCTGGACTTAGAATCCAGTGGGATTTACCCGTGTGGGTTCAAGTCCCACCTCGCGCACCAAATATATACTCAAGCGGAAATAGCTCAGTGGTAGAGCACCTGCTTGCCAAGCAGGGGGTCGCGGGTTCGAATCCCGTTTTCCGCTCCATACAAAAAGCTCCCATCTGGGAGCTTTTTTGTTATTACCTTATTTATTTTCTAATATTTCTTCTTTTTTATTTCTTTTCGGGAATTTTCAAGTTTTCGCTCACATTATTCTAACTATTTTCTTCTATATAAATAAAAAGATGAATGAATGCTTAAAGAGTGTTCTGTTAGATGTAATGAGAAAAAAGAAAAATAATGTGAATGAAAACTAAGAATTTCCCGCAGCGGTGATGACAGGATAGTTGGAAAAAATAAAAGCGAGTGAAGGCTCGCAGAGTGTCCAAGGTAAAGTTACAAACGATTGAAAAAATAAAAGTGAATGAATACTTGCAGGTTGTAGATTATTTTTCTACTTTCAAAGATAAATTTCGAGGATCAGCAACCAAGTCATTTGAGGGAGTTTTTATTTTTCTCAATCAACACCAATTCTATTTAATTAAAAGAAAATGATATTAAGGATATTAATTAAAGATATAAAAAATTGTGGCATAATCGCCACAATTTTTTTATATCTCCATTATATTTACTTCTCCGTCCTTTGGATCAACAAGCGCCACTGTTGCCCTTCCTGTAAGCCATCCTGAGGCTTCTCCTGGATTTACGATTACACTTTTTCCAGTTACTCGATGAACAATTTCATGCGTATGTCCAAAGAATATGAAGTCATATAACCCACTTTTTTCAGCTGCTTCAAGAGCAAAAGGTTCATGCATCATCATAATTTTTTTACTTTCAACTTCAATAATTCTTGGTCCAGGTAATATTCTGCCATTTGAACGTTCAGAAAGTAATAATTTTTCACCGTCATTATTTCCAAAAACGCCATAAAATTCTATATTTTCTTTTATTATATATGGCAGAATAAATGGTGCTACAAAATCTCCGCAATGAAATACAGCGGTTATATTTTCTCTTTCTATTATCTTTTCTATTTCTTTCATTTTATGCATGTTATCATGTGTATCAGAGACTACCAACCACATATCCTCACCCCTTATATTTTCATTAAATTACAGCAACCTTTGATAATAATTCCGGATTTTCAAGTAGTATACCTGCCCCTCTTGCAACACATAGTTGAGGTTCTTCAGCTACATTTGTGGTAACACCTGTTTTTTCTTCAAATAATTGAGCTAAACCTCTTAATTTGGCAACACCACCTGCTAAATATATTCCATTTTTTAATATATCTGCTGATAATTCTGGAGGAGTAATTTCTAAGACATTTTTTGTTTTTTGAATTATATCATTTAAAACATCTTCTATGGCTTCGTATATATCATCGGAGTTTATAACTCTTGAAGATGGCATACCTGTAGCCAGATCCTGTCCTCTTACTTCTAATTCAAGTGTTTCAATATCTCTGTGTGCTTTACCTATTTCTTTTTTTAGATATTCTGCTGTGGATTCGCCAATTAAGAATTTGTATTTTCTTTTTACATATTTTATTATTTCCTGATCCATTATTTCTCCTGCGAATTTTATTGATTCCGAAACAACGCTACCGCTAAGACTGATTACTGCTATATCGGTTGTTCCGCCGCCAATATCAACTATTAAATGTCCATTTGGCTTGGTAATATCCAATCCAATTCCAATTGCAGCAATAATAGGTTCTAAAACAAGATAAGCTTTGTTTGCTCCAACTTTTTCTGCAGCATCTTTTACAGCTCTTCTTTCAACGTCTGTAGTACGTGCTGGAATACCTATAACGAGGTTTGGTTTAGAAGGGAAAAAACCTGTTTTAGCCTGTTTTATAAAATATCTTAATAACTGTTCAATTAATGATGGATATGCAATTACTCCATCCTGCATAGGTCTTATTATTTCAATACCATATGGTGTTTTACCAACCATTGCTTTTACTTCACTGCCAAAACCGGTAATGGTATTTGTTAATTTGTCAACAGCCACTACTGAAGGTTCATTTATTATAACTCCTTCATTTTTTTTGTATACTATAAATGTTGCTGTACCAAGGTCTATTCCTAAATCATGTTTTGCCATGTTTTTTTCCTCCTGCATTTTTATCTTTTCTTATATTATATTCTTTTTCCACATATGATATTATATCATATTTAAAGGGTTATATTGTTAATCTGCGTTTTCCAGAATAATAGCTTTCCATGTTGTTTCTATCCAGTTTTTATAGTTGGTGTAGAAATCCAGAGCTTTATAATCATCATAAAGGCTTTTATTAAATATATCTTCAAACATCATTCCTATTCCACTGTAATTATTCAATATATTTCCATTTATTTTTACAATAGAATTTATAATAGCATTATTTATATAATTTGATAAAGTTTCATTATCTATTTTAAGTTTAATAATATCAATCATGTCTGTTGGTTCTGAAACATATGCACTGTCGGAGTTTTTATATAAGAATTGTGTATCGGATATGTTGTTTGTATATTCCAATTTGTCCCATATATTTTTAAATTCATTTAGATTTACTGCGCTCAGTGATATGTATTTTAATGGATATATTGAGGAATAATAATATCTGTAGTTTTCTATTAAATTATATAATAGTGAATATTCCAGATTATTTAAATCTAAATCATGAAAAAAATTATAATAAAATCCAAATGCTGCAATAGAATATACAGACCCCACGAAATAATCGGTTAAATCTCTAAATTCATACATAATTTCCAGACTCATCATATTACATGCATCAAAAAGAAGCATATTTATTTTTTGATTATAGGTGTTTTTGTATTTTTTTAGTACATTTTGTATGTTTTTGATTTTAAGATATGAACCATTATCATCAACAATTAATTTTGGTTTTATTGCTTCATTTTTTAATGTTTTTGATTCATCTTTCCATCCATTTCCGTGATCCCATATGTCAAGTATTTTTATTATATTAGAATCTTTTATGGTAAAATCATTTATAAATTTATATAGAGTATCTTCTGATGCTGAAGATAATTCTTTTTCATATCCAAAATTTTCTGTTGAAAATTTCAGTTCTTTGTAACCATTAAAATTGGTTATGAAAAGGAAATAATCATCTATATTTTGTCTGTCTGCTAATATTATGGTTACAATTGGAGTTGTAGATTTTTTTATGGAATTTCTAATTTCATTAATATCATAATTGAAGAAATAATCGAGATTATTTGTTAGCGGATCTTTGTAATCTTCTGAATTGCCTATATAGTCAAGATTGTTATCAGCTCCACCGTAAAGGAGAAAAACTATTTTTGGTTTTATCACATTTATATTATTGATATAATGTCTATTTGATTCACTTTCATAGAATTCCACTTTAATATTGCTATTGACTATATATGGAAGCTTTAAAGAAAGGATTGGATTTCCTTCATATTTGTATATTAATTTTCCATTTGAATCATAAATATAGATTTTTTCTATTTTTCTTGTAAATGTGAGACTTAAAGGATATCCAGCAATATACTCTTTTTCTGTTAGCGGAGAATCTTTCTGGAAAAAAACGCATGAGTTTAATGTAAGTAATAATAATATATATATAAGAATATTTGTTATCTGGGGTTTGTATTTCAAAATTAACACCTCTAATCTATTAAATGGCGGCAAAAATTGCCGCCATTTAATTTATGATGCGTAGGATACGCTTCTTTTTTCTCGAATAACAGTAACTTTTATAACTCCAGGATATTCCATTGTTTCTTCGATTTTAGCTGAAATATCCCTTGCAAGTTTATCTGCAAGAGCATCATCAATTTTATCAGGTTGAACAATAACTCTTAGTTCTCTACCAGCCTGAATAGCATAAGCTTTATCCACATGTCTAAATTCTTTTGCAATTTCTTCTAGTTGTTCAATTCTTCTAATATAGTTTTCAAGTGTTTCTCTTCTTGCACCTGGTCTTGCAGCTGATACAGCGTCTGCAGCACCAACAATTACAGCTTCAGGTGTCATAGGATCAACTTCATTGTGGTGATATTGTATTGCATTAACTACTTCTAATTTTTCATTATATCTCTTTGCGATCTGGCCACCTACTATAGCATGTGACCCTTCAACTTCGTGGTCTATTGCTTTTCCTATATCGTGCAACAATGCTGCTCTTTTAGCTAATTCAACATTAAGTCCCAATTCTGCTGCCATTAATCCTGCGAAGTTTGCAACTTCAATTGAGTGTTCAAGAACATCCTGACCATAACTTGTTCTGAATTTTAATCTTCCCAAAAGTTTTACCAATTCTGGATGTAATGGTTTAATGCCAACTCTCATTACAGCTTCTTTACCAGCTTCTTTTATTATATCTTCCAATTCTTTCTTTGTTTTTTCATATACTTCTTCAATTCTTGCTGGATGAATTCTTCCATCTACAACAAGTGCTTCAAGCGTTCTTTTTGCTATTTCTCTTCTTAATGGATTAAATCCTGATATTACAACTACTTCTGGTGTATCATCAATAATTAAATCACAGCCTGTCATTTTTTCAAATGCCCTTATATTTCTACCTTCTCTACCTATAATTCTACCTTTCATATCATCGGTTGGTAATGAAACTGTAGATGTTGTAATTTCAGATGTTACATCGGAAGCGTATCTTTGAACTGCTATGCTAACTACCCACTGAGCATGTTTCTTTGCATCTTCTTCATATTCTTCTTTCATTGCCTTATATGTTTGAGCAAGTTCTAATTCATATTTTTCTTTTGCTTCATTAAGCACCTTTTCTCTTGCTTCTTCCATTGTTAAATTCGCTATTTCATATAATTTTGTTTCAAGTTCTTCCTTTAGCTTTGAGATTTCTTCTTTTTCTGAGTCTAATCTATTTTTTAATTCTTCAAGGTTTTGCTCTTTTCTGTCAATCATTTCTTCTCTTCTGATTAAACGTTCTTCCATTGATTTTAATTCTTCTTTTTCTAATTTTATTTCTCTGTTGAATTCTTCTTTCATTTTTTGAATTTCTTCTTTACTTTCAATGAGAGCTGATTTTACTATGTTGTCTGCTTCTTTTTGTGCATTTCTTATTATTTCATCTTTTTCTCTCTTAGCTATTTCAATTTCCATTTTTAACTGTTCTTTTTCAGATTTTAATTTTTCAAGAAACTCTTTATTTCCTTTTTCTAAACCTTTTGTCATACCTGTTTTATATGCTACAAATACCAAAATTACCAATATAACGATTAACGTATATAACAACGTTACCATATTATTCACCTCCATCTTCTGCCAAAACTTCTTCTATTTGATAAATTTCAAATCCTCTTTTATACAAATACTCTTTTATCTTTCTTGAATCTTTTCCCAATCTTTTTTGTTTTTTCACTATCTCACGAATTATTTCTTTCAAATTTATTTCTTCCAATACTTTTTGTAAAGCTTTATATATAATCTCTTCTTCTATATGATATTTTGAAATTAATTCCATTTTCAATAAAAATGGTCCTTTGTAATTAAAGGTGATTTTATCATATAGATAATAATATGCAAATAGCTCATCATTAATCATATCAAAGCGTTTGAGCTTTTCTATTACCTCGTCAACGGTTTCTTTATAAAAACCTGTTTCGAGCAGTCTTTTTCTTAATTCATATTCTGATCTTGCTCGATACTTTAATAAGCTAATAGCCTTTTTTTCTGCCTGCATAATATCTGTAGGATCAATCTTCTTTTTCTTCATTATTTGTAATTTCTTCTCCTTCTGCTTCTTCTAAGGTGTTAGATGGATTTTCCACTTTTTCTTTTAAATCATCTGGAATTGGTAAATCCATTTCTTTTCTTATTCGATATTCAATTTCATCAAGTAAATAGGAATTTTCTTTTAAATAATCAAGAGATTTTATTTTACCCTGTCCCAGACTAATTTCATTGCCATTTAAATCTGTATAGGAGAACCATGCTCCACTTCTTTTTACGATATCATGATTTACAGCAATGTTGAAAATATCATTGATTTTTGCTAACCCCTGGCCATAGATCATATCAACCTTTGCTTCTTTAAATGGCGGAGCCACTTTGTTTTTTACAACTTTGATGTTTACTTCGTTACCATATGCATCTTTACCTTCTCTTAATGTGGTACCTTTTCTTACTTCCATTCTTATTGTTGAATAGAATTTAAGAGCTACACCACCTGCTGTTGTTTCCGGATTTCCATAGGCTACACCAATTTTCATACGTGTCTGGTTAATAAAAATAACTATAGTTTTTGACTTATTAACGCTTCCAGCAAGTTTTCTCAATGCCTGAGACATTAATCTTGCCTGAAGCCCGACGTGTGAATCTCCCATATTACCTTCTATTTCTGCCCTTGGAACCAAAGCAGCAACAGAGTCTATAACAACAAGATCAACGATATTTGAACGAACAATGCTATCTACTATTTCAAGTGCCTGTTCTCCAAAATCTGGTTGAGAAAGAATCAAAGTGTTAGGATCAACTCCTAACTTTTTTGCATATTCAAGATCAAGAGCGTGTTCAGCATCAATAAATGCTGCTATACCGCCTCTTCTCTGAACTTCAGCAATTGAATGAAGAGCAAGGGTTGTTTTACCACTTGATTCATTACCGTATATTTCGATAATTCTTCCTCTTGGATATCCACCAACACCTAAAGCAATATCAACAGATAATACACCTGTTGGAACTATATCCAGCTTTCTTTCATCTTCCAGACCTTTTCCCAGGATCATTATAGAACCCTGACCATAATTTTTTTCTAACTCTTTAACGAGTTTATCGAGCATTTCTTCTTTATTTACACCTTTGTTTGAACTGACACTGCTCTTTTTATTTGATGCCTTTTTAGCCATTAATAATCAAACCTCCCTCAAAATCGATGGTGTACAACCTCTTATATATGGGTCCCTTTTTGGTTAATGTTGAAGAATATATACCAACAGAACTTACTGGAACCAGAACTCTTTCTACAGGTAATACCGCTATGAGCTTTTCCCAGAATTCTGGTGCCTTTTTTATTCTACCGACTGTAAGATGTGGATGGAATTGTTCTTCACTTTCAGAAACATGAATACCTGATAATTTTAAGGATTTTATAACCTCATTGTGTAACTGTTTTAGAGTATTTCCACCGTCTACTCCCAGCCATACAACACGTGGAAAATTCCTATTTTTAAAATATCCAACCCTGTTAACTTCAAATGCAAATGTTGGAAATCCGGTTATTCTTTCTTCCATTCTTTTTGCGATTTCTGCTATTTTTGTGATATGAGTATCTCCAAGGAAATATAGGGTTAAATGAATATTTTCGGGTTTTGTCCAGTTTCCCTTAAACCCCATTCTTTCCAATCTTACAATTGTATCTCTCAATATATCCTGAATACTTTGATTTACTTCTATTGCTATAAATGTTCTGATTTTTTTATTTCTGTCCATTTTCCTCCCCCTTAAATCCTGCTATGTTTTTTACCAGATAATTATATCCCGAAAAGATGGAAAAGAAAGCTGTAATCCATATTAAAAATGTATTTATACTATTTAAAAATGAAAACTGAACGCTTAAGTATAATGAACCAATTAAGATAGTCTGAGAAAAGGTTTTTAATTTTCCCCACATATCTGCAGCCACTACAATATTTTTATTTGCCAGAAACATTCTCAATCCACTAATGAAAATATCGCGAACTATAATAATAGCCACAAACCAACCTGGAATTAAATGAATATCCAGAAAGGCTATAAACAAAGCATTTATTAATATTTTATCCGCTATCTGATCCATAAATTTTCCAAAATCACTAACAAGATTATATTTTCTCGCAATATATCCATCTAATAAATCTGTTAAAGATACTAATATATACACAAAAAAAGCTATTATATAGAGATTTTTGTCATATGTAATCATAAACATTGGAATTGTTGCTATTATTCGTATAAAGGTTAATATGTTTGGAACAGTCCAGAGATTCATACTGTAAAGCCCTCCATATCATATTCAAATGTATTGGTTATTTCAACTTCGACAAAATCTCCAATTTTTATTTCTCTGTTTGAGGATACAAATATATTTCCATCAATTTCAGGTGCATCCATATATGTTCTTCCAACATATACATTATCCTCTAATTCTTCTATTAACACTTTTAATTTCTTTCCTTCAAATTGTTCTAATTTTTCCAGTGAGATTTCTTTTTGCAATTCCATAAGTTCTTCAAGTCTTATTTCTTTTGTTTTTTCATTAACTTTTTTATCAAAGGCATATGAAGGTGTCCCTTCTTCATCATAATATGTAAAGGCTCCAAGTCTATCAAATTCCATTTCATCAACAAATTGAATTAATTTTTCAAAATCCTCATCCGTTTCACCAGGAAAACCCACTATAAATGTTGTTCTTATTATGCTATCTGAATTTTTTCTTATTTTTTGTATAATTTCTTTTAATTGTTCAACCGTTCTTATTCTTCCCATGCGTTTTAAAACATTATTTGAACCATGTTGCAAAGGAATATCAAAATAATTTACAACTTTATCCAGTTGATGTATAGTATTTATAATTTCGTCATTGATGAAATCTGGATGTAAATACATAACCCTAATCCAGAAATCACCTTCTATTTCGTTAAGCGCTTTTAAAAGCTCTGGTAAAGCCTGTTTTTTATATAAATCCACACCATATAATGTATTATCCTGGGATACAAGTACTATTTCTTTTATTCCTTTACTTATGAGGAATTTTGCTTCATTTACGATATCTTCTATTTCCCTGCTTGAAGGATTCCCCTTAAAATATGGTATAGAACAAAAAGCGCATTTTCTATTACATCCATCTGCTATTTTTATATATGCATATGGTTTATCTGGAATAACTCTAAAATCACATGAATATACATCATATGGCTGTTCTAATTTAAAATAAAAATTACCTTTATCTATATTTTCAGCAATTAACGAAGGCGGAACAACACCTATAAGACCATCTACTTCTTTTAATTCTTTTTTTAAGTCTTCATAATATCTTTCAATAAGACAGCCAATAGGAATGACCTTTAAATCCGGATTTTCTTCTTTTAATGCAACAAGATTAAATATTTCATTTATAGATTCTTCTTTTGCAGGTTCTATAAATCCACATGTATCTATTATTGCTATATCCGCCTTTAGCGGATTATCTATTATTTCATATCCTCGTTTTATAAATTCTCCCTTTAAAACATCCATATCTGCCTCATTTTTGGGGCAGCCAAGTGTTAAAATATATATTTTTTTGCTCATAAAATCCTCCTAAAATTATTCTCAAATTTAATTATAACATAATTTTTTCATTACAGGAAAAGATGTTTCACAAATAAAGAAATTTTTACAATGTTACAGTTTTTTTTATTCGAAAATTTTTGTTATAATCTTAGTGGATATTTTCAATGGAGGTGGGGATATTGAAAAGATTCTTTTTTTTATTTTTTTTAATAGTTCTGGCTATTGTATCCTTTTCTATTAATTACGGGAAAATTGACCAAAATCGTTTTGTTTTGAACAATTTTAAAGACTATGCTGATAAACATTGGTGCAAAATCGAAACAAAAAACATTATATTTCATTTTGAAAAGGACAGCGAATTTGCCAGATATTCAAGAATAATAGCCAAAAGAGAACAGCAAAATCTTGATAGATTATTTGATTTTTTTAAAATTAAAAATGTGAAAAATAAAGCTAATGTATATATATTAAAGGATTTTGAAATGCGAAATATAATGGATATTGGAGGATTAAACAGCGGTGGCAATACCATTTATACTACCAGCTGGGCTTTACGTCATGAATTAATACATTTTGTTGAAGCACAATTTGAATATGAAAAATATAAAGAGGAATATAAAAAGGATAAAATACATTCTGAAATACTCGTTGAGTCAATTCCTCAATATTTTACCACAGAATATAATACTGCATATTTAAAATTTATTTTTAAATACGGAAAAAAACTTGATTTTGATAATCCAGACAAAATATTAAAAGAACTGGAAAAAAACGATAATATATATAGATATGGTTCTTCATTTTTTGAGTATATGTTGCAGCATTATACAATTGATGAAATAAAAAATCTTTACATAAATTACTTTACAAATATTGAAAAGGTTTCCGGAAAAACTTTTGATGAATTAATAAGCGATTGGATTAAATGGGTAAAAAATTATCCGGGAAATTCATTTAATGGTATATATGCCACAAATTACTTTTATTATTTATATTATGAAAACTATATTATAGGAAATATTCAGCTTCAAAATATATATAATCTTAAAGGTGAGCTGGGTTTAAATCATAATAATCAAATATTTGGAAGAATTAATGATTCTATTGCAGTATATGATCTTTTTAATAAAAAGTATTCTCTATACAAAGGAAAGTTTCTATCCTATATTGATAATAACTATGTTATAACCTATAATCATTTGACAAATTATATAATTATAAATATATATAATAAAAATACCGGTATTTTAATGAATAAAATACCGGTAGCAATTAATAAATTTGCAGTTATTAATGGAGATATTTTAGATAATACATTTGTGTTTTCAACTGGATATGAAATATATAAGTACAACCTAAATACAGGAAAACTACAGAAAATAATAGATAATATAAATACCGATGTTGTAAAAAGAATTGGAAATAAAATACTCCTTGGAAATGAAGATGGAACAGTATCTACTTTTGAAAACAATAAAATTACAAAAAATATCAAAATCTCAGACTGGTTTATAAAGCATATAATTCCTGCAGAAAATTATATTATAGTAACCTCCGGATTTAATAAAATAACCATTTTAGATAAAAACACTTTGAAAATAGTAAAAGAACTATTTTTAGAAAATGATTATCTCAGCCAGATTTCAAATAACAAAAATTATCTGTATGTATTATATCTTTCCGGTAAAATACTGAAAATAGATTTAAACACATTTAAAACCGTGAATATTATGCATGTTGGAAGGGTTGCATATCCTGAAATAGGATACCTTACAAAAAATCTATTTGCAAAAAATATCGATGGATATTTAAGATTTTATGCTCTGGATTATACAATACCTGAAAATAAAGAACTATACAGAAAAATTCGTAGCTTAAAGGACTATCCAGATTATATCGAAAACGAAAAATTACTTTTTAAGGCAGAAGACAATATAAATAATTACTGGAAAATAGGAGATTATGAAATAATAGAAAGTGAATTTTGTGAAGTATCAATAAAAAAAGATGGAAATGAAATCTTAAATATAGAATTGTTCGATTACATCTCAAATTTAAAAATAATAAAAGATATTTTATTTATTTCATGTAATGACGGTGAAGTTAGACTATATGACTTAAAAAATGGCAAAGAACTCTTTGAAGACCAGAAATTGCAATTATCTGCAGACTTTGATGGTAATTATATCTATTATGGAAATAAAAACAGAGAAATAGTAAAATATGACTATAAAAATAAAAAAATAGTAAAAAAATACTATGGCAATTGGGGATTGATTTCAGAAATCAAAAGAATACCTGACAATAAAACCATGATTTCATATTATTCAAAAGACAAATTTAAAAGATTCACAACCTCGCCATCAAACAGGATTATAATTCATTATAACGATAAATCAGAATACGATAGAACAATTGTAACCTATTATCCAGTAAAAACAATAATTCCATACTCCAGCGATAAACTTCTTGTTGAAGATACAAAATCTAATTTATATATATATAATATTTTCACAGGCAATATGGAGAAAATAATATCTCATTCACTTAGAAAGATTATTTCGCTGGATATATATAATGGAAGGATAATATTTACAGATGGAAAGTTTATATTAATAAAGGATATAAATACAAATGAAACTATAGCGAAGTATATTACTGATTATGAACATATAACCTTTGTAAAATGGATTTCTAATACCACATTTATTTACGGAAGCGATAATAAAATATATAGCTACTCTTTTTAATTAAACCCCCGGCTAAATACCCGGGGGTTTAATTATTTATGGATTATTTTTTCAACATATTTACCTGTCATTACTTTTAAAAGACATCCATAACTCATTCTGAATTTTATAGTGTCTCCAAGCTTATATTCTTTTTCAGAATCAGTTACATCTACGATGGTATGGTCGCTACTTGCGTGCAATACTTCTAATTTTTCATCTAAAGGAATAAGTCCATCTGCGATAATATCCTGTTCACCTATAGCCAGAATGGCTTTTTTTCTTATTCCTTTATCTTCAAATTCTGGTTTTCTTCCAAAAGCATCAAAACCTATTTCTCCAACAGGTACTGAAGGTTTATCCTTTAATTCTATAATTTGTGCTTCTAAAATCATTGTATCAACATTGTTTCCTGGTACAATTCTATTATTTGTTACATCGGTTCCGCATATAATAGATTCGCCAAGTCTGAAATGATTAATTCCTTCAGGCAATAGATTTTTCTCTACAAGCGGTAATGCTGCAGTATTTCCACCGGACACTATTTCAATTTTTATGTTTAATTTTTCCTCAATCTCTTTTTTTATGTTCAATAATGTTGTCATATTTTCTTTTGAAGGTAAAACTCCACCAAAACATCCAAGGTTTGTTCCTATACCTTTGAGTTTTATATTTTTAAAATCTTTGACTTTAGATATTTCTTCTACGGCATTTTCATACCATACGCCTTCTCTTAAATCACCAACATCAACCATATAGATTATATCCTGTATTTTTCCAGCTTTTTCAGCTGCAACATTTATCCATTTTACTGTTTCTATTTCAGAAACAAGTGTAACGTCAACATATTTAACCAACAGTTCTATTTCGTCTTTCATAGGAATTCTTAAGAGCATATATTCTGCATCAATACCGGCATTTTTCATATCAATTATATTTTGTATTCTTGAATCCCCAATTGATTTAACGCCAGCTTCTATTAAAGCATTTGCTACATCAATATTTCCGGCGGTAACTTTTGTAACAGCAGTAAATGAAATTCCTCTTTCTTCAAAAATTTTTTTGATGTTTAGAGCATTTTCCTTTATTTTTTCAGGATAAATATGAACTACAGGATACACAATTATTCCCCCTTCATGTGTTTTATATTATCTATTGATAATCCAAAACATTCCTTTTCGGCATTGCCATATGGTTCTACGTGAATTATTATATCTTTAATAGCAGGATTTTTTTCTTTTATTCTTTTTTCCAATTCTGCACATATTTCATTTGCTTCTTTTACTGTCATTTCCGGTGGCAATTCAATATGCATATCAACAAAATATCTATGACCAAATTTTCTTGCCCTTATTTTATGAGGATTTTGTGCTTTGGCTGTTTTGCATGAACAGTTTGCGACGAGTTCATATAATTCTTTTAGTTCAGGGGAACTTTCCATTAATTCACTTGATGATTCCATAAACTGTTCAAATCCTGTTTTTAAAATCATTAAAGATACAAAAATAGCTAATACGGAATCAATCCACCATAATCCTGTGAAGTATAGAACTAATATTCCTATTAAAACAGAAGAAGAAGTAAAAACATCATTTCTCATATTTAAAGCATCTGCAATTGTTGCGTTGCTATTTATTTTTTTTCCTATATATAATCTATATTTGTACAGGGAGTACTTTACCACTACGGAAATAGCAGAAATAATAACTACAAAAAGCAGATTATCTATATTTGCATCATGATTTATTAAACGTTTTATGGAATTTGTAAATACTTCTATACCCGCATACATTATTATAAGAGATACAATTTTTGTGGCTATTGTTTCCGCACGTTCATGTCCATATGGATGTTCAATATCCGGTGGTTTATTGGAGATTTTTCCTGCGATTAATGTCATAACAGAGGTTAATATATCTGTTGCTGTGTCAAGACCATCGGCTAATATAGCCATACTATTGGTAAAGAATCCAATACCTATTTTGAGTATTGCAAGTAATGCGTTTGCAATTATGGAAACTATAGATGATATGGTTGATAATCTTTCTCTTTCTTTGTAATTCAAATTCATCACCCTTTTAATACATCTATAGATTTTTTTAGGTATTCATCTTCCACGCTCATTCCAAGGTCAATTTCAGGTTTGTTTTCTCCGTGGAAATCACTTCCTGCTGTTATCATTAATCCTGTTTTTAAAGCAATATCCTTGAAAATTTCAATTTCTTTTCTTGTATGTTTGGAATAATAAACTTCAATACCCCATAATCCAAAAGGTTTTAAATAGTATATTAAATCTATAAGTTTCGATGGAGATAATTTTAAATACTTTGGATGAGCAATTACAGGATAACCCCCAGCCTGTTTTATTAAAGAAACAGCTTCTTCTGGTTGTAATTTTTGTTTTGGAATATATGCAAGTTTTCCGTCTCCAAGATATTTATCAAAAGCTTCTTCTCTATCTTTGACATATCCTTTTTTTAACAGAACACGTGCAAAATGTGGTCGACCAATAACATCTCCCTGAGCTTCTTCGGCAACTTCATCTAAGGTTATTTCAAAACCAAGTTCTTTGAGTCGTTCTATCATTAAATTATTTCTATTTTTTCTATAATCCTGAATTCTATTAAGTGTGGATATTAATTTTTCGTTATTTATGTCAATGCCATATCCCAAAAGATCAAACATATTTTTAAATTTGCAACTGATTTCTACGCCAGTAATATAATTTACATCATATTTTTTTGCAAATTCAATAGCTTCTTTTTGTGCATCTATATTATCGTGGTCTGTTATAGAATATAATTCTAAATTTTTTTCTTTAGCCAATAATATTAGATCTTCTGGTTTGTATGTTCCGTCTGAATATGTTGAATGTGAATGTAAGTCTAAAAGCATTTTTTCCCTCCAATAACTAATGCGGGCATTAAAGCCCGCATTTAAGCTAAAATATCCAGATTTTTTCCCTGATACATATCACCGATTATCCTTACTAATTTTCGGGTTAAACCATCCTGTTGATAAACTATAGCGTTTAATAGATTATCAAAGTCCTGGCTGGTTTTTTGAGCCATTTGCTGATTAGCTGCAGATGATGCAGCATTTCTGGTATTGATTTGAGGTGTATATTGATATGAGCCAACTCCCGATACACCATTAATCATCTTTATCACCTTCTTTGTTTTCAGGGTCCATTATATATATCGTATAAAAAAATCGGGGCTTTACAGAATAATTCTACCATATTTATCCTTTTATGTCAAAGCTTTTTAAATTGTACATGATTATGATATAATTTTTTTCGGATTGTTTAAAGGGATAGGGGGTATAGTCTATGAAACTCTTTTATTTCGAAGGCGAAGAATATTCCAGAGAAATAAAAGGATATGTATTTGGAAAAAATGAAACAGATGCACTTAAAAGGGTTAATAAAAGTATTTTAATAAAGAAATTCGAATTTGTGAAAAGAATAAAATTTAAGAAGTTATCTCAAAAAGAACATCTTACCTTTATAAAATCTTTAAAAGCATTACTGGCAACCAATATTACATTTTTTGATGCTGTAGATTTAATGAGAAAAAATACAGGGATTACATATCAATTAAAGGTTGCACTTGATTTTATTGTAAATAATTTAATAGCTGGTAATACATATGTGGAAAGTTTGCGTTCCGCATATTTTTTTGATTATGAATTAAGGGTATCGCTTTCTGGTGTTTCAGATGAAAAAGAAATGATTAAAATGCTTGAAAGGCTTGAGAATATATATCAAAATAGAATTAATAATTATAAAGAATTTAAAAATATAATTGCTTACCCTTTGTTATTGTTTTCTGCAATAATATCCCTTCTTTTCTTTCTTCAATTTTATATATCCCCTATTTTTTCAAAAACATTTAATGTAAAATTTAATTTTCTTTTCTCCTGGGGGATAATATTATTGTTTTCAATTATTGCTATAGCCGTAGCTGTTCTATTAAAGTATAGAAGAAAATTTGATAAAACAATATATAAAATCCCCTTTTTAGGTAATTTATATATGAAGTTTTATTTGCTGGAATTTATTGAGAATACATTAATTTTTATAGAAAGTGGGGATACTTTATATTCAGCATTTGAAAAGAGCTCGGAAATTGCAACATCTAAAAAAGTAGCGGAAGAAATAAATGAGATGCTTTTGAAAATAAAAAATGGAAAAGATTTATCCGATGCATTTAAAGACAGCTCTTTTGGTGAATTAATATATGCACTATCTTTATCAAATGATATTGGAAATATGAAAAAGCCATTGGAGATAATGGAAACCCATCTTAATCTGGAAATAGGTACTTATGTTCAAAAATTAAAAAAGATATTTGAACCAATTTTAATATCAATATTGTCCGTTATAATTTTAGAAATTGTATATACCTTTTATAATGGGATGTTTAATGCTATTAATATGTTTGAGGGGATATAGATGAAGTCAAAAAAAGGATTTATACTTTTTGAAGTGATTGTTGTACTGTTAATAGAAAGTATTTTAATATTAGTTGCTCCTATAATTATAAAACATACATTTTTTGAAGACATAAAAAAGAGAATAGATTTTGTGTATATGATGGATACTTTTGTGCAGGCAAAGTATCATTCTATAGATTTTAAAAAGAAGAATTCAAGGGTTATAGTAGCAGGTAAAATATATTTTATTGGTAATATATTTCTTCAGCTTCCATACACCCAGTATAAAAATTATGCTCATGTATATCAATTTTTTAATTTAATGATGCAGGGGCCTGGAGGAACTATATATATAAACGATAATGTATATTTAAGATTTTCAATACTTCCTGTAACTTCGGCCTTTTCATGGGGAGGGATAAAGTGGTAAAAAAGTATTATTATAACAATAAATATCTTTTTAAAGAAAAGATAAAAGAGAAATCTTTTTTTGGAGAAAAGAGAATAAATATTGTTCATAATTACGGAATTATAAAAAAATTCAGTGATAAAGATGAATTAAACATGTATATTATAAATAATGCAAGAGATTACGAGAGTTCAAAGGAAAAGGTTGGTGTTATAGATTTAGGAGAAAATATGTATTATTTATATTTGAAAAAATCTATGTTTAAATACAGATTTTCAATTAAATATGATTACTATATACCAATAAATTTATTATTATGGAAACACCTTTCTAATAATGATTTTTCAAAATATAAAACAATAGTATTTGAAATTCAGGAAAGAAAAATTCTTTATTATAGAGAAAAAGAGTTTTTTGAGTATGGAATATATATAAATAATGTGTCAGAAGATATTTATTGTGTAAATCTGGATTGTGAAAAAATAAAAAAAATAATATTAGAAGGTGATTTTAAAAATGTTGTGGGGGTTTGAATCTCGATTGAGAAAATATTTAAATATATTTTCCTATGTGATATTATCAATTTCGATAATATTTATGGGATTTTCTATATATTACTACAATAATAAAATTTATGAAATTAAACTCAATTATATTGATAATAGAGAAAAGATGTTTCAGGAATACAAAAAAAGAATAGAATTAGCCAGAAAGACTAATGAAGAATTTTTTAATTTTTTAAAATTTCTTGAGAAACTTGAAACTGAAGTTCGTATATTATCTCTGAAATATTCTGCTAATACAACACTGGAAGCGACAATAGCAGTATCTATTAAAGATTCGGTTGAAATAGTGGCACCATTTGAAATTGAAGAAAAGGGAGATATAGATCTGGTATACAAGCAATATAAAATACTGGAGTTGAGAAAATGATATATAGATACGCTCTTTCAATAATAATTATTATAATTTCTTTGTTTATTATGAATAAAACACAGGTAAATATCCCGAAAAAAAGCGTGGAAATTCCTCAGTATAAGATAGCATGTTCTGAAAACCCGATAATAAAAAAAAATCTATCCTCAATTGAAATATCCAGTATAATATCTAAATTGGAAAATGAAAACGGAGTAATAATAGACAAATTATTTTTGAGAAAAAAAGATATTTTTGATAATAGTTATGATATATATATTGAAAGACAAATTCCTGAAAATGTTAAAGTTATAAATATTCAGTTAGAGAAACAAAATAAGTATAAAAATTTTTTTCAAGGGATAGATTTTGATGTAGATGAACTCTGGAAAGAAAAAAATTTTTTACCTGAATCTGAAATATTAAAATTTGCAGGTGTTGTAGAAAATGAAGGTAATTTGATAGGATATGTATATATAGGAAATCAATTAATAAAATTGAAAAATGGAGAAATAAAAAACGATAAACGGGTTATAAAAATATTTAAAGATGGTATATTGTTATATGACAATAACAAAAAAAGATTTGAGGTGTTGAGATGAAAAAATTATACATACCATTTATTCTTTTTTTGATGATGTATATAAATTTATTTTCATATAAAATAATTATTGATCAAGTGGAAAATACAACAATTATTAAAATTACCAATATTTTAACATCTCTTGAGATGTTTAACAGAGAAAATATATATAAATGCATATTTTCAGATAATATAAAATTTGAAGATAAAACTATGGAGATTTATCATGGGCCTGTAAAAAAAATTCATACATATAATAATATTATTGAATTTGAAACGATATTTCCTGTTAATAAGGGAGATATAAAAATCAATAAACTGGATAATAAAAATTTGGAAATAATTGTAAAAGGATTTGGTGAAATAGGAGATAAAGATTATTATTTTAAAAAGATATTGATAAAGGATATTCTTGAAATGGTATTGGATGAAGTAAAGTTGAATAGGTATTATATAGATCCAGTTCCAGAAAAGTATATTTCTTTAACACTGAAAAAGTTTTATCCAGAAGATATTTTCAGAATATTAATTCAAAAAAGCGGATTAAAGTATTTTTATATAGATGAAAATAACATACTTTTTTCAAAGTTAAATATTGAAAAAACAGCTTTTCCAATAATTGTTCGCGAAAATAATGCGAATACCAAAAAGGAAGAGTATATTTATAGCTTAATAGAATCTAACATACCTGATTTTTTGGGATTAATCAGGTTTATGGGAATAAAAGGAATTAAAGTAAATGAAAATGTATATCTTATATACGCAACAAACGAAAAAACAGAACAGATAAAAAAAATAAATCATGCAATAGAAGTGATATATCCTGAAAAGAATGGAGAGATACATTTAAAAAAAGTTGAAAAAAATGGAGAAAACTCCGCAAAAATGCAGAAATCAGACGAAATATATAAAGTTGATATAATAAAAAGCAATTATGATTTGAGAAAATTAGAAGCTTTTTTTGATGTGGAAATTTCGCAAATTGCAACAACATTATATCTGGTTAAAGGGGAAAAAATAGAAAAACTTAAAGAAATACTGAAAAAAATAGAAAATATTAATATTAATTATAATAATAAAAAAAGTAATAATATAAATAATAAAAATAACATTAAAATTGAAATAATAGAGTCAAAATTAGATTTATTACCTTTTAATAAAATTTTTAAAGATACTATAATTCAAAAGATAGAAAAAAATTATATAATAAGAGGGAAAGAAGAAGATATAGGCATTATAAAAGATTATATAGAAAAATTCGAAAATGAAGAAGAGATTTCCGATGAATCAGATGAAGCGACAGATGTAAAAGCAGATATTTCATTACTGAAACAGGATATAATTAATAAAAATAAAGAAAAAAATGAAACAATTTCTCTGTATAAAATTATTGAAAAATTTGCAAAAGAAAAAAATTACAGTTTGATAAATAATGATGATTTAAAAGCTATTTCGGTGTATAATTATAATGTAGATTATTCAAATAAAAAAAATATTGAATATCTTTTAAATGAATATAATTATATATTGGAAGATAAAGAAGGGATTTTGATAATAAAAAGCAAAATCCCAGAGGTTATATCAATAGAAATATCTATAATCGATTCTTCGATTTTAGAAGAAACAATAAGGAAAATAGAGAACAGGTTTAATTCTAAAGATATAGTGGCATCTTTAAATAATGGAATAATTACACCACAGTTATATGCTGAAATTATTGAGGCGGTATTTGATGTAAAAAACATTAACTCAAAATCAAATTCGCAACTATTATCTAAACCCAAAATAATAGTAAAATCTGGAAGTAAAGCTATGTTTAAATCTGTTTATAGAGTACCTATAGTAAATGAGTCTTCTATACAGTATATAGAAAGTGGATTGTTTCTTGAAATAGAACCGAGATATAATAAATATCAGGATTTAATAGATTTAGATTTATCTTTAAAAGTCAGTGAACCGGAAAAATTTTCAATATCTAAATATAATGCGGAAACATCACGCGAATTAAAAACAAAGATGTTAATAAAAAATGGTTATGTTGGAGTTATTGGTGGATTAAAATTATTAAAAAAGGAAAAATTAAATACCGGAGTCCCGTTTTTAAAAGATATCCCTTTTTTGGGCGAATTGTTTAAAACAACAGAAGAGAGAAATCGAGAATATAATTTGACATTGTTTATTTGGCCAAAACTAACAGGATATGGAGGCGAATAAAATGAGATATCCTGTAGTGGCTGGAACATTTTATCCTGCTGATTATGAAGAATTAAAAAAACAAATTTCATCTTTTTTTGAAAGATTTGAAGAGATTGAAATACCTGAAAAATCAATTGACTTAACGGGATTAATTGTTCCGCATGCTGGTTATGTTTTTTCAGGACAAACAGCGGCATATGGATATTATGAATTGATGAAAAAAGGAAAAGTAAAAACAGCAATAATTATTGGACCTAATCATACAGGTGTAGGTCCATCTTTGTCGGTATATCCAGAAGGTTCATGGTTAACCCCGTTTGGAACCATAGATGTGGATACGGAAATTTCTAATTTTATATTATCTGAATTGAGAATCAAAGGAGATATTATAGCTCATGAATATGAGCATTCTATAGAAGTGCAATTGCCGTTTTTGCAATATTTATATGGAAATGATTTTAAAATAGTTCCTATAATAATGGGAGTTCAAACATTAGAAATGTCGAAAAAGTTAAGTAAAGTTATAAAAAAACTTGCTAAAGATGGTGTGGTTATAATTGCATCAAGTGATTTAAATCATTATGAAAATCATGAAGTAACCCTGGAAAAGGGAAATTTTATTATAGAAGCCTTAAAAGAAAAATCGCCTGAAAAGGTATATGAGTATATAAAAAAATATAATATAACAGCATGTGGATTTGGAGCAATAAATACATTATTATATACAGGATTTGAAAATGTAAGAATATTACATCATACAACAAGTGGAGAAATATTTGGAGATTATGAAAGAACCGTTGGATATCTTTCGGCTATACTCGAATAAATAAAAATAACGGAGGTGTTATTTATGATTATAGAAACAGATCTCGGAACAGTGACCATAAAACCGGAAGTATTTAATGAAATAGTATATAGAGCAGCACTTGAATCATATGGTACTGTAGATATTGGAAAAGGTGGTTTATTAAATAAATTGGCATCTGTATTACAAAAGCCACAGGAAAAAGGTGTAGAAGTAATTGAAGAGGATAATAAGGTAACTGTAAATCTTTATATTTATATGGAATATGGTCTTCCTTTAAAAAGGGTTGCTGCTAATGCCCAGGAAAATGTCTATCATCGTATAAAGGAAGCTCTGGGGGATGTAGACGTAACAGTAAATGTAAAAGTAGTAGGAATAAAAATTTAAAGAGGTGAAAACATGAAGGAATTACATGCAAAGGATTTTTATATAGCATTTAAAAAAGCAGCAGAAACCCTTATAGTGAAAAAAGATGAAATAAATGCATTAAATGTATTTCCTGTTCCGGACGGGGATACAGGTTCAAATATGTCATCGGGTATGCTTGAAGCATGTGAATGGCTTGATAAGACTAAGAATAAAAATAAAATGAAAGATATAATGAAAAATATGAGAGATGGATTGTTAATGGGAGCCAGAGGAAACTCTGGAGTTATCTTATCTCAAATCTTTAGAGGTTTTACAGAAACCCTTGAAGATAAAGAAGTTGTAACTACAAAAGATTTTATAGAAGCTTTGAAAAAAGCGAAAGAGGTTGCATATCATGCGGTTATTAAGCCTGTTGAAGGTACAATGCTAACATTGATTAGAAAACTCGCAGAAAGAGCAGAAGAAGAATTATCTGATATAGAAGATTTTGAAGAGTTTATAAACAGATTATATGAAATTTCAGAAGAAATAGTAGAAGAAACTCCAAAATACTTAAAAAAATTAAGAGAAGCTAATGTTGTAGATGCTGGTGCAAAAGGGCTTAGCTATATAATAAAAGGTTTTAGAGATGCTATAAATGGAGATACTGAAGTAGATTTAAAGAATATAGAAAGTGCTTCAGCTGAAGAGATTAAAGAAATTGCATACGAAGAAATAAAATTCCAGTATTGTACAGAATGTGTTTTGAAATTAAATGATCCGGATATTTCAAAGGAAGAATTGGATAAAATAAGAGCATTTCTTGAAGAATTAGGTGACTCTATAGTGCTGGTTCATCAGGGAGATTTCTTAAAAACACATGTACATACAAATCATCCTGGAAAGGTTTTTGAAGAATTTTTATTATATGGAGAACTATATAAGGTAAAAGTTGATAATATGAAGGTACAACATGAACATGTAACTGAAACATATACTGCCGAAAATACTACAGATAATACAGAAGAACAAAATGAAGTTTTTGAAACAAATAATGAAAATTGGGGAATAATAACCGTTTCTCCGGGAGACGGATTGACTCAGATATTTAAGAGTTTAGGTGTTGATATGGTAATATTTGGTGGCCAAACAATGAATCCAAGTGTAAAGGATTTCATGGAAGCCATAGAAAAATTGCCACAAAAGAAGATATTAATATTGCCAAATAATCCAAATATTATACTTACAGCAGAAAAAGTTGCAGATATGGTTGAAGATAAAGAAGTATTGGTTGTAAAAACAAAGTATATTCAGGAAGGCGTAGCTGCAATGCTTGCATTTGATGATACAATGGAAAAGGACGAATTAAAAGAGGCAATTGAGTCTGAAATCTCAGCAGTTGTTCCTATTCAAGTAACATATGCAGTTAGAGATTCTGAAATAGCAGGAGAAAGCATTAAAAAAGATGAATATCTGGTATTTGTGGGAAAAGAATTAAAAGCACATGGATTTGATTTAAATGAAGCTGTTTTAAAGGTATTAAGAGAAAAATTGGCTGAAGGATTTGAAATAATGACAATATTCTATGGTCAGGATATAGAACAAAAAACAGCAGAATTAATAGCAAATGAATTAATGGAAGAATTTTCAGATTTAGAGGTTGAAATACACAATGGCGGACAACCTCATTATCCGCTGTTAATTTCACTTGAATAAAGGAGGAACTGACATTGTATATTCAGGATTTAATATTAAAATTAGATAAATTCTGGTCTGAATATGGTTGTGTAATAGAACAACCTTACGATATGGAGATGGGTGCAGGAACTTATCACCCATCAACATTTTTTAGAACATTAGGTGAAAAACCATTTAATGTTGCATTTGTTCAACCGAGTAGAAGACCAACAGATGGAAGATATGGTGAAAATCCAAATAGAATGCAAAGGTTTCATCAATATCAGGTAATATTAAAACCGTCACCAAAGGAATCCCAGGAAATTTATATAGAATCTTTAAAGGCGATAGGAATTAATCCAGATGAACATGATATACGTTTTGTAGAAGATAACTGGGAATCACCTACACTTGGTGCCTGGGGAGTAGGTTGGGAAGTATGGTTAGATGGAATGGAAATTACGCAATTCACATATTTCCAACAAATGGGTGGAGTTTCATTAAAACCTATTTCACTTGAAATTACATATGGAATAGAAAGACTTGCTATGTATTTGCAGGGAAAAGAGAATGTATATGAAACAATGTGGAATAAGTATGTGAAATATGGAGAAATGTTCAAAGAAAATGAAAGACAGTTCTCAATCTTTAATTTTGAAAAAGCAAATATAGAAGTGTTGTATAATCTTTTTGAAACATATAAAAACGAATTTGAGTATCTTATTGAAAATAAATTATATTTACCTGCATATGATTATCTTGTAAAAGCAGCGCATGCGTTTAATTTACTTGATGCAAGAAATGCAATAAGTGTAAATGAAAGACAGAAATATATACTTTTAATTAGAGACATGGCAAGAAAGACAGCACAAACATACCTCGAAGCAATTGGAGGAGAGAATGATGAATAAAAAGTCATTACTTGAAATAGGCGTTGAAGAATTACCTTCAAGTGAATATGAAAATATAATTACTCAGTTATATCAAAATATGGAAGAAGAATTAAAAAAACATAATATATCTTATACAAAGCTGGAAGTTTTCATTGCCCCAAGAAGATTTGGTGTTTATCTTGAAGGTTTACCAGAAAAAGAACCAGACATGATAATGGAAAGAAAAGGACCTGCTAAAAAGGTTTCATTTGATGAAGACGGAAATCCAACAAAACCATATCAGGGTTTTTTAAGATCTCTTGAAGGAACAGAGTATGAAATTGAAGAGAAAGAATTAAAAGGCAATATATATTTATTTGCAAAGATAAAAAAAGCAGGTAGACCTATTTCCGAATCCCTTGCAGAAATATATCCAGCTGTAATAAAAAAATTGAGATTTAAAAAACCAATGAGATGGTCAAATGGTGAATATGAATTTGTTAGACCGGTGCATTGGATAATGGCGTTATTAGATTATGATATAATAGATTTTGAATTGTTCGGAATTAACTCTTCAAGAAGAACTTTCGGGCATAGATTTATGAGTAAAGGCGAAGTATTTATTTCCAGACCTGATGAGTACTTTGACATATTAAGAGAAAATTTTGTAATTGCTAATTACTCAGAAAGAAAAGAAAGAATTAAAGAAGAGTTAGAAAAGGTTGCTGTAAATAATGAATTGGAAATAGAAATGGATGAAGAATTAATAAATGAAATTGCTCAATTAACAGAATATCCGGCAGCTGTTGTGGGAACATTTAACGAAGAATATTTAATGCTTCCAGAGGAAGTAATAAAAATAACAGTTAAACATCATCAAAGAAGTTTTGTTGCAAGAAAAAATGGTAAGATTTCAAATAATTATATAGCATTTCAGGATGGATTAAGTGAAGAAAAAAATGTTGTAAACGGTTATTCGAGGGTTATTAACGCAAGACTTGACGATGCAAAATTCTATTATGATGAAGATTTAAATACACCTGTTGAGGTGTATTTAAAGAAATTAAATCAAATTACATATCAGGCTGGTCTAGGAACATATTTAAATAAAATAAATATAATGATGAAAATTTCAGAATTAATAGCAAAATCATTGGATTATAAAAACGAAAATCTCATAAAAGCAACAGAACTTTCAAAAATAGACATACCTTCACATATAGTTTATGAATTCCCGGAATTACAGGGAGCAATGGGAAGGATATATTTAAAACATCATAATTATTCTGAAGATGTATATATTGTTGCTGAAGAACATTATAAACCAGTTGAAGAAACCGATACTTTGCCTTTGGAACTTAATTCTTTAATAGTTTCTATGGCAGATAAACTTTATGATATAGTTGGATTCTTTGGAATAAATAAAATTCCAACAGGTTCAAAAGACCCATTTGCTTTAAGAAGAAAGGCATATGGTGTATTAAGAATAATAATAGAAAACAACTGGGATATAGATCTTGAAGAACTAATGAGAAAAATTTCAGAATTAATAGGTGTTGAATATAAGGAAAATGAAATTTCCGAATTCTTTAAAAATAGGTTTGAAACTTATTTATCAAGAAAGAAAATCTCTTCAGAGGTTATAAATACAGTTTTGGTAAATTGGAATAAACCATTAAGAGCATATCTTGCAGCAGAAGCTTTAAATGAAGTTGTAAATTCCGAAGAATTTAAGGTATTTATAAAAACATTCCAGAGGGTTCAGAATATATCTAAAAAGCATAATTCATTGAAATATGAAGGAAGATTATTTAAAGAAGAAGCAGAAAAGCAATTGTTTGAAAAATACCTTGAAACCAAAGGAAAGATAGAAGAAAAATTAGAAAGATTAAGCTACAAAGAAGCAATAGATGAATTATTAACCATGAAAGATAGTATTGACAATTATTTTGATAATGTATTTGTTATGGATAAAGATGAGAGTATTAGAATGAATAGATTGGGATTTTTGAAAAATATAGCCAATCTATTCCTTGAATTTGGAGATATATCCAAGTTATACAGTTAATAAAATAAAAAGTTGGAGCTGAAAAAATGGATTTGTTAAATTATCAAAATATAAAAAAATGTCCGTATTTTGTTTCAAGTTATAAAAGGCCGGGGAAATACTTTGATATAGAATTAAATGGAGTAAAAATTACAGCCAATTATGATGATTATGATAAAAGACGTAAGGTAATAAGGATATCGAGAGAATCAAGAAAATTAAAACTAAGTCATATATTTCATATAATTAGCGTATATCTTTACTTTAAAAAAAAGGGTAAAGAAGTACGCGGAGTTGAAATAACCTTAGAAAGCAAAATGCATTATTTTTCAGAAAGATGGATTATAAAAAAGCTTCCAACTTTTGAAAAAGAAATAGAAACCTTTAAACGATTAAATGAAAAAAATCCCGGCAATTATTGTAAATTCTGTAAATTAAAAAGCAGATGTCACAAAGAATTGCTTGAAAAAGGCAATCTAAATATAGTGCCAGGTATTTCAAAAAGTTACCTGAATCTTTTAAAGGATCTGGGAATTAATCCTTTAAAAACAGTTGAAAAAAATAGAATTGAGCAGGTTCCTCCGCAGTTCAGGAAACCATTATATAACTTAAAATCATTAATGGAAAATAAACCTATAATAATAAATAAATTTGATATTCCTGAGAAATACATAGTATATGATGTGGAAACTTATAAAGAACTTGATTTTCTTCATGGAATATTATATCAGGGAAAATATAAACCATTTTTAAATGTTCAGAATACAGATGATAACCTTGAAAAATTTTTGAAATTTTTAAAAGGAACAAAAGAGATAATTGTGCATTATGATGTATATGATATAAAAAGATTGCAATTAATTACCAAGAATCGTTCTCATTTATATAAATATCTCGATAAAATTGAAAACAGGTCATATGATTTATATGAAAAGATTCAAAAGAATGTGGCATTACCTGTAACTTCATACTCTTTAAAGGATATCAGTCGTTTCTTTGGATTTAAATGGAGAACAGACCTCAATGGATATGCAATATTTATTGAGTATAAAAACTTTCTGCGTGGAAATAAGGAAAGTCTGGATAAAATAATTACATATAATGAAGATGATTGCAGAGCTACTGAAAAAATAATGAAAAGCTTAAAGGAGCTGATGTAATGAAAAGCGGATTTGTTGCTGTAGCGGGAAAGCCTAATGTTGGGAAATCGACATTAATAAATGCATTAATGAAGAAAAAGGTTGTAATAGTTTCTGATAAACCACAGACTACAAGAAATAGGGTAAACTGTATCTTAAATACTGAAAATGCACAAATAGTATTGGTAGATACTCCGGGTATTCATAAACCCTTGCATAAATTTGGAGAATATATGGTAAAGATAGCGGTTAATGCCTTAAAAAGCCAGGATATGGTTTTATTCCTTGTTGATCCTATTGATCAGGTGAGGGAATCAGATATTAATATAGCTAAAATAATAAAAGAATCAAATATCCCAACAATATTGGTAATAAATAAAATTGATGCAGCAACACCAGAGCAGGTTCAGGAAGCAGAAACAAGAATAAAAGAAGCTTTTGAAGATGCAAAAAATTTAATAGAAATAATAAAAATTTCAGCATTAACAGGTGAAAATCTTGAAGTCCTTATGGATAAGATAATAGAAAATTTACCAGAAGGTCCACAATATTATCCAGAAGATATGGCAACAGACAGACCTCTTGCTTTTATGATTTCTGAATTAATCAGGGAGAAAATCTTCCATTTAACTTCAGAGGAAATTCCACATTCAACAGCTGTTGTTGTTGAGGAAATTACAGATAAAGAGGATCTGGTATATATTAGAGCTGAAATATATGTTGAAAGAAAGTCTCAAAAAGGTATTATAATAGGCCAAAATGGGCGTATGATAAAGAAGATAGGTATGCTTGCAAGGAAGGACATAGAAGCTTTATTAGACGATAAGGTATATCTTGATTTATATGTAAAAGTAAAAGAAAAATGGAGAAAAAAAGACTCGATAATCTTAAACACAATAGGATTAAAAGATGATTTAGAATAATTGTTTATTATATATATTTGACTGGGGGGGAAAATGTGAAAAGAAAGATAATCCTTGACTGTGATCCTGGACACGATGATGCAGTGGCAATATTACTTGCAGGTATTTCAGAAAAAATAGATTTATTGGGAATAGTGTCTGTTGCAGGTAATTCATATGTAGAAAATACTACACGAAATGCATTAATACTTACGGAAATGGGAAAAATAAATGTTCCTGTCTTTCAGGGTTCTGCGAAACCTTTAATAAGAGATCAAATAGTGGCACCGGATATTCATGGAGAAAGTGGTCTGGAAGGAGCAAACCTTCCTTTACCTACAAAAAAGGTTGAAGAGAAAAATTACTTAGAATTTATGGCTGAAAAGGTAAAGGAAAATCCTGGCAAAATAACCTTTGTTGCTGTGGGTCCTTTAACAAATATCGCCAAATTTGCTCTGAATTATCCGGAATTAGTTTCACAGGTAGAAGAACTGGTAATAATGGGTGGAGGAATAGAATTTGGAAATGTGAAACCGCGTGCGGAATTTAATATATATGCGGATCCAGAAGCAGCGCAAATAGTTTTTAATGCTGGTTTTAACCTTACAGTATTTCCACTTGATGTTACACATCAGGCAAAGATACATATGAATGAAATAAAAGAAATGCAAAAATTCAGTTCTGAGATAGTATCAAAGATGGGAATTTTATTGGAATTTTTTCACCAGACATATTATGATGTTTTTAAAATAGAAGGAGCACCTTTACATGATCCATGTACAATAGCTTATTTAATAAAACCGGAGTTATTTGAATTCAAAGAATATTATGCTCAGGTTGAGGTAAAAGGCGAATTGACATATGGAGAAACAGTAGTTGATTACTGGCAATTTGAAAAACCAAATTCAAAGTGGGCATTGAAGGTAAATAGAGAAGAATTTATAAAATTATTATTTGAAGAATTAAAAAAATATTAGTAAATATAATAAAAAACAACAAAAGCCTATATGGCTTTTGTTGTTTTTTATTATTCATATCTTAAAGAATCAACCGGGTTAAGTTTAGAAGCTTTTACAGCAGGAGACACTCCAAAAAATAGGCCTATACTCATAGAAATAAGAACAGTCATTATTATCTGATTAATATCAAAGAACGGAGTAATCTTTATTAATATACCAATACCTTTTGATACGTATAATCCTATAATAAGTCCAATTATTCCAGCCACTGTTGTTAAAAAGATTGATTCTGTTAAAAATTGCATAAGTATATTAGCGTTTGTAGCACCAATAGCTTTTTTTATACCAATTTCACGAGTCCGTTCAGTAACAGAAACGAGCATTATATTCATAATACCTATACCGCCAACAAGCAATGAAATTCCAGCCACAATACCAAAAACAAGATTTAACATATTTGTTATTTCATTAACAGTTCCCAGCATCTCTGTTTGACTGTATATTTCAAAGTATTTTTTATCTTTTATCTTGTTTTTTAGAAAAAATTGAATTTCTGCTTTTGCCTGTTCAATAACTGCTCCATTTTTGGCTTTGGCAAAAAATTCATTTATAGCATTGGTTTTTAAAATTCGTTCAATTAATGTAGTATAAGGTATAAAGATACTATTAGCGACATTGAGGAACATGTTAATGTCTTTTTTCTTTAAAACGCCTACAACTTTTAATTTTATAACTCTGTCTTTAATTTTTAATTTTATATATTTTCCTATTGGGAATTCATGTTTAAACAATTTTTGAGCTATATTTTCTCCTATCATAGCAACCATTAAACGTGCTTTATTATCGGCGTCATTTATTAATCGCCCTTGTAATATTTCCAATTTATATAATTTTATAAAATCATTTGTTGTTCCAAATGTTTGACCAGGAAATTTGTTTTTTCTGTATGATGCTTCTGCAAAACTTGATATATTAGGAGTTATTTCGGAAATATATTGAGAATTTTTTTTGAAAGTCTCTAATTCTTTTATAGTAATTTTTTCTTTAGGAGAATAAGCATATGCGATAATTATATTGGATCCAATGGATTCAATATCTTTTTTTACTGAATATGTAGCTCCATTTCCAAGAGATAATACAACTATAACAGCCATTACACCTATTATTATTCCAAGCATTGATAAAAATGATCGCATTTTATTTCCAAATAATGATCTGAAAGCTTCTTTTATCATTTCTATAATCATTTGAAACTCTCCTTTTGTATTAATCCGTCTTTCAAATAAATATTATGTGTTCCAAGACTTTCTAAATCAGGATCGTGTGTAACAATAATTACAGTCATTCCAGATTTATTGAGATCTTTTAATATATTTATAATATCTTCACCGCTTTTTGAATCCAGATTTCCTGTGGGTTCATCTGCCAGTATATATTGTGGGTCATTTGCAAGTGCTCTTGCAATTGCAACTCTTTGCATTTGTCCTCCAGAAAGTTGCGAGGGTTTATGATGAATTCTATCACCTAATCCAACCATTTCCAATAATTCTTTGGCTTTTTTTCGTCTTTTAGAAGATGGAAGTCCTTTATAAATCATTGGTAATTCAACATTTTCCAATGCAGTAAGTTTTGGTAATAAATTAAATTGTTGAAATACAAAGCCTATTTTTTCTCGCCTGATACGGGCTAATTTTTTTTCTGAAAGATTACTTACATCCATATTGTCTACATATACTTTTCCAGAGGTTGGAGTATCAAGACACCCTATTATATGAAGAGTTGTAGATTTTCCAGAGCCAGAAGGGCCCATAATTATAACAAACTCTCCAGCTTTTATCTTAAAATTAATCCCATCAAGTGCATTTACATTAACTTCTCCCATTTTATAGACCTTTTTAACATCTTTTACTTCAAAAATCACCTTTTCCATTATTTCACCTTCTAAAAAATGGAAAGATTTTTATCTGCAGCTTTAATCATTATTGTATCACCATCTTTTAATCCTTCTTTTACTTCTATAAAATCATCAGTAATTAATCCTATTTTTATTTCTTTCTTTTCAATTTTGGGATTTCCATTTTCATCAACACCATTTTTGATTTTTACATAGGTTTTTTCATTTTCAAAAATTACAGCATCTGATGGAATTTTTATTATATCTGTAAGATTTAACGTTGTAATTTCACCTTCTGCAGTTGCTCCAAAGTAAATCTTTTTGTGTTTATCGCTATTTTTAGTAATGATTTTCGCTTTTATTTTCACTTTATTAGATGAACCTTTTTCAACAGTTCCTGGCGAAATATAGGAAATTACTCCCTCAAAATATTCCCCGGAAAGTCCATTGATTTTTAATTTTATTTTTTGATTTAATTTAATTTTATTATAGTCAAAAATGTCAATATATCCAATAAATTCTAATGTTGAATCATCTGCTATTATGCATAATTTTTGTTGAGAAGGCAAAATATCTCCTTTTCTTACATTTAATCCAAATATTATACCGTTGATAGGAGCTTTTATAAGCGTATTTTCATAATTTAGTTTAGCTTTTTCATAAGATAATTTTTTAATTTTTTCTTCCAATGTATTTGTACCCTTCACTTCTTCATAAGCTAATTGAGCATTTAACATGGAAATCTTATAGTCAAGATCGTCCACTTTCAAAATTTTATCCCCTTTTCTTAGATACTGCCCGTTTTTAGTAAATATTTCCTTTACTTCTCCGCCTATTTTTGAGTATATTATATAAAAATTTTCAGGATATACATATCCGTCTACATTAATAAATTCCGTTAAATCCCCTTTTTTTACAACATATTCTATTTCATTATTTATATTTGAAAAAGCTTTATTTGCATTACAGGATATTAATATCATAATAAGAGCTAAAATAATAGAGATAACAATTATTTTTCTTTTCATCTATTTAATTCCTCCTCAAAAATACTTATAATATCATATCCAAGGACATTATATAATGTAAGTTTATCAAATAACAGTTCAGCTTTTATTCTTTCATATTCAAAATGTGTTTTTAACATATTTATTTTTTCAAGTTTTAATTCATTTAAACTCAAATATCCTTTCTCATATTGTTTTTTTGCAGTTTCATAATTGATTTCAGAAATCTGCTTTTCAAGATCAATACTTTTAAGCTGTAATTCGTCGTTATTTATTTTCTCCTGGATGTTTTTTATTTCGGTGGAAATAGCATTTAATTTGTTCTTATATTTTTTTAATGAAATAATATAATCCATATCCATGCTTTTTTTCGTATTTTGTCGATAGTTGTTATCAAATATATTGTATGAAAAATTTAAAAATATTGTTGTATCTGTTTTATAGCTATTGGTTAAATCGTTTTTATTATAATTCATTAAAATTCCCATATTTATATCAGGAAGATCATAAACAAATTTTCTTTTGAGCTTTGCTTTGTTTTTTTCAACTTCAAGAAGAGCAGCTCTTATATCTTCTCTATTTAATGGAATTTCCGTTATTGTTGAGGGTATAGAGAGTTCAATTAATATAACATCGGGGATATTATATTCTTTAATTTTATTAATAGATATCTGCAGATTATTAATAGATATCTTTTCATTTAAATAATTTTTTTGAAGAGTTAGATATTCTATTTTTCCAATAATGCCTTTTACATACTTTTTTTTAGCCTCATAGAACAATTGTTTCCTTATTTCAAAAGCTTCTTTTTGAAGATTTAATAAATTACTATAATAATTATAATAATAAGCGTTTTTTAAAGTATTTATAAATAGAGAATTTTTTAAATTTTTTAATTCCCATTTTGTGGATAATAATAAAATCTTTTTATCTATATTATTTAAATCATCAAAAGAAAATAATTTTTTAGAAATGCTAACAGAGTAAGAATTATTATTGTTGTTAAAATCAGACGTATATTTGAGGGTTCCAATAATATCAAAACCATAAATTTTCATATTTAAAGATAAAGGAATTTCAAGTTGCTTAAAATTATTGTTGTCGTAAAATCTGCTTGTAAATACACCTTCATTGATACCTATATTTTTTAAGATAGATTCTTCCATTTTTAGATTATTCAAAGCATTATTATAAGAATTTAAAGCCATTAAATATTGAGTATCATTTTCTATTTTTTCAACTATTTTATCAACGAAATTTGCAAATATTGTAAGGGTCAATAATGTCCAGAATAAAATTAAAAAGCTTTTTTTCATAATCTACACCTCATTAATTTAAAGAGATGATTTCTTCAATACAACTCTCAAAATCGCTTCCTTCTAAGGATATAAGATCTATATAAACTGAAACAACTTCATTATATTTTAAGGTTATTTGATTTAATGTGGAAAGATAATCAATCTTTAATTGATTATACTGTGTTTTTTCAATAAGTCCATTTTTTAATTTCATTTCAGCATTTTTTAATTGTAATTTGATATATTCCTGTTGAAGTTTATTTATTCTAATTTCATTCAGCAAACTGTTAAATCTGTTTATTAAGTCATTTATTTGTTTTTCTTTTAAATTTTTAACTTTTAAAAGATTATATTGCCCTTTTTTAAATTCTATTTCTTTCTTTTTTAGTTCAAATCCGCTTAGAATATCTTTTGTGGCATTAAATTCTTCTTCCAGAATTTCATAATTTAGCATTTGCCTTTTTAAATCAATATCATTATTCATTAATGATTTAATATCAAAGTGTTTTTTGGTTATTTTATCCTCATTTACAACAATATTATTTAAATTTATTTGCGAAATTCCACAAAACTTTTTGAATTCATCTATTATATTGTTATATTTTTCATTTATCGTATCATATATGTACTTAGCGTTTTTTAGTTGATATTCAGCATTTAATAATTCTATTTTGCTTATGAGATTTTTATTGTATAATTTTTGAGATTTTTCATAGTTATATTTAGCATTTTCGTAGTTTAATTTTTTAATATTTAAATCTCTTGCAGTTACATCAAGATTGAATAGATAATTTAAAAATCTTTTGTATAAATCCTTTTGTGTATTTAAATAATACCCGGTTTTATCTAAATGCATTATTTCACTTTTTATTAATGCTATAGTACTATCTGCTGTGATTCTGGCATTTTCATATTCCATAAGTTGTTCTTCCCTGCTTAACTCATTTAACAGATAATCCACGTTATTTTCTTTGAAAGAAGAGATATAATCTTTAATTCCTTCTGCATAAACAATAACGGTACCAATTAAAAGTAAAATAACAAAAAACTTTTTCACAATCCCACTCCTTTCATAATGTGAATAAATTCTTTTTTCTCGATATAATATTATATCATTTTTTTCTATGGTTTCAACCATAAAAATAAAATTTAACTGAAAATTAACAAAAAAATTTAAAAATAATCTTGTAATTTACTTTTTATCGTATTATATGAATTTGTCAATATTAGTGTTTTTTAAATAAAGTAAAATTGAAACAGAATAATAAAAAGCCTGATTCATAATGAATCAGGCTTTTTGTTTATTAAACTTATAAATTATTTTTCTGATTTTAATACAGCAAGTGCAAGTGATGCAAGTTTTGACTCGGCTGTGTCAGCTCTTGATACAATAACTATAGGAGCTTTTGCACCTAAAACAAGACCAGCTATTTTACCGTTTGCCAGGTAAACAGCAGCTTTTCCAAGAACATTACCAGCATGAATATCTGGTACAACAAGGATATCTGCATGACCAGCAACATCGCTTTTAATCTTTTTGATTTTTGCTGCCATTTCGCTCAATGCATTGTCCAATGCCAAAGGTCCGTCAACTGTACAGCCTTTAATTTGACCTCTTTTGTTCATTTGTGTGATAATTGCTGCATCCATTGTCTCTGGCATATCTGGATTTACAACTTCAACAGCGGCTAATAATGCAACCTTTGGATTTTCAATTCCCATTGAATGAGCTAATTCAACAGCGTTGTTGATTATAGCAACCTTTTGATCTAATGTAGGTTTTATTATCATTCCACCGTCTGTTACTAATTTTAATGAATCAAGTGCATCTGTTTCAACTATTGCTACATGGCTTAATACGCTTCCTGTTCTAAGACCCCATTCTTTATTTAATACAGCTTTTAATAATTTTGATGTTTTTATTAAACCTTTCATTACAATATCTGCTGCACCTGAAGAAACTAATCTAACTCCCTGTTCTGCGGCTTCTTCTTCTGTTTTTGCGTCGATTATATCGAATTCTTTTCCTAATTCCTTTAAATTTTCTTCAATAATTTCTTTGTTACCAACTAATACAGGTTCTACAAAACCTTCGTCGTATGCGGCAGAAACAGCCTTTAAAGCCTCTTTATCTTCTGCACCAACTACTACAACCCTTTTTTTGTTTACTGTTTTTGCTTTTTCAATAACATCTTTTAAAGTTCTCAACCTGAATTCCCCCTTTATATAAGAGTTTTTATTGATCACCTATTGAAATATTAATTTGAACGGTGGCAGGTTCTAATTCAATATATCTTGCAAGATAGTAAGAATATCCCAGATCAGGATCATTCTCGTAATAAAAAGTAGCATTACTTTTTGCGACACCGATATTATAAATTCCTGGTCCAAGTTTTATTTTATTAAACTTAAAATATCCATCTTTATTGGTAATTGTTGAATATAATACAGTTGAATTATCTGTTGGAAGTATTAAAACAACTCTTCCAGGTTTTGGGGTTGCCAGTTCTCCTAAGTCTGAATTGTCATATACATGTCCTTCTATAGTTCTATAATCTGCTTCGGTATCTGCAACAGTCCATGCCCGTATTATTGGCGAAAACTCTTCAAGCGATGAATTATATGAATTTCCAATATCAAAATCAATGATTAGGTTATAAGTTCTTCCGGCACTTATAGAATCAATATTAACTGTAATATCCATTTCAGTTGATGAAATAGATATGTTCTTTGTTTTATCTTCTTCTACAATTGTTGCCGTTGGTGAAAGAATTACAGAAATTTTAGCGTTTTTTAAGTCTTTTTCGTTAATATTAAATTCTTTGATCTTTTCAAGAGTTCCAGCAAGTGTAAGAAAATTTTTTTCATAATTGCTTAATAATTCAATATTGGTGGAATCAGAGGTTAATTTCATTGATGCGACCTTTAAAGTTGCTTCTGAAATGCTTTCATCTGGTGCATCGGTTAGATAAACAATTATTTTGGTTAATTCTTCTGAGGGTTGAGGTTTTGGTTTAACGCATCCGGTTAATGAGAAAAGGAAAATAATGAGTATCATTGTGGTTATAAATACTTTTTTTAGCAAAATTTTTCACCTCTTTTTATTTTATTTATATAAGACTAAAGATTATTGCTAAAATAAGGATAATTACAATTATGATATTTGCATATTTTGTATAGAATGTAATTTCGTTATTTAATGGAACTGAAAATTGAGCACCTTTATATGTATGTGTTGGTAATGTGTTTATTATTCTTCCGTATTTATCTACTATTCCGGTAATACCGGTATTTGAAACCTGTATAAATGTTCTTCTGTTTTCTGCCGCTCGTAAAACAGATTTGGAAAAATGTTGTAGTAGAGCTGTTTTATGAGAAAACCATCCATCATTACTTATGGCGACTAAGAATTGAGCACCGTTTTTTGTGAAGTTTCTTGAAAGTTCTGGAAAATATGTTTCAAAACAGATTTGAACACTGAATTTTTTGCCATTTAAGTTGAGTATAGAGTATTCATCACCTGGTGTGTAAAAGCTTACTAACTTAAAGAAAGAAAATAAGCTGAAGACGCTTTTATATGGTAGAAACTCTGCAAAAGGCATTAATCTAATTTTGTTATATATATTTTCTATTTCACCATTTTTGTTTATGTATATAGCGCTGTTATAATATTCACGTTTTTCATAATCAACAGTGGGAAAACCCATGAGCCAGTTTTTATCTGATAACTTAATGGCTTCTTTAATGACTTTGAATATTTCATCATTTCTTATGTCTTTTATAAATACAGCTTCTGGCAGGATTAATAGTTCAGAATTATCCTTGCTTTTTTCTATGTATTTTGATATTTCCACATATGATTTCCACATGTCATTTGAGTATTTTACTTCCTGAGGAACATTTGTCTGGAATACACTGATTTTAACGGAATTTTCTGAGGTGTTTATCATAGGTAATTTTTCTGAGATTGTAAAGTTTATTATATATAGTATGCCTATAATAAAAATACCGATTTTAAGTCTTTCGCGTTCAGGTGAAAATGCAATATATGCATTAACGAATAATATTAATATGGTAAGTCCAATACTACCTGTAAAAGGGAGTATTTGTAGAAATCCTGTGTGCATGTAAAGCGCATCGGATAAGTTTGCACCTGTAAATGCAAGGTCTCCAAATTGTTTTAAAATTTCAGCTGCTGCATATGAGAATACAGAAAATAGTATTAAAGATGTTTTGTTTATAACGCGCGATTTTCTGAAATATAATTCTCCTAAAATCCATATAATATAATATGGAATTGTAAGTATTAGAATCATAAGCAGATATGAGAAAAAGCCTATATATCCCGGGAATGTTTTTATTACCTCGGGAATGTTTTTGGTTAAAACAGGTACTTCCCACCATAATGTGGTTACCATTAACGAATAACTATATAAAAAGACTTTTATCAGTCTTTCTAATGTTTTTTTTGAGTTTACAAATGAATATATAAATGGAGCAACAGAAAACCAGACGAGAAATGAAGATAAATTTCCCGGCATTGATAATCCAGTTAAAATTCCTGAAATCAAAGGCAAAATATAGTTCAAAATATCCCTCCTGAAATTATTTCATGTATTCAAAATCTACTACATGGAATGTTGCAAGTCTTTCGTTTTTACTTTTTTTCCATTCTATTTCTATTGGTGCAGCAAATTCTGGTTGTAATCTTCCTTTGTCTACCCAATATTTTGATTCTTTATGGTTAAATATACCAGGATTTACGCTTATTGTTAATTTTATAGGCTTGTTTACAATATAGACTTCATCAATGCTTTTTTCTGAATTTAAGATATCTATAATTTCATTGTATATTTCCTCAGGTGGATATGGTTTTATGTTTATTAAAGCAATATTTTTTGATAAAGGACCTATTATTTTTACATTAGCAATTTCTCTTTTGTAGTTATATTTGTCTAAAATGTCATGTATTATTTCATTTGCAAAAGAAACAGCTCTTCCGTGATAATCCATGTTTATTAATAATTTTAAAAGATGTTTTAATTTACAACCTTCTCTATGGGCATTTTCTCCAACTTTTCTGATTTTAATGTTATATATTTTAATAATTTCCCTTAATTCTTCTTTTGTTAAGCCAATAATGGGTGAATAGAGATTGTTCATTACTTTTATTTCTGTTTTTCCCCATGAGTCCGATTGATTTGCACCTGTTGCAACAAGTTTATCTCCTGCAACAGACTTTACTCCTGACATTTTAAGTTTTCTAGTACATTGATTACAGTTTGGTCCTTTTTTCATTATTTTGTATTGTGCCATGTGCTTGTCAGTAAATATAATTTCAAGATCCAAATCCTCAGCGGTTCTTAAAACAGATTCTATACTTTTTGAATAAGCAAATGGACCAAATAATACGTTTACTAATTTTACGCGGTTTTTCCCCAAAGCTTCTTTTGCTAAAAATGCTGTTACTGTGCTATCCATGCCGCCAGAAAAGGCTACGTATAATATGTCGTCTTTTACTAAATCCTTTATTTCTGCTTTGATCTGTTCAACCTTTTTTTCTATATTTTCTGGAATTTCAAAGATACTTCATCACTCCCTATTTCCAATATTGCATAACTGTTTTCACAAAATGCACCTGGATTTATGCATCTAATATTATTTATTATTCTGTCATCAGGTCTGTGCGTATGTCCGTATATCATAATATCAATATTGCTGAATCTTTTTATAAGACGCTCAGGGTCTCCCCATCCTGCCTGATGTCCGTGTATAATTCCAATTTTTTTGCCTTCAATATTTATAATACGTTTTTCAGGTAATGAATATTTTACATCATAATAATCTGCATTTCCATATACGCCAATAAACTCAGGTGACTGAGCTTTAAAATAAAAAATAACCTCTTCTTCTATAAAATCACCTGAGGCTATAATATAATCATATTTTGAATAATCAATTTTTTCCAATTGCAAATACGTGCTGCGTGTTGGAATATGAATATCTGAAATTAAGAGTATTTTTTTCATATATATCACCCACTTTTATTATACCAGATTTTTTATAAACTTCTTATTAAATTTCTATTGTTCAATGAGAAAATAGAATACAGTATGCAAAAATTTTCTTTTTATCACTTGATTAAATTCGATTTTTACAGTATAATATATAAGGAAGTCTTGCACCTGTAGCTCAATTGGATAGAGCGTCGGACTTCGGATCCGCAGGTTGGGGGTTCGAATCCCTCCAGGTGCGCCATTACACGCCAATAATCGCAGAAATAGTATTAAAAAAAGGGAGGTAAGATTTATGGCAGAAGTAGAAGTATTAAAAGTTGCTGCAAACTCAAAACCTATTGCTATCGCTGGCGCATTAGCTGCAATTATAAGGGAAAAGGGGAAAGCTGAAATCCAGGCTATTGGAGCAGGTGCTGTTAATCAGGCTGTAAAAGCAGTTGCTATTGCACGTGGTTATGTAGCACCAAGCGGGATTGATCTTGTATGTATTCCAGCATTTGTTGATGTAAAAATCGATTCAGAAGAAAGAACAGCTATAAAGTTCGTTGTTCAACCAAGAAAATAAAAAGGGCTTAACGCCCTTTTTATTTTTTTTATATTGTATTATAAGCACTTTCTATTATTTTATTTTTTATTGTTAAAAGTTCTTTTATGTCATATATTATAAAATCTGCATCTTTTACTTCTTCCAGTGCATAGCCATATGTACAACCCACAGATAATATTCCATTCTTCTTTGCTGCATCTACGTCTTTATGTCTATCTCCAATCATAACAAAATCTTTCTTCCCGTTGGTTATTAGTTTTAATACATAATCCTTTTCTGCCCAGTTATACATTTCAGAACAATGTGGGAAATCTATGTATTTATTTAATTCTTTTTCCAACAATGCGTTTAAATATTTTTTGTTGCAATTGGAAAGTATATATAATGTGTGATTTTCGTTTTTTAATGTTTTTAGTACTTCGATTGCGCCGTCAAAAAAGATTTCATTTTTAGGAAGTTTTTCTATTATTTCAATTTCGTATTTATCAAGCAATTTTATGGCTTTTTCTATAATTTCGGGGTCTTTTGTGTTTAAAAGACCATAAAAGATGTCATCTATTGTATAACCTATGTATTGTAAGATTTCTTCTTTTTCAATGTTAGGATTATATCCAAGATCTTTTAATAATTGTCTTATTGCAGGTATTGCAATGTTTTCTGTATTGATTAATGTTCCATCGAGGTCAAATATAAAATTCACTTTTTCACCGCCATTTTAGTAACTCATTATATTTTCTTTTAATTTTAATTCTATGAATCCTTTATCTTTAATCACTCCAAATAATTCGATATAATCCCCAAAAACCTTTTTCTCAATATTATTTAAATTGGATTTTATATTTTCAAGGTTTACAGAATATCCGGTTATTTTGATTTTGAATTTTTTAGTTGTAGTAGAGCTGTTTGTTAGATTTATCCTGTATGTTTTTTCAATGTAATCTTTTGTTCTGTATTCATTTAAAAGTATTATATCGGCTTTTACATTCCAGCCTTTTCCAAGATTTATTTCAGCATAGTCATTTATGGAAGTTTTTGTAAGCTTTGAAACTTTGTTTATAAATTCTGTTTTTCCATTTTTTGTGTATATTCTAAAATCTCCTGAAATAAGAGGAACACCTAAACCGTTTTCTTTTGAATTTAAGAACCTTCTTAAAACATCGAGGTATCTATTTTTTATTGAACCAGAATAAAAATCAAATGTGAGATACTGTATGTCTTCGTATTTCTTTATTTTACCAAGTGAAACTACTTTATTGAAATCTCCATTAAAAGGCAATATTTTTCCAATGTTTATTATTGTGGATTCATTAATTAATTGAGGTATATCATAGTTTTCTACAGGTCTTTCCATTGCAAGTGATTTTGAGTAATAATTTTCTTTAATTTGTGGTTTTGAAGTTTGTGTAAAGTTTTCATTTATTAGTATTGTATCGTATTCCTGGTTTAATCTTCCGGATATTTTATATGTTGCATATAATGTTCCGTCATCTTTCATATCATATACTATATCCCATTTCATAGGGGTGGATATTAATATTAATCCTTTAATCTTTTTTGCAGTTAGAATTTTATTATTAAAGAGTTTATTGAGATTTTCTTTTTCTGTTTTACACCACATTTTTAGATTATTATCAAAGTAATAGATAAATGCCGGATTAAATGTATCTTCTATTATAAGAGGATTTTGGTTTAATATTTTTACCCTGCCATTTATAGCTTCATGAAGTTTTTCATTGTTTCCTATTATTCTAAAAGCTACGTCCTCAGGAGCCGGGAAGGATATACTGTAATATTCGGCATTTTCTATGAAGATTACAGATTGGTCTTTTTCCAGAGAAAACTTAAAATTTTCTGTCCATGGCAATTCTTTGCTTATAATTCCAGTATTTCTAAATATCAGTAATTTATCTCCAAAAACTGAAAATGCAAACAGAATTAACAATGATAAAATTAAAATTTTTTTCATTTTTTGTTTTCCCCCTTTAAATAAAGATATTTTTCTAAAGCTTTTCGTGCTATTGGAGCAGCCACTGCGGAACCGTAGCCACCATTTTCAATAAAGGATACAATGGATACTTCTGGCGAGTTTGCAGGCATAAATCCGGCAAACCATGAATGAGGCGATTTTCCTCCCATTACTTCTGCTGTTCCAGTTTTACCAGCAACTAATTCTTTGAAGTCCTTAAAAACATGATATGCCGTTCCGCCGTTTGAACTATCACCGGGATATGTTGTAACTTCAACTAATCCCTTTAATATATTAAAATAATTAAATTCATTTATTGGATGATAAAAATCAAGATGCTTTTCAAAATTTTTAAAATTTCCTGTTATATTTGTTATATATTTGTCCATTACATGAAATCTATAGTATTTTCCCTGTGTGCTTAATATATTATATAATCGCAAAATACTTATTGGAGTAAATTGCATATATCCCTGACCTATTGAAGTTAAAACAGTTTCCCCAATATACCAGTCCTGATGGAATTTTTCCTGTTTCCATGTTCTACTTGGAAATATTGAATTGACTTCTCCTGTTAAATCTATATTTGTTTTTTTGGATAATTTAAATGCACTGGCGTATGAACTCATTGTATCAATACCGAGTTTTAGACCAAGTTCATAATAATATAAATTACATGATACACGTAAGGATTTTACAAGGTTTGTTATACCATGACCAAATATATTCCAATCATAATATTCAGCTATAATTTTTCCTGAAGAATTTTTTAGTTCAAACTTTCCATCACACATTATTGTGGATTCCGGAGAAATTCCCTCTTCCAATCCAACCAGCGCAAAAAAAGGTTTTATAACAGAACCCGGAGCATAAGTGGTAGAAATAGCCCTGTTAACCAATGGTTGCTTTGTGTCGTATAAAATTTTCTTCCATTCCCTTATTGTTAGTCCTGAAGAGAATAGATTGGGTTCTACAGAAGGATAACTTACTAACGCCAGAATATCCCCATTATTTGGGTTTGACATTATTACTGCGCCGGGTTTTTTATATTTTTCTATTTCATCATATATAAACTTTTGAAGTCTATAATCAATAGTAAGATATATATCTTTTCCTTTTATAGGCGATACTTCTTCGAGAACTTTTTTTACACGACCGCCTGGGGTTATTTTAGCTATTTGATATCCGGGTTTTCCTTCAAGAATATCATTATAAACTTTTTCTATTCCATATAATGGTTTTCCATCTGAGTTTACATAACCAACAATAGGATATATAGATTTGTCTTTATATTTCCTTACGTATTTTTCAGATATTCTAAAACCTTTAAGATTATTTAGTGTTTTAATACCAGCAGGTGTTAATTTTACAGTAATCTTTTTTTGAAATAGCAGTTTATCAATATATGTTTCAGGAGAATCACTGATTTCTGAGAATACTTTTCTTAATTTTTCATATGTTTCTTCAGAAAATGATTCATTGAAATTTTCAATTACATACTCCTTTTCATTCCAGGCCAATAAGATTCCGTTTTTATCGTATATATTTCCTCTAATTGCGTTGAGAGTGATAATTCTTGTACTTAGTTCATCAACATCACGGGCATATTTTTTATGGTTTATTATTTGCAAATATCCACTTCTCATTATTAAAAAAGCAAAGGAGATAAATATTACATAGATTATACTTCTAAAGCGTGATTCTTTCATTTTTTCCAACCCTTCCGGTTATAATAAAATGGGCTATGGCTATTAGTATATAAGAGATTATAAGTGTATAGAAATTTTTGTTTAATAATGCCAGAAAAAATAGAGGAGGAAGTGTGCTTATTATACTTCTAAAAAAACTTTTTTCTAAAAATTCCAAGAGTTTTCCAGAAGCAATTGTGATTAAAAAGAATACAATTGTCATTCCTCCAATATCATATTTGGAGGAAAAGTATATTATTGAGTATAAAAATGAGAAGAATATCAGCTTTTCGGGTTTTGTATATTGAACAATTAAAAAAACTATACCAAAGGTAAAGAAAAGTATGTCTCCAAACCATCTATCCCAGGAAACGGAAATTAATGTCATTAGTGTTATATATAAAATATCCATTATTCCACCTCTAATTCTGAAAATAGGAATATATCCGCTTGTGGAATGTCATTTTTAAAGAAATAAGAAGTATTTGATTTTATATATGCGGTCCCTTTAATATAAACTTTTGATTGAAGCCAGTTTTTATATGAAATTAAAATCTTATAATTTTTGCCATTTTCAAAAAGTTTTATGCCTTCTGGAATATGAATAATAAGATTTCCATTTCCTGTTTCCTTTATTAAAATATCGTATCCATCATATCTTCCGAAAAATTCTCTTTTTCCCCAGCCGAGCTTTTGAACAACAATTTCACCTCTTAAATTTTCTTCCACAAATCCTGAAATAATATTTTCTTTTGAAAAACATATACTGTTTTTTCTGACGTTTTTTGAACTTTTTATATATATATATCGTTCATCTTCATTTATATATATTCCAGGCGTTAAAGATAAAGATATGTTAGTTTCTTTAGTTTTTATGGAATAGCTTTTCGTGGATTCTACTATTTTATTTTCTAAAATATTTAAATAATCTCTATTTTTTATAGTTAAAAGATAATTATTTCGCAGGTCAACAAAAACAATATCCAGAGGGTAATTTACTCTGGATATAATAAAATTTATATGAGGGTATATAGTTGATATAACAGATAAAAGTATTAAAGAAATTAAGTAATACAAAAACTTTCTATTCATAATTATTTATGAAGTTTTGAAAGATTATCCAGTATTTTAACCTTATCCAACACCATTCCCGCACCTCTGGCAACAGCAGTAAGCGGATCTTCAGCAACAACAACATTAATTTTTGTTTCATGCTCAATAAGTTCTTTAAGTCCTTTTAATAAAGCACCACCACCTGAAAGGTAAATACCTTTCATAACAATATCTGTTAATAATTCAGGTGGAGTTTCTTCTACAGTTAATTTTATCTGTTCTACAATTTTTGATACAGGATTGCTTATAGCTTCCCTGATTTCATAGCCTTTTAATACAATATTTCTTGGTAATCCTGATAAAATATCCCTTCCTATAATTTCAACTTCTTCATTATCGTATTCGTCATTTGGCCAGGTATTTCCAATTTTTTTCTTGATTCTTTCAGCGGTTCTTTCTCCGATAAGAAGTCCGCTTTTTTCTTTTACATAATTTATTATTGCTTCATCTAATTCATCTCCAGCAATTCTAACGGATTTTGATAGAACAATACTTCCAAGGGAAATTACAGCAATTTCTGTTGTTCCACCGCCTATATCTACAACCATATTACCGGAAGCTTCTTCAACATTTAATCCTACACCAATAGCAGTTGCCATAGCTTCTTCTATAAGAAAAGCTTTTCCAGCACCAGCGTCCAGTGTAGCCTTATGTAAAGCATTTCTTTCAACCTCTGTTGCATCTGTTGGAATACCAACAACAACTATGGGTTTTAAAAATGTAAATGAACCAACAGAAGCATCTATGAAATATTTTAACATTGCAAGTGCTGTATTGTAATCAGCAATAACGCCATCTTTCAAAGGCCTTATGGCAATAATATTTGCAGGTGTTTTTCCTATCATTTTTTTTGCTTCTTTTCCAACAGTTAAGATTTCCCTTGTATCCTTTTCTATAGCAATAACAGATGGTTCGTTAACAACAATTCCCTTTCCTTTTACATAGACCAATGTATTTGCAGTTCCTAAATCTATTCCTATATTAGCTCTCATTTTATTTCCTCCCGAAATTCATGTTTTTAATATTATATCATATTTTCTTAAAAACGTCTATAATTTCCGTGACAAAAGGCAATTGCAATGGCATCTGCTGCATCATCAGGGGTTGGTGTTTTTTTGAGGTTAAAAATTGTTTTTAACATTCTTTGTATTTGTCCCTTTTCAGCACGTCCATAACCGGTTATTGCCTGTTTTACCTGATAAGGTGTATATTCTGCAATAACTAATCCAGCCTGTTGCAGAGTTAGCAGTATTACACCGCGTGCTTCGCCAACCTGAATAGCAGTTTTTACATTTTTAAAGAAGAAAAGGCTTTCAACAGCAGCTTCATCAGGATTATATTTGTTTATTAACTCATTCATTTTTTCATATATTTCCAGTAATCTTTTGTTTAAATCTGCATTTTTATCTGTTTCTATTACTCCAAAGTCTATTAGTTTAAAGGTGTTTCCAATCTTATCAATAACTCCAAAACCAATCCTTCCATATCCAGGATCTATTCCTAATATTCTCATATTCTACTCCTTTAAATATAATATTTTTTCATTCAGATTATAACATAAAATCAATTATTTTTATTTAATTTGCTTTAATTCAAGAATAAGAGTATAATCATAATACATACATTAAAAAAATATTCAAATATTATTAACTTTAAATATAGTGGCATCGCATAATAAAATAAAGGAAATGAGGTGTATTTATGAAAAAAATGGTATTTATGTTATTGGTTATAGGTGTTTTTTCAGGGATTATGTTAGGTTTTGAAATCTCAGGAAGTTATTTAAAAGAATTGTCTGGATATGAAAGAGCTTTTGTGGGTGGAAGTGTAACTATTGGTGATAAGGATATATTTGGATTGGAAATAGGTGTTTTTTCCCCGGAGGATATTATAAATACAGGTGAAATAACATATCTGCAACCAACTATCTTTTTTTTAGTCCAGATTCCAACTAAAAGAATAAAGGTATTTTCGGGAATAAGTCCAATTATTCAATATTACAATGGAGAATTTTCAATTTATTCCTATACAATGTATCTTACAAAAGCAGGAATTTCAATATATTTAGGGCCTTTTGTTATTACAGGTGGTGTTAATACAGTTTTTGACCTGTCATTTCAACAGACATTTGGAATATTTGGAGTATATGGTGAATTTGGATTAAGATTTTAAAATTAATGGAGGGAAAAATTATGAAAAGAAAAATAATTATTATAATAGGTTTAATAACCATATTTTTGTTTTTTTCATGTCAAAAAGTTGATCCGATAATGGAAAATGGAGATGTTGATGGATATGCAAATTTAAGTGATAATGTGGATAATAGCAATATTAAAGTATCAATAGAAGGTTTAGAGGCAACAGGAAATGGATTTAGTCCAGTTGATACTATAAGTACCTTAAATAAAACTAAAACAATTGAAGATGGTTATTTTTCATTGGAGAATATTCCAGAAGGGAAATATATAATAAAGGCCGAAAAGGATGGCTATTTTCCAACAAAAAAATTTATAGATATAAAAAATAATGAAAAAACGACTTTAGGAGCATCTCTGGTGTTATATCCGTTAGGAGATTATGGTACTTTAAATGGAAAAGTTAAATATATTGATAAATCAGACCAAACAGGTATTTTGTTAGAAATTAGAACGCCAGAAGGAGAACCTTTGCCCGGGATGTACACATTTTCAGACAAAAATGGAAACTATTCATTTGATTTTGTTCCTGTGGGTAATTATATAGTGTATGCAAGAGATGTCGAAGAAAACTCTGAATATTCGGCAGATGCAGCACCAATTGTTATAGAAAACGGAAAAAATACAGTGGCACCGGATTTGATATTACGTAAAGCGGCAAAACATGTTGTTATTTTTAAAGATGTAGATGCCTGGTCAGAACCAAGTGCTGTTACGGATATTTTAGATAATATAGGTTTCTCTGAAGGTAGTGGTATAAAACAATATGAAATAAAAAGTTCTGAAGATATTAATAATTTAAATTCATTTGATTCAAGTTGGGCTATAATTATCGAGGGTGATCAGACAGGTAATTTTTATGATATATATAAAACCAATATGGATAAATTTAATACTTTTGTAAGTAATGGTGGAACGTTATTCTGGATTGCCTGCGACAATGGCTGGAATGGAGGAGATTTTACAGGAACTCTTCCTGGCGGTGTAACCTGGAGAGATTATTATGATAGTTATAATGAAATAACAAATAGAACACATCCATTATTGGCAGGCTTTCCTGAAGAATCTTTAGTGGGTAATTATGCAAGTCACGGAGGTTTTGATAATTTAAGTTCGGCAGATATAATTAACCCTGTGGTATTTATAAAAGAATATTCTACAAATGAAAAATATCCAACATATATTGAATATAGATATGGAAATGGAAGGGTAATCGCTTCGACTTCTCCTCTGGAATATTATATTGGAAATTTAGCAGGGGATAGCGAATGGTATATTTTATTACTTAAGCGATCAATAGAATATACCTTTAACCTGCCCCTTACCCCAGTTGAATAAAAAATAAAATAAAATAAAAACAAAGCCGTCAGGCTTTGTTTTTATTTTATACTTTTATATCAAAAATTTTTTTGATATAATTGATTTATCAAAATTTAGAGGTGATTGTGTTGAAGAAAATCCTGATAATTATATTGATTTTTATTAATATAACCATATTTTCAATAGGGTTTGATATATCTTTTTACTGGAAATCTCCTGGAAGATTTTATTCCAGCGTATATCAGAATATACCATTTTTTAGATATTTGTATTCTAAAGAAGGTGCGGGACAGGAACAATTATATTCTTTTCTGGAAAAAAATATAGATAAAAGTCTTAAAAATGATGTTTTAAAGTTTATTAATTCGGATTTTTTATTTTTAACCAATGATACATTATCTCTGGAGAATATGTTCTGGATAATTCCTATACAGGATAGTATTAAATTTATATCTAATTTTAATGGATATATAATAACAGATTATAATGATATAGAAAAATTAATTTATTTGATAAAAAATCTTTTTAGTTATGAGGTAGAATATAATAATGGAAAATATAATATAAAACAGTTAAATTTAAAATTCCAATTAATAGCAGATCATATAATATTTTATAATGGAAAAGCAATAGACTTAACAGAAATTTTTGGGCTTTTAGATTATTTTAACGAGTTAAAATTACAGGTAACCACAAATGTATATATCCATTTTAAAAATCACAAATTTAATTTTTTTGTTGAACCTTTGCAGGAAAAATATATTCAAAAATATCCGGATACTTCTGAGGGAACAGTAACAGTTCAATATGAAAATAAAAATATCATATTTAATATTGATACAAATTTCAAAGTATTAAAAAGTACCTCGCTGAAAAAAGATTATAAAATTTTTGGTGATTCTGTTGTATATTTAAATATAGAAAAAAAAGAAAATATTTTAAATATCGCAAAGAGAATTTTTACACCAGATGACGATTATTCGCTTAATGTATTAAGATATATTCTTGAAAGCGTAAAAAATGTAGATTCAGTATATATAAGCGAATATTTTTCGAGAAAGGGTGATGGGATATCCATAATTATACCAGGTGAAGTTAACGTCGAAAAATTGGAAGAAAAATTTTCTCATTGGAACATCAAAAGTAAAAAATTGGGGAATTATACTTATTATACTATTTATTATAAAAATATTGGAGATCCGGTATATCTTTATTTAAACGAAAAACAGTTAATTATATCTTCAAATTCTCCATCTTTAATGAAATATATTATAGTAAGTTCTAAAAAGATATCAAATTTAGGAGTATTTAAAAATATTGATAATCTGGAAAATAATGTATTATATTTCTGGTATATAAATATAAATTCTTTTTTCGAGGAGTATATAGGCGATTCAGTTCCCGGTGAAGTTTTAATTTTAAATTCTGAAGAGGATAATAGATTTAAAGAGTTAATAATATTAAGGTAGGTGAAAGGATGAGTATTTTATCAAAAATATTTGATAAAAATAAAAGAACATTAAACAGATATAGAAAAACGGTGGAAAAAATAAATAAAATAGAACCGGAATATGAGAAATTATCAGATGAAGCGTTAAAGGCAAAAACTGAAGAATTTAAAAAGAGATTGGAAAATGGAGAAACGCTTGATGATTTATTAGTTGAAGCGTTTGCTACAGTAAGGGAAACGTCTAAAAGAGTATTAAATATGAGGCATTTTGATGTGCAATTAATGGGTGGTATTGCTCTACACGAAGGAAATATAGCAGAAATGAAAACAGGTGAAGGTAAGACTCTTGTTGCCACGCTTGCTGTTTATTTAAATGCATTAACAGGAAAAGGAGTACATCTTGCCACGCATAATGATTATCTTGCTAAAAGGGATGCTCAATGGATGGGGCCAATATATGAATTTCTTGGTCTCAGCGTAGGTTTTATTCAGGCAGGAATGGAGACAGCCGATAGAAAAAAAGCTTATCAATGCGATATTACATATGGAACAGCAAATGAATTTGGTTTTGATTATTTGAGGGATAATCTTGTATATGATCTTGAAGATAAAGTTCAAAGAGGACATCATTATGCAATAGTTGATGAAGCAGATAGTATTTTAATTGATGAAGCCAGAACACCGCTTATTATTTCAGGTCCTTCTGATACACCTTCACATTTATATACAAAATTTGCAGGAATTGCAAGAAAGTTGAAAAAAGACGAAGATTTTACCTTAGATGAAAAGGGTAAAGCGGTAATATTAACCGATGAAGGTATATCAAAACTTGAAAAGATGCTGGGAATTGATAACCTTTATGATCCAAAAAATATACACTTTTTATTCCATACATTAAATGCATTAAAAGCTTTATATTACTTTAGAAGAGATAAAGATTATATAATTCAGGATGGAGAAGTTATTATTGTTGATGAATTTACAGGAAGGCTTATGCATGGAAGACGTTATAGTGAAGGGCTTCATCAGGCAATTGAAGCAAAAGAAGGTGTAAAGGTTAAAGAAGAATCATTAACCTATGCAACAATTACATTCCAGAACTATTTTAGAATGTATGAAAAACTTGCTGGTATGACAGGTACTGCAAAAACAGAAGAAGATGAATTTAAACAGATATACAACTGTGATGTTGTGGTTATTCCAACAAATAAACCTGTTATAAGAAAGGATCAAAATGATTTAATATTTAGAACACAAAAGGAAAAATGGAATGCAGTTGTTTCTGAAATAAAAGAACGATATAAAAAAGGGCAACCAATGCTCGTTGGTACAACGTCAATTGAAACAAGTGAATTGCTCAGTAGCATGTTGAAAAAAGAAGGAATACCACATAATGTATTAAATGCGAAGTATCACGAAAAAGAAGCAGAAATAGTTGCACAAGCCGGTCAAAAAGGAATGATTACCATTGCAACAAATATGGCAGGTAGGGGTACAGATATAAAACTCGGTGAAGGTGTTGTAGAGCTTGGTGGTTTATATGTAATTGGTACTGAAAGGCATGAAAGTAGAAGGATTGATAATCAGCTCATAGGTAGATCTGGAAGGCAGGGAGATCCTGGAGAATCAAGATTCTTCCTTTCATTTGAAGATGATCTATTAAGACTCTTTGGTGGTGAAAAGTTAAAAAGCATAATGGGTGCTTTAAAAATACAGGATGGAGAGTCTATAGAGCATGGATTGCTTAGTAAAATAATAAAAGATGCTCAAAAAAGGGTAGAAGGAATACATTTTTCCATAAGAAAAAGATTATTTGAATTGGATTCTATAATGGATTATCAGCGTTCTTCTATATATGCTCATAGGGATTGGATTTTATCTCAGGGTGATTATGATGATCACCTAAAGGAAATATTTGAAGATGTTGTGGATAGAATAATTGAATCTTCAATAACTGATGAAGAAACTATAGATAAAGAAGAATTAAAGAAAAAACTATTATCATATGGAATAGTTGAAAATATAGAATTTGATACAGTTGAAGAATGCAAAGATAAAATCTTTAAAATATTATGGGATAAATACAAGTCCAAGAAAGAAGAATTTGGGGAAGACTTTAAGAAAATAGCTAAATTTATAATGTTAAGAATAATTGATGAAAGATGGAGAAAACATTTAGAAGCTATAGAACATTTAAAAGAGGCTGTAAGTTTAAGAGCCTATGGTCAAAAAGATCCTACAATGGAATTTAAGAAAGAATCGTATATTATGTTTGAGGAATTAATAAACAATATATATGATGATACAGTATCGTATCTATTAAGAATAGTAAAGGTAGATACTTCAAAAGAAGAGGAAGAAACAAAGAAGAAGATACATCAATTAAACTTTGTGCATAATGATGGTAGCGTTATTAATAGAGAAGAAAAAAGAAAGCAAAATAAAAAATCCCACAAAAGAATTAGAGTGAAGAGGTGAAACGACGATGCTCGATTATGAAGTAAAAGTGAAAATAGACGAGCTTAAGGAGAAGTTTGAAAATCTAAAGAATCTTTTTAATATTGAAAAAACAACTGCTAGAATATCTGAATTAGAGAATAAAATGACAGATCCTGATTTCTGGAATGATCAAAAAAAGGCAGAAAAAATTTCTCGTGAATTGCAACATTTAAAACATGAAATGGAAGAGTTCAATAATTTATCTTCATTGTTTGATGATTTAGCGGTTGCTATAGAATTTGGCGAAGAGGATCCTTCAATGAAAGAACAGGCAATGGAGATATTAGGAGAGATAGAAAAAAAGGTTAAGGATTTTGAATTGGCAATGCTACTTTCTGGCAAATACGATTCAAACAATGTTTATCTTACAATTCATCCTGGTGCAGGTGGAACAGAATCTCAGGATTGGGCTGATATGTTGCTTAGAATGTATACCAGATGGGCAGAAAAAAACAGTTACAAATTGGAAATTATAGACTATCTACCTGGTGATGAAGCAGGTATAAAAAGTGTAACTGTAAAAATTAGCGGTCCATTTGCATATGGTAAATTAAAATATGAGTCTGGTGTTCATAGGTTGGTAAGAGTTTCGCCATTTGATGCGGCAAATAGGAGACATACATCTTTTGCTTCTGTTTCTGTGACACCTGAAATAGATGAAGAAATAGATATTGAAATAAGGCCAGATGATTTGAAAATAGATACATATAGGGCTGGAGGTGCTGGTGGGCAGCACGTTAACAAGACAGACTCTGCAGTTAGAATTACTCATTTACCTACAGGTATTGTTGTTGCATGTCAAAATGAAAGATCGCAGCATCAAAATAAGGCAACAGCCATGCAGATTTTAAAGGCAAGATTATATGAATTGGAAATGCAGAAGAAAATGGAAGAAAAGATGAAATTAATGGGAGATGTTAAGGATATTTCATGGGGTAATCAAATTAGATCTTATGTGCTTTATCCATATAAAATGGTAAAGGATCATAGAACTAATTATGAAACATCAAATTCAGATGCGGTTTTAGATGGAGAACTTGACGGATTTATAGAAGCAGAACTTTTATACTTTGCACAATTGAATAAAGAATAATATAAAAAATGCCCGATTTTTTCGGGCATTTTGTTTTATATAATGCTTTTTCGCCAGTTTCCAAATTTAACGAAAAGCCATGCTAATATCATGGCAAGTATATTGCTTATAATCATAGCATAGAATAAACCTAAAAACCCCCATTTTTGAGACATTAAAGCAATGAGCGGTATTCTAATTCCCCATAATCTGGTAATATTTATTATCATTGACTGCCCTGTTTTTCCAGCGCCTACAAGGGTATTTACAAAAACACTCATAGATGCAAAAAACGGAAGTGAAAAAGAAACATACTTAAAGAATATGTCCCCTATTTTTATAACCTCAGGTTCATTTATAAAGAACTTTGTTAAATGACCGCCAAAGAAAAATGTAAATGTACTCAATACTGTAATTATTAAAAAGTTAGTTATAAAAGCAGTTTTTACAGTTTTTTCAGCATTTTCTATTTCATTAGCCCCTAAAAATTGACCAACCATTGTGGTAACAGCGGAGCCAATACCAAAGGAGATCATGGTTATTAAATTTATTATTCTGTTTCCTATTCCATAAGCGCTTACTATAACAGGTCCAAATGAAGATACAAATTTCATAATAACAGCAAATCCAATTGAAGTGATAGTATAACTTAAAGAACCCGGGAAACCTATAAATAATATTTTCTTTATAATCTCAATATCAGGTTTTAAATCTTCTATATTAATTTTAAATCCTCTTTCTCCCTTGAATACAAGGTAGGATGAAACAACACCTGTAATAAACCTTGAAATTGTTGTTGCCCATGCAGCACCAGCAACGCCCATTTCCGGTATTAACCAGAATCCAAATATAAATATAGGGTCAAGTATTATATTAATAATAGTAGAGTAGAACATCATGTGCATTGAAAATTTTGAATCGCCCCAACCTCTTAATATAGAAGAAGAAATATTAAATAAAAATCCAAATGGCATACCAATCATAATTATATTAAAATATCTTATGGCATATGGAATAACTTCAGCACTTTTTTCACCTGTTATTGCATGTATTATTTGATTTGAAAACAGAATCCCAATTGTGGACAGGATTAATCCAAGGATTATTGATACAACATAAGCCTGTCCCGCAGTTTTTTGTGACATCTTTTTATTTTTTGCGCCGGTATATTGCGAAACAAGGGTTACAGTAGCATTTGAAAATCCTATTGTAAAAGAAATAAATACAAATACCAGAGGCCATGTGATGGTGGTTGCTGAAAATTCTACTTTTCCTAACTTGCCAAGAAAATATGCATCAACTATGTTATATAGTGTTTGCATTAAATTGGAAACAATCATTGGCCATGACAATAAAAATAAAGAACTTAATATGGATCTCGAGAATATATCAACCCTGTGATTTTTTTTAATAGTAGCTTTAGACAATTTCAAAACCTCCAGACAAACAGTTAGTCTTACGAACTATTATATCAGAATAATTTTTATTTGTCAATTAATCCCATTATTGCAGCCATTCTTCCGGAGGTTTTTTCTTTTCTATATGAGAAAAACAAGTCTGCTCTTTTATATGTATCAAGATTAGAAGATTCAATATTATTTTCTGGAATACCAGATTCAATAAGCTGGTATTTTATAGTCTTCCATATATCGATGTATATTTTGCCGGATTTTCTTATTATAATGTCGTTATAGTTAAATTCCTTTTCAAATAATGATTTTACATCGTCTTTTACTTCAAAGGATTCTGGTCCTATTGAGGGACCAATACCAACTAATATATCTGAAGGGTTGGAATTGAAATTAGTTACCATGGTGTTTATAGTTTTTTGTGCAATTCTTTTTAGGGTTCCTTTCCAGCCAGAATGAGCCAATGCGATTATTTCTTTTTTATAATCGTAGAAATATATTGGAGTGCAATCTGCATAATATGTAACTAAGAAGATGTTTTTTTCATTGGTTATTAATCCATCTATTTCTTTTATGGAATCACTATTTTGGGTTATTATTTTTATTTTATTGTCATGAACCTGATCTGAAAAGACTAAGTTTTCTGGAGGGATATTGAATATTCTGCACAGCGTTGAATAGTTGTTTTTTATTTGTATATCTGAATCTAATAGTCTTTTGTTGAGATTAAAATCATTGGTGTTTTTGTATATTCTTGTTGTGAATAGATGAAAGAGGTTGTTGAATTTTTCGAAATGAGAGAATGTAAGGAATTTAAGGCCTTCTTTTTCTTTTAATAACATATATAATCAGCTCCTTAATGCTATTTTTTACTATTATAATAGCATATTCCTACCGAGCGTTGCAAACTCACGGTTATGATTGTTCTTTTTGTGTTTGATTGAAAAAAATAAAAATAATGTTCATTCAAACGGCAAGAATTTCTGATCCTTGCTCCATTTGAAAATTCTTTGTGTTGGAAAAAATAAAAGCTTGTTCAGGCGACTTGAGTGCTGATCTTCGAAAATTGTTCGTTCTCAGGGGTCGTTGCAGACTCACATCCATGTTCGTCTTCACTCAAAATCACATCCGTGTGATTTTGACCCCTTCCACTCACAATTTTCTCAGGCACTCTGCGAGCCTTCACTCGCTTTTATTTTTTCCAACTATTCTGTAATCCCCGCTGCGGGAAATTCTTAGTCTTCACTCATATTATTATTTCTATTTTCTTTATTAGATTATATTAAAATAAGTAAAACATAAAAGAAAATTGAATAAAAAGATGAACGAATGCTCGAAGATTGCCCGAAAAAACTGCGAATGAAGAGGGACAAAAAAACAGGATGTTTTTTTGAGCGAAGCTTCCACAGGGATGGGGAATCTGAGCGCCCCAGCGTATATGAGCAGTTTTTGAGGATTAGCAATCGAGTCGCATGAGTGAATCTTTTTATGAAGTTTTCTACAATAAATATTTTTAAGGAATTTTTGTTTTTTTATTTGGTTTGTGAAAAAGTGGAAGTTGTGATTTTTAAGTCTTTACTCATGAGTATTATAATGGTATAATAAAATTAATAAATTAAATAATTATAAAAGAGGTGTATGTTATGAGGTTGAGAATAGGATTGGCACAATTAAATGCCCATGTGGGAAATTTAAAAGGGAATCTTGATAAGGCTAAGAATGCTCTTGATATCGCACAGGAAAATAAGGCTGATATACTTGTTTTTCCAGAATTATTTCTTGTTGGTTATCCACCTGAAGATCTTGTTTTAAAAACAGGATTTTTAGACGACACAAAAAAATCACTAAATGATTTTATTTCATATTCTAAAGGTAAAGAAACAATTTCTGTAATTGGTAATCTTGATTTTGATGTGGATGCATATAATTCAGCATATGTTGTGTATAATGGAAAAGAATCAGCAAAGTATCATAAAATATATTTGCCAAATTATTCTGTTTTCGATGAGAAAAGATATTTTTCACCCGGGCATAGCCCTTTAATGATAGAACTTGAAAATAAATTAAAAATAGGGGTTACTGTTTGTGAAGATATATGGGTACCAAATGGTCCTGCTGTTGATCTTGCTGAAATGGGGGCACATGTAATAGTAAATATTTCAGCATCTCCATATACAAAAGGAAAACCAGAAAGTAGATTGGAAATGCTTAAAACAAGAGCAGCAGAATTATCCACATGGTTAGTATATGTAAACCTTGTTGGAGGTCAGGATGAAATAGTATTTGATGGCGGTAGCGTGGTAATAAATCCATTTGGGGAAGTTGTACATTCATTACCATTATTTGAAGAAAAAATAGAGTTTATTGATATTGATCCTATTTCTTCAACAAGAGCTAATTTAAGAGAAGCTAAAAGAAGACATTTAATATATGAAAATCACAATGTTGAAGTTATTAAAATAAATAAAACAATAGAAAAGAAGAACAACGTTTATAAAGGAAACAAAAAGGTATTATTACTTGAAAGATATGAAGAGATATACAATGCTTTAAAACTTGGATTAAAAGATTATATTCATAAAAATGGTTTTAGCAAAGTGGTTTTAGGATTAAGTGGAGGTATGGATTCAGCATTTGTTGCAGCATTGGCAGCAGATGCATTGGGTGCTGAGAATGTTCTTGGCATTTTAATGCCTTCACAGTATTCTTCAAGAGGAAGTATAAAGGATTCATATGATCTTGCAAAAAATCTCGGTATAAAAACGCATACAATTCCAATTAGAAGAACATTTGAAAGTTTATTAAAAGAATTAGATGCAGCTTTTAGTGGATTACCAATGAATGTAGCTGAGGAAAATATTCAGGCAAGGATTAGAGGAACTATTGTTATGGCTTTTTCAAATAAATTTGGCCATATTGCCCTTGCAACTGGAAATAAAAGTGAAGTTGCAACAGGTTATGCAACATTATATGGAGATATGGCTGGTGGATTATCGCCAATAAAAGATGTATATAAAACCGAAGTATATAAGTTAGCGGAATATTTTAATAGAATAAAGGGAAGTTGGGTTATACCTGAAAATGTATTTATTAAAGCGCCATCAGCTGAATTGAGACCTGATCAAACAGATCAGGATAAATTACCACCATATGAGATATTAGATGCAATTCTTGAAAGGTATATTGAATATGAAATGAGTATAGATGAAATAACAGAAGATGGATTTGATGTTGAAACTGTAAAGTACGTTGTTAAATTAGTTGATATTAATGAATATAAAAGACGTCAGGGAGCGCCTGGTATAAAAGTAACTCAAAGAGCATTTGGAAAGGATAGAAGAATGCCAATAACAAATGGATATAAGGTATGGTGGTAATAGAATGAGATTACCAAACAATGAAAAGAAAAAGAATTTTAAATCATTTTTATTTATATTTGGGATTTTATTTGCTGTATATTTTGTTATATGGTTTGTCTGGGATGAATTTGAATATGTAATTAATGAATTTACAATTTTACCTCATTTAAGATTGGCTAAAAAAGATTGGGATGAAATGTATTTTGATGAGGGGTATATAGAAACCAATGATGGTAATATTGAAATTATAAAAAGGGGCGATACCACTTTTTTAATAAAATATAAAAATCTGGAATTGGAAGAAAGAGGATTTAAATATTTTAATGTTAGATATATAGAAAATGGAGTATTACTATCTTTTCCGGCTTTTTATATTAGAGGAATAAAAAATATCTATTTTTATAATAATAAAATATATGAATTTTATAAAGTGCCTATTGATTTGATAGATTGTTATGATGAACTTTTTACAAAGTTTCTGCTTGGGCAATATAAAAAGATAAATGAAAATGATTTACCTGAAGAGTTAAAAAATGGTTTAAAAGAAAATGTAATTTATATCAGTTCTAAGTATACCAATTTCGTAATTGAAAATATTGAAAACATCTATAAAATAGATGATTATAAATACCTATTCGAAAAGGAAACAGAGCTTTTCAAAGAATATTATATTATAAATATAGAACATAAAAACTATATTTTGAGGATATATTTAGTGGAAAAAAGGTGAAATAGTATGTATAAAAACCTGAAAAACAGCGTTTTAGAATCAAAAAAAACGCTAAAGGAGTTTATTATTAAAAACATAGAAAATTTTAAAAAGGAAAATTTAATAATCAGGGAATTTTTAGCAAAGGATAATAATAAAGAAAAATTTATAAATGAAATAACCTTCAACATATTAAGTAAGATTATATCTTCAAAATTATTATATAAAAAAGGCATATTAAAAAATGCGTATGATTACAATGAATTAAAACGATATATACCAGAATTATTTGATGAATTATATAATATAAAAATTGAAGAAAAATTATTAAAAAAAATACATAATAATTTTAGTAGTGTAGAAGATTGGGATAAAGATGATATTCTGGGATGGGCATATCAATATTACAATCTTGATGAAAATATTCCGAAGATACATAAACAATCTCAATTTTATACACCTGAGTGGATAATAGAATATCTTGTTGACAATACATTGACAAAATATTATTGCGAAATCTATGATGATTCTGAAATAGCTAATAAATACAAAATACAATATAAGAAACAAGAAAGAGAAATAAAACTTGAAAATATAAAAATTATAGATCCCGCTTGTGGAAGCGGACATTTTTTAATAAAAGTATATAACCGCTTAAAAGAATTTTATGAAAAACAGGGATATAAGAAAGAAGAATATATAAAGTTTATACTGGAAAAAAATATTTATGGTATAGATATAGATGAAAAAGGTGTTGAAATAGCAAAGACAATTCTGAAAATAAAAGCACTGGAAGATGGATATATTAAACCAATAAATTTTAATATAGTTTCTACAAACTTTGATATTGTAAAAGAAGAAGATATTGAAGATATAGAGTTTAAGGAGATATTAAAATCTATAAAAAATGAAATTTCTGGATATAAAGAATTAGGGAGTTTAATAACTCTTTCAAAAGAAAATAGAGAAAAGATAATAAAAAAATATGAAAAATATTCATTATTTACAGAAAAAACAGTTTTAGAAAAACATTATGCAGAAAAAATGAAAAAATATTTGATAATATTATCTCTAAACTATGATATAGTTATATCCAATCCTCCTTATGCAGATTCTCATGATTATACGCCAGAATTGAGAAAACTTATAAGAGAAAGATACTTTGATTTTAGAAAAAACCTGTATTCGTGCTTTATAAAAAGAAATTATGATTTTTTAAGAGATGGCGGATTGCTTGGTATGATAACCCCACAAACCTTTATGTTTATTAGCAGTTATGAAGATTTAAGAAAGTTTATAATAAAAAATATGCATATAGAATCTCTTGTTCATTTTGGTCTTGGAGGCGTATTTGAAGATGCACTTGTTGATACCGCCATGTATATTCTTAGAAAAGAAAAAGGGAATAAAGAAAATAAAAGTTTATTTATAGATTTAAGGGATATAGATTATAACAAAAAGAAGGAAGTATTAGATAACATAATAAAAAAAGGAAAAGAAATAAAATATATATATTATGAAAATCAAAACGAATTTAAAAAAATACCGGGCTATCCATTTGTATATTGGATAAATGAAGAAGTAAAAAAAATCTTTGAATATGAGAAATTAATAAATTTTGCTGATGTTAGGCAGGGAATTGCAACAGGTGACAATAAAAGATTTTTAAGATATCATTGGGAAGTTCCTCGTGAAGAGATAAGTTTTAACCACAAAAAAGATGGTAAAAAATGGGTTCCGTATGCAAAAGGAGGACCTTATAATAAATGGTATGGGAATTTATGGTGGGTAATAGCCTTTGATGAAGAGAATTATAAACTTTTAAAAAAAATGGGAAATCATTTACCTAACAGACAATACTATTTTAAATCAGGAATAACCTATTCTATGACAACATCAAAAGGGCCAACATTCAGATTATTACCTGAAAATTTTTTATTCGATTGTAAAGGAAGTAGCATATTTACTGATAATGAAAATTTTAAATTTGCATTACTGGGATTTTTAAATAGCAAATTAGCTTTTTATATATATAGATTTATAGCAGGAAGTGTAGATCTTGAAGTTGGAGATCTGAAAAATATTCCTATTGCTCCAGGATTATATAAAAATTCAAAAAAAGAAAAAATGCTCATTAAAGCTGTAAAATTAATAATAGCAATAAAAAAACAATTAATTGAAACATCTCCTCTTGAACTTCATTATATAGAATCACCTCTTCATTCAATAAAGGAAATGCAAAATTTTGAAAATAAAGTAATAAAATACACAAAGCAAAAATATTTGCTGGAATTATATATTACAATACTTGAAGGGTTTATAGAAAAAACAATCTTTCAAATATATGGAATAAAGAAAAAAACAATAGAAGAAATATTAAATCAAGAAGGTATTCCTGAAATATGGATTGGTCATATAGAAGATGAAATATCTTTTGATATTTCAATTTTAAAAAATAAGTATTTAAATGAATTCAATATAAAAGAGCAGGATATACTTATGCTTCAAAAAGAAATAAATAGATTCTTAAAAACAAGAAAAGATAAAAATAAAAAAATAGAAAGAAAAGAATTTGAAGAAGTTTATCTTTCTAAAAATAGAAAAAATAATGAAGGAAAAATAAAAAGACTTTCGAGGGTATTGAATACAAATCCATTAATAGTGTATAATAATATTAATAATCAATTAATATTAAAAGAAAAAGAATATATAAGAGAGCTTATATTCCTTGCCATAAATCATGAATATATAAAAGAAAAAGGGAATATTGAATATATAAAAGAAAAAATCAACAGTCTTGGAATTACAGAAGAAATACTAAAAAAATATTCGAAAATTAAAGATTTAGAAGAATATATTAGCGAAAAAATACTTTTAGATCAAAAAAAATATTTTAAAAAAAGAGTTCCGTATATATGAACATGGAGGGGAGGAAATGGAAGAATATAAGAAATTTTTCAGGCAAATAACAGTATCAATAGCAATTATAATGATAATATTTGTAATAGGGATAATAGGTTTTATGATACTTGAAAAGTGGAGTTTCTTTGATGCTTTTTATGTAACAGCAATAACCCTCTCCACAGTGGGATATGAAATGCCGTATAAAATATCCAATGTAACAAAGGTTTTTGATGCGTTGTTAATATTTTCAGGTATATCTGTAGTATTATATTTAATATCCTCTCTAACAGCGTTATTTGTAGAAGGAGACTTTAAAAAAATATTGGGGGTTTTGAAAATGATGAAAAGATTGGAAAATATTTCTGATCACTATATTGTTGTTGGTGGTGGAAAAACTGGAGAATATATAATTGATGATTTTATGAAAAACGGTGTTCCGCATGTAGTAATAGAAGATGATGAAAAAAAGATAGAAAAACTATTGTCTCGTGATGAATATAAAGATCTAAATTACATAATAGGAGATGCCAAAGAAGAAGATGTGCTAATCAAGGCAAATATATTTGATGCAAAAGGATTATTGCTTACATTGCCAAGTGATATAGATAACCTGTATATTGCACTTACTGCGAAAACATTAAATCCAGCATTATATGTTGTTTCAAGAGCAAATGACGCAGAAGAATTAAGAAAATTATTATATGCCGGTGTAGATAATGTAATATTGCCACCTGAAATAACAGGAAAAAGAATGTCATCCATGGTGTTAAGACCTAATGTATTATCATTCTTCGAAAGTTTTCAGATGGATTTTGGAGAAAACTTCAATTTTGAAGAAGTAAAAATACCGGATAATAGCTGGATGATAGGAAAAAAATTAAGAGAATTGGAAATTCCTAAAAAAATAGATCTGGTTGTTATAGCAGTAAGAAATAATAGGAAAACACAGTTTAATCCGAAATCAGAGTTAGTTATAAAAAAAGGTGATTCGTTGGTTGTAATTGGTGATAAGGAAAAAATAGAAAAATTAAAACATTATGTTATAATGCAGGAATAAAGCTTATTATAGAAAACAAACAACGAAAAAAAAGAAATCAATTCACTAACGCTTAACGAAATTAACAGATTTGTAAGTTGACAAATGGGAAGAAAGGTGGTAATATATATACTCGGACGCGGGTGAGA
>NZ_LBFA01000006.1:0-358571 GCF_013363265.1 Marinitoga sp. 1138
AAAATATTATCACTCATTGATATTTACAATAATAGCCTCGGCAGGAATAGATGTAAAAGCAGAAGAATTGACAAATCTTGGAAGAAGTGATTTAGTAATAGATTTTGACGACAGGATATATTTATTTGAGATAAAACTGGATCAAAGTAGCGACGAAGCATTAAAACAAATAAAAGAAATGAAATACTATGAAAAATACAAAGGCAAAGAAATATATCTTATAGGAATGAATATTAATTCTGAAAAGAGGAATATTGATGATTATGTAATTGAAAAAATTTAATATTTCCACTCCAATCCCCGTTTAAACGGGGATTTTGTTATAAAAAAATCAAAAATAAAATATCCAGAAAATTACTTTTTAAAAACACCAAAAAATTTTGCTTTTTTAAGACATAGTGATATAATAAAAGTACAATTAAGTTAATTTTTTGTTTATAGAAAATAATTATAAAAAAGAGGTGTATTAATGTGAATAATTCGACAATGGTTTTTAATCAAAAAACTTACCAATTGTATAATTTGGTTTCAGATATTGAAAGCGGAATTATAGCCCTTCCAGATATTCAAAGACCTTTTGTTTGGAATCAAACAAAAGTTAGGGATTTGGTGGACTCTTTATACAAAGGATTACCTGTAGGAACAATCATTCTTTGGGAAGTAACAAATGTTGATAAATTTCATTCAATTGGAAATAATAAACTTAGGGATCCAAAATATCTTGTAATTGATGGTCAACAAAGATTAACTTCATTATATTCGATAATAATGAATAAACCTATAATAAATAAAAATTTTAAAGAGATTAAAATAAAAATTGCATTTAATCCTTTTGAAGAAAAGTTTGAAGTAAGTAATGCTGCATTAGAAAAAAATCCAGAGTGGATATCCGACATAAGTCAGGTTTTTAATAGTTCAACATATTCATTTATAACAGAATATCAGAGAAAATTACTCAAAAAAAATAGTGAAATAGAAAATAATGATGATAAACTTGAATTTGTTGCTGAGAGAATTTTAAAACTACGAAGCATATCAAATTATACTTTTTCTGTTTTAGAACTTTCTTCAGAATTAGATCCAGAAGAAGTAGCAGAAATTTTTGTTAGAATTAACAGCAAGGGAAAAACCTTGAATCAATCAGATTTTATATTGACTTTAATGTCTGTTTATTGGGATGAGGGAAGAAAGGAAATAGAAGAATTTTGTGAAATGTCGCAAAAGTTTTCTGAAGATAAGCAATCCTCTTTTAACCTAATACAAATTAAACCAAATCCAGAACATCTGGTTAGAAGTATAGTCGGTTATTCATTTTTGAGAGGAAGATTAAAATATGCTTATCTAATATTAAAAGGAAGAGATTTTGAAAATAGAGTGTTTTCAGAAGAATTAAGAATTAAAAACATGGATCTTTTTAAAAAAGGTCATAAAAAAGTTTTAAACCTAGTTAATTGGCATGATTATATAAAAATAATATATGATGCGGGATTTGTCAATGAAGATATGATAACTTCTAAAATAGCTTTTTTTATTACATATGTTTTATATCTTATTGGAAAAGAAAAAATTGAATTTCATGAATTAGAAAAAATTATAAAAAAATGGTTTGTTTTCTCTTTAATTACTCAAAGATATTCTGGTTCCCCAGAAAGTATAATAGAAAAAGATTTATTAGGAATAAAAAATGGTAATTTTGTAGAAGTGTTAAATAATATAATAAATAATGAATTGACGGAAAGTTTCTGGCAAATTACTTTACCTAAAGAAAAATTAATAACCTCTAATACTTCAACATATGCACTTTCTATATATGATGCTGCATTAATATATGAAGATAAATTTATTCCTTTTTCTAAGACCAAAATAAGAGAAAGAAGAAGTGGATTTATAAAAGAAAAAAAGAAAACAATTGAAAGGCATCATATATTTCCAAAAAATTATTTAAAAAATATTGGAATTACGGATACAAAAGAAATAAATCAAATTGCTAATTTGATTTATCTTGACTATAAAAATAATATAAATATTGGAGATAAAGCTCCTGAAGAATACTGGGAAATATTAACAAAAAATCTTTCAAATGAAGAAATAAATAAAATCTATACAGAATATGATTTACCGAAGGAATTCTGGAAAATGAGGTATCATGAATTTTTGGAGCAAAGAAGAAAACTAATGGCTGAAAGAATTAAAAAGTATTTTGAAAGTCTATAATAGTATATTTTTAAGAAGGTGATTCTTTTGAATGAACAAATGATTTTTGACAATAAAATAAATAAAGTTGGGGATGATTTAAAAAGAAGTATAGAAAAAGGTGATACATTATTTGTATTTACTGATGAAGCAGGTGATGATGGATTAAACAGTCAAGATAAATATAAAATAATAGTTTTTAACCACTCTTTTTGAGATAATTATTATAATCCATAAAAAATAGATGTATAATCAAACAATATATTTAATAATGACTGATAATATTTAATATTCAACATGAAATAGTGCAACAGTTTGTTGCACTATTTGTTTTTTCTATAAGAAAAATTTCTTAATATCTAAATTACGAAGCAAGTTGCTTCGTAATTATGGTAAAATTATATTAAAAGATATGTATGTTAATTTTAATGTGGATTGGTGGTGGGATAGGTTATGAAAAAAGTTTTAACCATAGGGGAATTGCTTATAGATTTTATATGTCTTGACAAAAATAAAAATATAATGGATGGAAATAGATTTGAGAAAAAAGCTGGAGGAGCTCCTGCTAATGTTGCTGCTGTTATATCTATTTTGGGTGGAGAAAGTTCTTTTTTAGGAAATGTGGGAAATGATCCTTTTGGTTTGTTTTTGGTAAATGAATTGAAGAAATTTAATGTGGATACATCTTTAATTACTTTTGATAATAATTTTAATACTACACTGGCTTTTGTTTCTTTAATGGATGATGGTGAAAGGGATTTTGTGTTTTTTAGGGGTGCAGATGGTAATTTAAAAATGCCAGATATGGATATTTTAAAAAGATATGATATTTTTCATTTTGGTTCAGCAACCGCTTTTTTAGGAAATGAATTAGAAAAAACTTATTTTAAAGTTTTTGAATTTGCAAGGAAGAATAAGAAGTTTATTTCTTTTGATATGAATTATAGGCAAGATTTATGGAAAGATACAGAAAAACTAATTTCTTTAAGCAAAAGAATAATTGAATATTCTGATTTTGTGAAATTTAGTGAGGAAGAATTGAGATTATTATCAAATAAAGATAGTATTGAAAAAGGGATTAAATTTGTTCATTCTATTGGAGCGAAAATGGTAGCGGTTACTCTGGGAAAAGAAGGATCAATTATAAGTGATGGGAAAGATATTAGAAAGATAGATAGTATTGAAATTAAGGCTGTAGATTCTACAGGAGCAGGAGATGCTTTTGTAGGAGCATTTTTATATAGGATAGCCCGGGGAGAAAATGATTATTTTAAGATTGCAAAGTTTGCCAATGAAATAGGTGGATTGGTTTGCACACAAAAGGGGGCTTTAACAGCTTTAAAATCTGGGAGGGAAGAAGATGTATCATAAATTAAATAATGAAATTAAAAGAATTAATAATGTTATAGAAGAATTATTGCCATATCAATATATGAAAATCATTGAAATTAATGATTGGGATTTCACTCAGAAAGATGTGTCAAAAAGAGTTAATATTGGTTATAATTGGGATTATAATCATTTCCCTGTAAAATTTAAGAAAGAGATTGATATTCCAAATGAATATTACGGAGAGTTCTGGTTTGGTGGCGAAACGTTAATAAAAGTTGATGGAAAACCATATGGTGAAATAAATGAATATCATAGAGAAATTGCTTTACCTTCTGGAAAGCATTTGATAGAGGCTGAAGTTGTTCCATATAATTTATTTGGAAGACCTTCAAAGGCTATTTTTGAAAGGGCAAATTTGATAAAAATAAACTTTGAAGTTAAAAAATTAATACGATATTTTACGGGTATATCTCAGATAATGCAGAATACTGATGATACTGCATTAATAGATGAATTGTCAGATTTAATAGACAAAACTTTTGGAATAATAAGTATTCCCAAAGAAACAAATACATATTTGAACTCTATTGAAAGAATGAATTTAAATTATAGGCAACTTTCAAATATCTGGTCCAGACCACGGTTTAATAAATTTCCCGGTGGGAATCTGGATGTATCAGAAGCTTTGAAGTACCTTGAATTAAGGTTAAAAGATTTGAGAAGCAAATATCCGAAAATTGGAAATATTTATGTAACAGGTCATGCACATATAGATTATGCATGGTTATGGCCTATAGAAGAAACAAAAAGGAAAATATTAAGAACCTTTTCTAATGCTGTTTTATTGGCAGAAAAATTTGATAAATTTACATTTACACAATCCAGCGCACAAATGTATGAAGATATAGAAGGTTCGGATTTGTTTGAGAAAATAAAAGAATTAGTTGAAAAAGGGAAATGGGATCCCAACGGCGGAATGTGGGTAGAATCAGACACAAAAATTCCATCTATAGAATCATTGATCAGACAATTTTATTATGCACAAAGATTTTTTAAGGAAAGATTTGATAAATATACTTCTGTCTGCTGGTTGCCCGATGTATTCGGATTTTCGTGGATATTGCCTCAAATAATTAAACAGGCAAAAATAAATTATTTTTTCACAACTAAGCTAACATGGAATGAGAAAAATCCTTTCCCTTATGACATTTGTTATTGGAAAGGCATAGATGGAACTAAAGTGTTATATCATAGTTTTTATAATCCCAAAGGAGGATATAATGGTTACTTAGATGCAGAATGTGCCATAAAAACTTTTAATAATTTCAGAGATAGAAAAATCTTTGATGGAACATTATTAACCTATGGTTATGGTGATGGTGGTGGAGGTCCGTCCGAAGAACATATGATGGATTTTGAAGTAACTAATAATCTACCATATGTTCCGGAATTAATACCAACAACTGGCGATAAATTTTTCAGGATATTAAACGAGAGTATAAAAGATAAAGAAATTCCTGTGTGGGATAATGAATTATATTTTGAATTTCACAGAGCAACACATTTTACTCAATTGAATATGAAAAAATATCATAAGTTGCTGGAGGATGAATTGTTTTTTGCAGAATATATTTTGGCAATTAATAATATTGAATATGATTTTTCTGATATATGGAAGAAGCTATTAACCAGGGAATTTCATGATATTATTCCAGGCTCTTCCATTAAGGAAGTATATGACGAAGCTGTTGATACGTTGAAAATGGAAATTAAAAATTGCAAAGATATTATAGATAGGAATTTAAATGATTCTGAGGAATGTGTTTTAATTAATTACAGTAATTATAATAGTGATATGTATTTTGAAAGTGAAAATGAATATAATTTACCTGCCCAAAAAACATATGATGGAAGATATATTTATGAAATAGAATCTATACCTTCATTTTCTAATCGAAATTTGGAAAGCGGAGAACCTATAATTGATAACTATAAAGAAGATGATGATTTGATTTTGGAAAATGAGTATTATCTGGTTATGGTATACAATGATGGAATTGAAATATACGATAAAAAGAAAGATAGAAATCTTTTTGAAGGAAAAGGGAATGTATTGACGCTGTATGAAGATATTCCATTTGCATGGGGAGCATGGGATATAGATTATAATTACAAAAAATTTGGAGAAATATTAAAAGCAAAAAAGATTTCGGTTGTGGAAAGTGGTAAATTAAGAAAGGTTATTAAACTCGAATACGAATATGAAACAACAAAAATAATTCAATATATCTCGCTCGCCAAAAACTCAAAAAGAGTGGATATTAAAACAGAAATCGACTGGCATTTGAGAAAAAAATTATTGAAAGCTATATTTCCAATAGATGTATTTTCAAGATATGCAAGATTTGATATATCAGGAGGTTACATAACAAGACCTTTACATAAAAATACTACATATGAACAGGCAATGTTTGAAGTATATATGCACAGATGGTTTGATATTTCAGAACCGGATTTTGGAGTGGCTATATTAAATAATGGTATTTATAGCACCTCAATCGATAATAATGTTTTTGGTTTGTCTTTAATACATGGTCCAATATATCCAGATTTATATGCAGATGAAGGGAAACATGAATTAATGTATTCTATTATGAGTCATTCAAATAATATTAGAGAAATAAACGAAGAAGCAGAAAAGATAAATAAGCCTTTGAGAATTTTAAAAAAGAAAGTAGAACTAAAAGATAAAATTCTCGATTTTAATCCTTTGAAAGTTGTAGCTGTTTTTAAAAAGGATAATAATTTAATAGTAAGGCTTGTAGAGGTTGAAGGTAAAAGAGGAATGTGCAAGTTTAATATAAAACATATGTATAATAATGTATATTTATCCAATATACTTTTAGATGAAAAACACCTTCTTTCAGAAAATGAATTTGAATATAAACCATTTAAAATATATACGTTAATTTTTGAATAAAATATTGATCAATTTATGGAAAAAATTTTTATTAGCTTAGAATAAATTAGATTTTTTAGTATAATTTAAAATAATCACATTTAATCCCAATCTATTAATTATTATAGCATTTTTTAATATAAAAAAAATATGTTATATTGTAAATAATGAAAAATTTCACGGAAGGAGGGTATCACATGAATAAATTAGCATTTGTAAGATTTGAATTATTACAATTTGATAGTGGGAGAAGTGTGTCTACTTCATGTGATAACCTCGCTCAAATAAAGGTCAATTGTTGTTGAATATAGACATAAAATTTGGGCTATGGTTATCACACCATAGCCCATTTTTTATATTTATCTACATAAAGGGCTATGGTGTATTTATACCATAGCCCTTTTTTATAAATTTTTCACAAAATTTAAGGAGGGGATTTTTATGAAAAAGTATAAGCATGATTTTTTGCTGAAAAACAAAAAAACATCATATTATGAAGGTTTTGACGTTATGGACAAGTTAAAAGATATTCTAATTGAACTAAAACGCTCACAGATTTAGGAGGTTATATCATGAAAAGTATTTTAAAATATGTTTCTCAACAGAAAAGATTTATTATTATTGCATCTTTATGCCTAATTGGCGGAGTATCAGCAGAGCTGATACTCCCATACCTGAATAAAATTGTTATAGATGACATTATCGTTGGTGGGAAAAGAAACTTATTATTTCCTGTTTTAGCCGGTATATTTTTTATAACTATCTTCAGAGCATTAATGGGGTATTCTCAGGAATTTTTATTTGATTTTACTGGTTCTCAGATAAGCAAAAATATCAAAAACGACCTTTTTAAACATATTCAAAAGTTACCTTTTACCTATTTTGATAAAACTAACACTGGAGAATTAATGTCCAGAATAGGAGAAGATGTAGATAATATCTGGAATGCTCTTGGTTTTGGAATAAGTATTGCTGTTGAGTTTGCATTATATTTTATTCTTGGAAGTCTTGTTTTATTTTATTTAAACTGGAAACTCGCTTTAATTAGTTTAATTTCAGCTCCTGCTATTGCATATCTTGCAACTAAATTAGAAAATGAAATAGGAAAAGCATTTGATAAGATAAGCGATCAGGCTGCTGTGATAAATACCACAGCTCAGGAAAATATTTCTGGCGTTCGTCTTGTTAAAGCCTTTGCAAGAGAAAAATATGAAATCATGAAATTTTTAAAATTAAATAACGAAAACTATGAATTAAATCTTGAAAAATCTCGAATATGGGGCAAATATTTTCCCACAATTGAATTTCTTGGCAATGGCGCTTTAATACTAGTTGTAACTGTAGGTGGAGCTTTAGTAATAAAAGGAAATATATCTATTGGTACTCTTGTTGCTTTCAACGGTTATATGTGGATGATTGTATGGCCAATGCGACTAATAGGATGGCTTTCCAATATTTTTTCTCAGGCAAATGCTTCAGCTAAAAAAATAGAAAAAATTTTAAAGGAAGATACGGAAGATTTTAAAGGAATAAAGATTGAAAAATTAAATGGTGAGATTGAATTTAAAAATGTAAGTTTTAAATATGATAATGAATACGTATTAAAAAATATAAATTTTAAGATTAAACCTGGAAAAACACTTGCAATAATGGGTCCAACTGGATGTGGAAAAAGTACATTAATAAGTTTATTATCCAGATTTTATGAAATCGATGAAGGTGAAATTTTAATTGACGGAATAAATATAAAAGATTTTTCTTTAAACACACTTAGAAAAAATATAAGCTATGTTTTCCAGGATACTTTTCTATTTTCAGATACAGTAAAAGAAAACATAAAATATGGAAAAGACAATATTGATGATAAAGAAATAATAAGCGCCTGTAAAGAAGCACAGGCTTATGATTTTATTATGAAATTACCAGAAAAATTTGACACAATTATTGGAGAAAGAGGGTTGGGATTATCGGGAGGCCAGAAACAAAGATTAACAATTGCAAGAGCGCTTATAAAAAAAGCTCCTATAATAATTTTTGATGATGCAACTTCAGCTCTTGATATGGATACAGAATATGAATTATTAAAAAGTATATATTCAAAAGAACTACAAAACACAAAAATTATTATTGCTCATCGAATCTCTGCTGTAAAAAATGCCGATGAAATAATTTATCTTGATAATGGCGAAATCATCGAAAGAGGAACACATGATGAATTATTAAATATGAAAGGAAGATATTATGAAATTTATGCTGAGCAATTTAAGGACTTTGAGGATTTAATTGAAGATGAGGTGGTATAAATGAATTTAAAATTTGAAAAAACAAAAACTATTTTAAGAATATTTTCATACTTAAAACCGTTCTTTAAACAAACAATTATGGTTATTTTTCTTATGATTATAGTAATGGGTATTAATTTAATAAACCCCTATTTCTTTAAAATAGCTATAGATAAATACATTGCAAATAATAATCTCAACGGTTTAATAATAGTTGGAGTAGCTGTAATGTTTTTAAACCTGCTCTCACTTTTTATTTCAAGAATGCGCATTATATTAATGGGTAAAATTACAAATAAAATCGTTGTGAATATTAGACATGAATTATACGAACACATACAAAAACTTTCATTTTCTTTTTTTGATACTAAACCTGTAGGAAAAATTTTAGCACGTGTTGTGAATGATGTAAATTCACTTCAACAACTATTTTCTAATAGTATAACAAGTTTAGTACCTGAATTTTTAACTCTTGTTTTTGTAGCAATAATAATGTTTTCGATGAACTTTAAACTAGCCCTTGCATCAATGATAATATTACCATTTCTGCTTTTTGGTTTATTTCTAATTGAAAACATTAGTAGAAAACGATGGATGAATTATAGAAAAAACCGTTCTGAATTAAATGCTTTTACACATGAAGATATATCAGGAATTAGAATTATTAAATCGTTTACTGCTGAAAATAAAACAAATAAAAAATTCAGATTTTTAACTCAAAAAAAGATGAATTCATTTGTTAATGCTGTAAAAATAAATGATTGGTTCTGGGCAATGGTTTTGGTTTCCTGGGGGATTGGAAGTGTTGTTGTATTTTATTTAAGTACCAAAATGATAGATTTAAATGAAATAACCGTTGGAACTGTTGTAGCTTTTATTGGTTATATAGGTATGTTCTGGAGACCTATTATGAATTTAAGTAATTTTTATAACTCGCTTGTTACCAATATTTCAGCAGCAGAAAGAATATTTGAGATACTGGATACTAAACCACTTATTGTTAATTCAAAAAATGCCAGAATTATGCCTGAAATAAAGGGAAAAGTTGAATTTAAAAATGTATATTTTTCATACGATAAAGAAATTATATTAAAAGACATGTCTTTTAAAGTAAATGCAGGAGAAACTATAGCTCTAGTCGGACCAACCGGTGCAGGAAAAACAACTGTAATTAATTTAATTAGCAGATTTTACGATCCCCAAAAAGGTAAAATATTAATTGATGGAATAGATATTAAAAACGTGGATCTTGAATCTTTACGCTCTCAAATGGGAATTATGCTGCAGGATACATTTCTATTTTCAGATACTATAAAAGAAAATATTAGATATGGAAAATTGGATGCCACAGATGAAGAAATTATCAATGTTGCTAAAGCTGTTCATGCTCACGAATTTATTATGAAATTAGAAAAAGGTTATGATACAAAAGTTAACGAAAGAGGTGTAAGATTATCAATTGGAGAAAGACAATTAATCTCTTTTGCAAGAGCCTTACTCGCAAATCCAAAAATCTTAATTTTAGACGAAGCGACATCAAATATTGATACACACACAGAAAAATTAGTACAAGATGGGATTAAAAAATTATTAAAAGGTAGAACATCATTTGTTATTGCTCATAGACTATCCACAATTAGAAATGCCGATAGAATATTTTATATTGATAATGGAAAAATCATTGAATCCGGGAATCATGATGAACTAATGTCTAAAAAAGGATTTTATTACAATTTATATCTTTCACAATTTAAGTTTCTTGAAATAGGTGCATAAACAAAAGTGGAACCTTAAAAATTAGAATATATTGTGATAATAAATGAGTTTATACTATAATTTAAGCCAGCCAGGATCAATCCTGGCTGGCTTTTTTATTAAGAATACGCTGTTAAATCAAGAAGCCCATGACCGGACAATGTAAATACAATAACCTTCTCTTCTTTATTTTCTTTTGCTTCAATTGCTTCCTTAATTGCACCAGCAATTGCATGGGAAGATTCAGGAGCTGGAACAATACCTTCTAATTTCGCAAACAATTTTGCAGCTTCAAAAGTTTCATCCTGTGAAAAAGCTACAGCATCTAAAAGCCCTTCGTGTTTTAACCTTGCAATAATTGGTGCAGAACCGTGATAACGCAATCCACCTGCATGAATCTTAGGAGGAATAAATTCCTTTCCCAATGTATACATCTTCATTAATGGAGTTAAACCTGCAGTATCACCATTATCGTATCTATACTCACCTTCAGTTAAAGAAGGACAGGACTTCGGCTCACATGCAAGAAATTTAATATTATCATTAGAAAGTTTTTCTGGAACAAACGGCAAAATTGTTCCACCAAGATTGGAACCTCCACCGTGACATCCTATAACAACATCAGCACTTTCATTAATCTTTTCAAGCTGTTTCTTAATTTCAAGTCCTATTATACTCTGATGCAATAAAACATGATTTAAAACACTGCCGAGAGCATATTTTGCATTCTTTTTGGTAAATACAACTTCCAATGCTTCACTAATTGCTATTCCTAAACTACCTGGATTATCTTCATCCATTGAAATCATCTTTTTACCAAATTCAGTATCTAAACTTGGACTTGGAGTAACCTTACCATTAAAAAGATTAATAAGATGTTTCCTCATTGGCTTTTGCTCAAAACTTGTCTTAACCATATATACCTCTATGTTCAATCCAAATTTTAGACCTGCATAAGATAAAGCGCTTCCCCATTGTCCAGCACCTGTTTCAGTGACAAGAATATCAACACCAGAAATTTTATTATAATATGCCTGAGGAATAGAAGTATTAGTCTTATGACTACCGGTTGGAGAAACACCTTCATATTTATAATAAATCCTTGCAGGTGTTTCAAGGTATTCTTCAAGATTAGTTGCTCTAATAAGTGGTGTTGGCCTGAAAATTGCATATTCCTCTAAAACTGCATCAGGAATCTTTATATATCTCTCCTTTGTAACTTCCTGCTCTACAATTGGTTTTGGAAAAATTGCCTCTAATTCTTCTGGTTTCATTATTTCCTTAGTTTGTGGATTTAAAGGCGGATCAAGTTCAAATGGCAAATCAGCTAATGCATTATACCAGTATTTTGGCATCTCCTCAACAGACAAATAAACTCTTTCTCTTTTACCCATAAAATCAACCCCTTTCTTTCAAATTTGTAATTTAAAATAAAAAAACCGGATATCCAATTTGGATATCCGGTGACTGCCTACATTAATTAATAATCACTCGCTTTAATGCCTCATTTTCCGAAGCATGACAAAGCAGTAGACACCCACCGGGCGTCCACCACCAATTTACTCTATTAAAATTTGTATTTACAACTATATTTCTATTATAATAATTTCCCATACACAAAACCTCTTTATAATAATTTTTGTATATTATACTACAAAAATTTCAAAAAGTAAAGTCTTCCACCAAAAATAATGTATAATATATTATATTAAATATAAAAACTCATGAAAGGAGAAAAATGGAAAATGAAAATAAATACAGAAATAATAGATACATATTTAATGGAAAAAAATTTAAAAAAAATCTCAAACAATAAAATCTTTTCTCTTATTGAAAATGGAAAAATTTTATTTGAAGCACCTCCAGAGGAATCTTATCAAAAAATTAAAAACACTTATAATTTATTCAAAAATATCATTTTTTCATTTAAACCTTGTAATTATAATATATGGAAAAATATATTTGAAATATCTGATAATACAGATAATAGCTTCATTATTTTCCCAATCATTGGCGCTCCATCTCCCTACGAAGCAATGATAAGATATGATGAAAACGGAAATACTTTGATGATTTTCGATATATATTTACTTGGAAAAAATATTGACAATCTTCCAAAGTTAAAAGAAAATATATCCTTATTAATCACTCATGAATTAGCTCATTACTACATTCATCAAAGATTTCAATATCCACAAAAAATCGAAAATCAATTAAAATATTTATTTTTTGACGAGGGATTTGCACATTTTTTATCCTATTCAAATAACATAGAACAAATTAATTGGAACGAAAAAAAATATATTAAAAAAAGAGAATATTCATATGAAATGTTAAAAGAAAAATTGAAAAATAAATTAGATAAAAATCTTTTAATAAAGGGAATTACAGCAAATAATTATTGGGATAAATATATTGCAATATCAGGAATGTTCGCCATTATAGATTTCTGGCATTCAAACAATAAAAAACTTGATTCATTAAAATTATTATATAAAAAAGGACCAGAATATCTGTGGAATTTCTGGGAAATCAATTATTTAACAAAAACTTGATAAAAAAACAGCGACGTTTTAATAAACGTCGCTGTTTTTTATGGCAGCCCCACGGGGAATCGAACCCCGACTCTCGGACTGAGAATCCGATGGACTAGCCGTTATCCTATGGGGCCATAAATTGCAATCCTATTATACCATAAAATTTTATATTTGTAAATATCATAAAGAACCTTGATCTTTAAAAATTGCTAAAAAGGTTAATAATAATATTTTTATATCGAGTAACAAACTTTTATTTTTTACATAATAAAGATCATATTCTGTTTTTATTTTATAATCCTCCAGGTTTGTTGTATATTTAAATTTAACCTGAGCCCAGCCTGTAATACCAGGATTTACCAAAAGACGATAATTATAAAATTCTATATTTTCCATGCACATATCATGAAATGAAATCATTTCCGGTCTTGGACCTATAAAGTTCATATTTCCTTTTAATACATTAAAAAATTGCGGCAATTCGTCAAGCCTTGTTTTTCTTAAAAACTTACAGAATTTATTAATATGATTATTGTGTATTGTTCTAAATTTATACATCAAAAATTTTTTTTCATTTTTCCCAACTCGAGTTTGTTTGAATATTACAGGTTTCCCTAACATAAAATAGTTTATGGTATATATTACTATTAATAATGGTGAAGCAATAATTAAAAATAATAAAGTTATAATTATATCAAGAAATCTATTTTCACTTTTTTCAATAAAAAATTCAGAATAATAATATTTGAATTTTTTTAATACAATTAAAGGAATTCTCTGTAAATATTTTTCAGCAATTTCAGGTAATATTTCTATAATATAACCATTCTTTTGTGCATCTTCTAACTCTTTTTTTATATAATGTTCCAGTGAAGGATCGGCAATTAAAATCCTATCAAAATACTTTAGGTTTTCTTTAAACGAGGTCGGATTCGGATTTAAATATCCGCCAAATTGCATTTTATTATTTGTTTTTAGTGTTATTTCATCTAATATTTTTTTAAAATCTTCCTTTTTACCAATTACAAGATATTTCATTTTAATCGCTCCTGAATTTACATTAAATAGGCTTCAATAAATATTTCACCGTAGTTTTCAATAATCCTAAATATTTAATAACCATTCAATAGATTCATCAGACAAATTTTGTTTTAATGTGTTTAAAACACCAAGTTGTTCAAAATGATTTATTAAAAATGTGCTATATTCCAATACATTAAAGAAATCAGATTGCTGGATATTTTTTCTTCTATATTCCAAAATCAATTCATCCATATCATCAATTACAAATTTCAAATCTCTTTTTATAATAATATCCAATTCTAAATCTATAAATTCAATACTGTTATTTTTTGATGAATATTTACCGAAGTCAATGTAAATCAAATAATCTTTAAGAGGTGAATTAAAAGCTGTTTTAAATGTGGTAAGCATTATTAATTTTTCAGGTATAACTAATCTTTTAATTTTTTCTATGGAATTATGATTATCAAGTGTTATCCACTTTCTTTCTATACCATAATAATTATCAAATTCCATTATTTCATCAATATTAACCTCTACTTTTCTTGTAGGTGAAACAAGAGTTTCTTTTTTTTCATTTAAATAGAAAATATAATCTTTCATTTTCATCTCTCCCTCTTAAACTAAAGTAAAATTAAGGTTAAATTTATTATAACATAAATGATTACAATCGTCAAATTTTTGAATTCATTACAATGATTTCTAAAATTAAAGAAAATGAGGTAAAATATAAATAATCTACGGATGTTGGAGGTGCCATATGATTCATTCATTATCAATAAAAAATTTTGGATTATTTAAAGATATTTCTGTTGATTTCTCCGAAGGGTTAAATGTTATAACCGGAGAATCTGGTGCTGGAAAATCCATGTTTATTAAAGCCCTAATATCATTATTAAGTGGTAATATACCAAAAAACTTGAGAGGAGAAAATGGATCTATTTCAGCTTTTATTACTGTTTCTGATGAAATAAAAAAAGAAATTGAAGATTTTTTAAATTTAGAAAATGACGAGATTATTTTAAATGTAAATTTCACCGAAAAAAGAGCTGTCTTTAGAGCTAATGGAACTATTATCCCAAAAAGTTTTTTAGAAAAAATTGGTTCATATGTTATGGAAGTTCATACTCAAGATTCCCAAGTATTATTAAGGACACCTTCATATCACAATTTATTGGCATATAATATACTAAAAAAGGAATTGAATTCTCTTATTGAAAAATATAATTTAAAATTTAAAGAATATACTACTTTAAAAAACAAAATGAGTAAAATTCCTGATGATCCTTCTGAAATTTATAGAAAAATTGATATATTAAAATACCAAATTGACGAAATAGAAAGCATTTCCCCAGAAGAAGATGAAGATGAAAAATTACGTGAAGAATATAAGAAATTAAGCAATATAGAAGAAATCAAGAATAAACTTTCGAAAACATTAGCTTTATTAAAAGATGAAGAAGAAAACATAGATGTTTTAATTGGAGAAGTTGTTGATGATTTATCTGATATTTCTGAATATGGATATTCTTCAGAACTCGATATTGCCGTTTCAATTCAGGATTTAATAAACGAATTATACAGTGAAGTTGAAAATAAATTATACGAAATTGAAAGTGACCCGGAAAAATTTGAAGAAATATCAAATAGATTAAGCGAAATCAATAATTTAAAAAGAAAATATGGGCCTACTCTTGAGGATGTCTTTGAACATTATAATTCATTTAAAAAAGAATTAGATGATCTTCTTTCATTGGAAAAGCTTATAAATGAATTAAAACCAACTATGGACAAAATAAAAAAAGAGTTATTCAAAATTGGTGAAGAAATAAAGATTCAGGGGGAAAAGGTTCTTAAAAAAATCGAAAAATCCATTAAAACAGAACTCAAAAATTTAAATATGGAACATACAGAAATTAAGTTTGAATTTTCAAAATTAGAAGAACCTTCAAGATATGGAACATATAGTATAAGATTAAAAGCTAAAACTACTAAACAATCGCCATTACTACCTATTGAAAAAATTGCTTCAGGCGGTGAACTCTCAAGGATTGTTTTAGCTATAGAAAAGGCGCTTGGAGATATGCATATTGTCGAAACAATGCTTTTTGATGAAATTGATTCTGGTGTTGGCCAGAGAATGGCTGATATTATAGGTAAAAAATTAAAGGACTTTTCTAAAAACAAACAATTAATTGTAATAACACATATGCCTCAGGTTGCCAATTATGCCGATAAACATTTTAAGATTTACAAATACGAAGAGGATGGAATAACCTTCTCAAACTTAAAGGAATTAAACAAAGATGAAAGAATAGAAGAGATAAAAGAAATGTATGGTGAAATAGTATTTGAAAAAGAGGTGGAATAATATGAAAAGAGAAGATGTTATACAAAGAATAATCGAGGAAAAAGGTGTAACAGCTATTCCTATATTGATTGATATGATGGAAGACAGTGATGCTGAAACATATGAACTAATAATGGATATAATAGATATAATGGGTGCTGAAGCAAAAGAATACTTATTTAAAGAATTTTTAAAAAGATTCAATCAAAAAAATCTTGATGATGTAGTCATGTTATATTTAATAGACATCTTATCAGAATTAGAATGTAAAGAATTAGCTCCATATCTTGAAAGAATGCTCGAACTTTATTCTGATGAAAGAGCTTTTCCAATAATCATAGAGGCACTATTAAGACTAACAAAAGATGAGAAATATCTTGATATTCTTGCTACTTATTTAAACGATGAAGGCGAAATACAGGAATTGGCTGTTATGGCAATGGCTGAACTTCCTGTTAGCAAAAGCATTAACTATTTACTCAATAAATATACTGAAAATATTTCTAAACAGCAAAAAGCATTAATTCTTGATTCTATACAAAAAATGTTGGTGAAAAATAAAGATTTATTACCTATAGTTAAAGAACATCCAGCAGGTGATGAAATATCAGAAATGCTGGAGTGGATGTTGAAATGAACAACCTTGAAACAATAGCAAAAGATTTATATCTTATGGGTTGTAATGTTTTAATAAACGAACCCATGTCTAAACACACAACTTTTAGAATTGGGGGAAAAGTAGCATTATATGTTACTCCAAAAACAAAAAATATTTTTATTGAGGTTTTGAATTATCTTGATAAAAATAATATAGAGTATAAAATAATAGGTGGTGGTGCTAATTTAATTGTTAGCGATAAATTTCATGATTTTGTTGTTATAAGTACTGAATATATTTCTGGATATGAAATTGAAAATGAAAAAATTATTGCTGAAAGTGGAATTCCGCTTTCAAGATTGTCTTTTATAGCATTGGAAAATAGTTTAAGCGGAATGGAATTTGCATGTGGAATTCCCGGAAGTTTAGGCGGTGCAATATTTATGAACGCCGGTGCTTATGGTGGAGAAATGAAAAACATAATCGAAACTGTTGAAGTTTATGATCTAAAATCAAAAAAAATACTTTTTTTAGGTAATTCAAACTGTAAGTTTGGTTATAGAACAAGTATTTTTCAGAAAAATAATCTGATTATTTTAGGGGCAACAATTGCATTAAAAAAGGGAATTCATGAAAAAATAAAACAAGAGATTTTTAATTTGTTGGAAAAGCGCTGGAGTAAACAACCTTTAGAATATCCAAGTGCAGGAAGCATATTCAAGCGACCAGAACCAACTTTTTATGTAGGCACCACAATTGAAAAACTCAATTTAAAAGGATTTTCAATTGGAGGAGCTCAAATTTCCGAAAAACACGGAGGTTTTATTATAAATAAAGAAAATGCTACTTTTGAAGATGTTCAGCAACTTATTAATCATGTAAAAAAAATTGTTAAAGAAAAATATAATAAAGACTTAAAAGTTGAACCGGAAATCTGGGATTAATTTTTCAAATGCTAAAAGGAGGGTTTTATGGTAATAATAATAAGAAAAATTATACAATCTTTTATTGAATTACCGGGTTTATTTGTTGCCCTTGTAATTCTCCTTTTATTAAAATCAAAGGAACAGAAAAATTTCAAAAAGTATGTTATAATTGTCGCGGCTATAATTTACCTATTATCAATTCCATATAGTGCAAGATATATTACTCGCCCTTTGGAAGATTTATATCCACCAATTAACTATGAAAAAATAGATAAAAATATTCCTTCTATAATAGTGATTCTCGGTGGAGGTTCTATTCAAAACATTCCTGGTGAAGAAATAGGAGAATTATCTGATCAGGCTTTCAAAAGGGTTTTTAAGGGATATGAATTATATAAAAATACAAAATTTCCTATAGTCATTAGCGGTGGAAGTTTACCAGAAACTGATTATATACCAGAAGCATTAGTAATGAGGGAATATCTTGTAAGATTTGGGGTTTCACCATCAGACATATTTATGGAACCTGATTCGATGACAACAAAAGAAAATGCTATTTTTGTAAAAAACTTAATTGATAATATGAAATTAGAAAAGGTATATCTTGTTACATCGGCTATTCATTTACCACGTTCATATAAAATTTTTAAAACATATATAAAAGATGTTGAAATTATTCCTGTTCCTTCAAACTATTTAGTTACCAGAGGAAAAGTTACATGGATAGATTTTAAACCTGATATATCTGCATTATATGCTAATGCGCTCGCATTTCATGAATATCTTGGTTTAATTTTCTTTTCAATAACAAAATAAAAATGGGGTGATTGTATATGAAATGTCACGGTTGCGGAGTTGAAATACAAACTGTTGACCCTCAAAAGCCTGGTTTTTTACCTGAACATGTTTTTGAGAAATTCCTTTCAAATGAAGAAGAAGCATTATGCCAGAGATGTTTTAAATTAAAACATTATGGCGAATTAATGCCTATGAAAATCGATATTAATTTCCTTTCTGAATTAAAAAAGATTATCAAGAATTTCGATACCGTTCTATGGGTTATTGATATAATTGATTTTGAAGGTACCTATGACAAACAAATACTTGAATTAGTAAAAGATAAAAATGTATTCTTAATCATCAACAAAGTTGATCTACTTCCCAAAAGCGTTGCTTTTGCTGAATTAAAGGATTGGGTATTAGAAAGAGTAAAAAATGACTTAAATATTAAAAAAGATAATATTCGTTTAATAAGTGCGAAAAAGAATTTTGGTATAAATAGATTGATGAAGATTTTAAAAGGGCAAAATATTAATAAGGCTATTGTTGTTGGCACAACAAATGTTGGGAAATCATCTTTACTTAATACAATAACAAATGTAAAAATAACAACAAGTTCATTTCCAGGAACAACTTTAGGAGTTGTAAGGAGAAAAATTTCTGATTATGGTATTGAATTATATGATACACCTGGAATTGAAACAAATAATAGATTTACAGATTTTTTTGACATATACACTCAGGTTGAAATGATTCCTAAAAGAACTATTAGCAGAAAAACATTTAAACCCGACGTTGGAAAAGTTATATTTATCAGTTCACTATTTAGATTTAAGATATTATCACCTGCTCATGATGATTTAAAACCAATATTCTTAATATTTGCACCTGAAAATATTTCTTTCCATCAAACCAAAGAAGAACGCGTGGAAGATTTATTGCAAAATAGAATAGGCGAAGTTTTATATCCGCCATATGAGAAAAATTATCCTTTAGATATTGAATATGAAAAAGAAATAGTGATGATTGAAGAAAACGAAGAGTTGGCATTGCCGGGCCTTGGGTGGATATCTGTAAGAAGAGGTCCTTTGAATATTGAAGTAGTAAAACCTAAAAATATAGAAATGGTAATAAGAAAACCTTTAATTTCTCCTAAAAAAGGAAATATTATTTAAATACGGAGGTGTATTATAATGAAAGTAAAGGAACCAGGCATTGTTGTTGGCGTTTCAAACAGACATGTTCATCTTTCAAAAGAAGATTTAGAAATTTTATTCGGTGAAGGATATGAATTACATCCAATTAAAGATTTAAAACAGCCAGGTCAGTATGCAGCTGAAGAAGTTGTTACTCTTGAAGGCCCTAAAGGAAAAATAGAAAGAGTAAGAGTTTTAGGTCCTGTTAGAAAAGAAACACAGGTTGAAATTTCACAAACAGATGCTTTCAAATTAGGAGTAACAGCACCTGTTAGAGATTCAGGAGACTTAGATGGAACACCTGGAATTAAATTAATAGGACCAAAAGGTTCAGTTGAAATTAAAAAAGGTTTAATTCTTGCAAAAAGACATATTCACATGTTACCAGAAGATGCAGAAAAATATGGCGTTAAAGATAAAGACCTTGTATATGTAATTGTTGATAAAGGAGATAGAAAACTTATTTTTGGTGACGTTTTAGTAAGGGTAAGTCCAAAATATGCTTTAGAATTTCATGTTGATACAGATGAAGCAAATGCTGCATTATTAAAAACAGGAGATGAAGTTAAAATAGTTGAATTATAAGAAGCCGGGTAAAACCGGCTTTTCTTTATTTTTATAGATTATTTTTTTAGAAAAACTCTTGACTATTTTATAAGTTTATAGTATAATAGACTGGGTTTGCAGGTGTAGCTTCAACAGGTTAGAGCGCTGCCTTGGTAAGGCAGAGGTTGTGGGTTCGAGTCCCATCACCTGCTCCATAGTAACACCCCGATTAATTCGGGGTTTTTATTTTATATTTTTATTTTTCTCTGGAGGAACATTTATGAAATCATGGGAATATTACAACAAAATAGCAAAAGAATATGATGAAATGTATGAGGATTCATACTGGCAAATGCATAATGCTGTTTCTGAAAAAATTATTTTTAATAATATAGATATTTCTAATGGGAAATTGCTCGACATTGGAGCAGGAACTGGTTTTTGGAGTAAAATTTTCCTTGATAACGGTTTCGATGTTTATGCCTTAGAACCTGCTGAAAATATGGTTAATACGCTTAAAGAAAGATTTAAAAAAACAAATTTAAAAGTTTTTAAAGGAATTGGAGAAAATTTACCTTTTGAAAATTCCTCATTTGATATTATAATTGCTATGGGAGATGTATTAAGCTATTCTGAAGATATAAACTTATTTATCTCAGAAGTATACCGTGTTTTAAAAAAAGACGGTATCTTTATTGGAACTGTCGATAATTTAAATAAATTTATCCTCGATGCTTTTTTTTCAAAAGAATTTGGTATAATAAAATCAATGGAGAAATTCAAAACTGCGAAGGTGGGGGTTTCAAATATAATGTCATTTAAATCTAACCTTTTTACTTATGATTCCTTATATAATCTTTTACACAAAAAATTTAAAAAAGTTGATATTTTCTCAATAATGCCATTTACCTGGGAATTTAATGAAGATTTCTCAAAATATTGGGCTGACGTATTAGAATTAGAATTGCATTTTTCAAAAAGTTTTTATGATACTGCTGAACACCTTTTATATATGGTTGTGAAATAATATGAGTAAATATAAATTACGTACCTTAAGAGAAAAAGCACTTGTTAAATTAGCACAAGCTGGAGATAATGAAGCATTAAATATGATCATTGCTAAATTCGAGCCAATGATCATATCTATTGCTTCTAAATATTTTGGTGCCTGGGCAGAATTTCAAGATTTAATGCAAATTGGTTATGTTGGATTAATTCAGGCTGTCTATTCATATAATGAAGAAAAAACCACCAAATTCTCTACATTTGCTTATCTTAATATTTCTTCTGAAATAAAATCTTTTATTACATATCTCAACAGAGAAAAAAATAAAGTTCTTTCTGATGCTGTAAGTATTGAATCAATGTTTGAAAACTATTCTGAAGATTCCGATTATTACTTTGAAGTACCTTCAGAAGTTGATCTTCATCAATCGGCTATATATAATTATATTTTTGAAAGAACTATAGATCAAATGAAAGACCTGGAAAAAGATATTGTAAAAATGTGGTTGGAAAATAATTCATACGATGAAATTTCACAAAATATTGGCGTTCCAAAGAAAAAGGTTGATAATACCATTCAAAAATTCAAAAAAATAGCAAATAGAGTAATGAAATATGTAAATAATACCATATCCAATGGAGGGACATTATGAAGTTCACACGCATTCTTTTATACATAGCAATATTGCTTTCAATAATATCTATTACATTATCAATTTCTAATGAATTTAGATATGCTAAATTCAAAAATTATATGGAAAGTATGTTCAATAGACAAAATGCCAAGGTAACTGACTCACTTTCACAAATGAATTTGAAACTATCAGAATTAGAAAAATATTTTGCTCCTAATGGCGTTGTTGAAAAATTTATAAACTATAAAACAAACCTTGAAAAACATCTAAGCGACCTTGAAAAACTTCTAACTCTAGCTCAGGAAGATCAGAATGTAGGATACTTTCAAATATATATTACCGGCTCAAGAGAAGTCTGGATAGGAATTAAAAATAAAAATAGCAAATATATATTTCAGGGAATGCTAAAACCAGGATTAAATCCTTATAAATTTTATTTTTTTAAAGATCCGTCTGTAAAAACCTCATATACAATTGATATACCTTATGACGCCAAAATACAAACAGCAAATCCAGATAATGTTTACTTTTTAATTCAAGAACCTGGCCAACGCAGATTAAAAAAAATGCCTTCTTCAAAGCTTGATAATATTTCAGAGGACCTAAACCTTTATATTCCAACAATAAGAGGTAAATAAAATTTGATATTTCACAAAAAATCTGGTATAATAAATGAGAAAGTTATCACTTGGGTAATAGGAGGGAAGATCATGGAATTCGATCATATTCAAATAGAGAAAAAATGGCAAAAAAAATGGTCCGATAAAAATGTTTTTAAAACGGAACAAAGGAATGAAAAAGAAAAATATTATGTACTCACAATGTTCCCTTATCCTTCAGGAACTATTCATGTTGGACACGTTAAAAATTATGTTATAGGTGATGTTGTTGCAAGATATAAAAAAATGCAGGGATACAATGTTTTGCATCCTTTTGGTTATGATGCATTTGGATTACCTGCAGAAAATGCAGCAATAAAACGTAACGTAAATCCTGGAGAATGGACATTTAAAAATATTGAAACGATTAGAGAACAGATTAAAAAAATCGGTATAAGTTATGATTGGGATAGAGAAATTGCTACATGTACAGAAGATTATTATAAATGGACACAATGGATATTCTTAAAATTATACGAAAAAGGACTTGCATACAAAAAACATGCAGCTGTAAACTGGTGTCCAAGCTGTAAAACTGTTCTTGCAAATGAACAGGTAGTTAATGGGAAATGTGAAAGATGTGGAACAGATATTGAAATGAAAAAACTTGAACAATGGTATTTCAAAATAACAGATTACTCTGAAAGATTGTTAAATGATCTCGAAAAACTTGAAGGATGGCCTGAAAATGTAAAAGTAATGCAGAAAAACTGGATAGGAAAAAGTGTTGGTGCTGAAGTTAACTTTAAAATCGACGGAACAGATAAAGAATTAAAAGTATTTACAACAAGACCTGATACATTATGGGGTGTTACATTTATGGCATTAGCCCCAGAATCACCACTTGTTGAAGAATTAACAACCCCTGAACAAAAAGAAGAAGTAGAATCATTCTTAAATAGAGTAAATAAAGAAGATAAATTTAAGAGAATTGCGCAGGGAGCTAAAAAAGATGGTGCATTTACTGGAAGTTATGCTGTTAATCCTGTAAATGGAGAAAAAATCCCTATATACGTTGCTAATTACATTTTATTTGAATATGGAACTGGTGCTATTATGGCTGTCCCAGCTCATGACCAGAGGGACTTTGAATTCGCTAAAGAATTCAATCTTCCAATTAGAGTTGTTATTACTCCAAAAGATAAAGAATTAAAAGCAGAAGATTTAGAAGAAGCTTTCACAGAAGATGGAATAATGATTAATTCCGACAAATTCAATGGAATGAAAAACAGAGAAGCTCTTACAAAAATTGTAGAGTGGCTTGAAGAAAATGGTTATGGTAAAAAAAGTATTCAATACAAATTAAGAGACTGGTTAATTTCAAGACAGAGATACTGGGGAGCACCTATACCTGTAGTGTATTGTGAAAAATGTGGAACAGTTCCTGTTCCTGAAAAGGATTTACCTGTAAAATTACCTACAGATGTAAAATTCGAACCTACTGGAAAAAGTCCATTGGCAACAAACGAAGATTTTATAAATACAACATGTCCAAAGTGTGGAGGTCCCGCACGAAGAGAAGTTGATACAATGGATACATTTGTTGACAGTAGCTGGTATTATTTGAGATATATTAATCCAAAAATGGAGGACAAACCATTCGATTCAGATGACGTAAATTACTGGCTTCCCGTAGATCAATATATTGGTGGTGTAGAACACGCTATATTGCATTTGCTTTACTCAAGATTTATAACAAAGGTTCTTCATGATCTTGGTTATGTTAATTTTGAAGAACCATTCTCAAATCTCTTTACTCAGGGTATGATTTACAAAGACGGAGCAAAAATGTCAAAATCTAAGGGAAATGTAGTTTCACCAGATGAAATGATAGAAAAATACGGTGCTGATACCTTGAGATTATACATGTTATTTATGGGTCCTCCTGAAAAAGATGCTGAATGGAATGATGCAGGATTAGAAGGTGTTGCAAGATTCATGAATAAAGTGTGGAATTCAATGACAAAGATCATTGAATTCTCAAAAGATGGCAATATTAATAATATCAACTTAACAACAAAAGAAGAGAAGAATTTAAGAAGAAAATTACATCAAATGATTAAAAAGATAACAAATGATATTGAAAAGAACTTCCAATTCAACACAGCAATTAGTGGTATGATGGAGCTTATTAACGAATTAAATGCCTATCTAAATTCTGTTCCACAAGAAAAATGGAATAAAGATTTACTTAAAGAATTATCTGAAGATTTTGTTATACTTATTTCACCATTTGCGCCACATCTTGCTGAAGAATTGTGGGAAATGATGGGACATGAAGATTTCGTGCTAAATGCACAGTGGCCTACAGTTGATGAAGAAGCTCTAAAAGTTGATGAAATTGAAATTGTTATCCAGATTAATGGAAAAGTTAGAGATAAAATGATTGTTGATGCATCTGCAAGCGAAGATGAAATAAAAGAAAAAGCATTTGAATTAGATAAAATTAAAAAATATGTAGAAAATGCAGAAATTAAAAAGGTTATCCTTGTAAAAGGAAAATTATTAAATATCGTTGTGAAAAATAAATAAATTTTTATAGGCAGGGGGTAATTATGAAAAATCCAAAAATACCTAAACCAACAATTAAAAGATTGGCAATATATTATAGATGCCTCGAAAACAAGGAAAGTGCTGGAATAAAAAAAACATCATCTAAAGACCTTGCAGAATCACTTGGAATAAAAGCAAGTCAAATAAGAAAAGACTTATCTTATTTTGGAGAATTTGGAAAACGCGGTGTAGGATACGATATTCCAAAACTAATGAAGTCAATTAAAAATATTCTTGGTTTACACAGAAGATGGAATGTAGCTATCATTGGTGTAGGTAATCTTGGTTCAGCTATTGCAAATTATACCGGTTTGGAACAAAATGGTTTCTTTATAAAAGCTGCTTTTGATAAAGATAAGAAAAAAATCGGAACTCAAATCGCCGCAGGAGTTCTTGTGTATGATATCAAAGAGTTAAAAAAAGTTTGTTCTGAAAAAAATATAGAAATCGCTATATTATCAGTTCCTGGTAAAACTGCACAAAAGGTTGCTGATCAGTTAGTTGAAACAGGAATAAAGGGAATTTTGAATTTTACACCTATAGCTTTACAATTGCCGGAAAATATTGCTGTTGAAAATGTTGATTTCACAGTTTCATTAAAGGCATTAACTTATGAAATTGTTTCTCAATATAAAGAAATATACGAAGTTGTCGAAGAAAACAATAATAATACTGAAGAACAATAAAGTCATTCAAAAATAAAATTGTGCCGAGATGGCGGAACTGGCAGACGCGTATGACTCAGGATCATATGGGCTTTTGCCCGTGCGGGTTCAAGTCCCGCTCTCGGCACCACCAAACCGGCTAAATGCCGGTTTTTTCTATTAATTATTTTTTATACTGAGGTGAATTTATGGGAAAATTATACATAATTGGAACACCAATTGGAAATTTGAAGGATATATCTTTAAGAGCTGTTGAAACTCTAAAAGAATCCGACGTTATTTTCGTTGAAGACAAGAGAGTTACCGTAAAATTACTAAATAGTCTTGAAATTGGAAAAAAAGAATTATTTACTTTTAGCGAATATAATGCAAACAAAGTACTTAAAAAAGCTCTTGATATTGTAAAGCAAAAAAACATTTGTTCTCTTGTTAGCGACGCTGGTATGCCTGTTATTTCTGATCCGGGATACCAATTGATTAATAAATGCTGGGAGGAAGGAATAGAAATTGACATTATTCCGGGTCCAAATGCTCCTTCTGCTGCAATTGCTTTAAGTGGATTCCCTGGATCTAAATATATGTTTTATGGCTTTTTACCAAGAGGAAAAAATAAAAGAAGAGTTTTAAGAAATATAAAGGATATCGATATACTTTTCGTATTTTTCGAATCCCCACAACGTCTTGTCAATACATTAAAAGAAATTCTGGAAATTATTGGCGATAGGGATATTTTTATAGCTCGTGAAATGACGAAAATACATCAGGAATTATTTAGAGGAAAGGTAAGCGAAGCATTGGCTCATTTTTCTGAAAATAAGGTTCGTGGTGAAATTACTGTAGTTTTATCCGGGAGAGATAGCAATAATGAAACAGTTTAAAGATTTAATTTCTTTAATAGATTGGGTAAGTTCAGAATTAAAAACAACTGAATTATTTTCTGATTCTATTACTTTTATAGGAGATATATCAAGAGCTAAATTAAGTACCTCAAAAGATTTATTTATTGAGGTGTCTCAGCGTTTAGGAACTGGTAAAACATACAAAATAAACATATTCCTTTCACGTTATTATGTAAAAACTTTACTTGAAAATTTAGAATTAAAAGATGTTTCTGATTTAGAAAATAAAAGCTGGAAAATTGTTGGAAGATTATCTTTTTGGCCATCATCTTCAAATATTGCTATTACTTTAAAATCTCTTTCACCAGTAGGTGAATCCAAACTTGAAAAACGTAGAAGAGTCATTTTAAATAAGCTTAAATTGGAAGGTCTTTTAAGAACAGCAAATAATACTTTGGAAATGTTACCTCCAATAAAAAAAATAGCTGTAATTTCTTCAGAAACTGCAGCTGGTTATGGAGATTTTGTAAAAAATATAAACAAAACAAAATATCCACCATTAATCCATCTTTATCCATCACCCATGCAGGGGGTAGAAGTTCCTGTAGGGATAATAAGTGCTTTAAAAAATATTTTAAAATCAAAAATAGATTATGATTTAGTAGTTATTATAAGAGGTGGCGGTTCTCAGGCTGATTTAATGTATTTTGATGATTTTAATCTGGCTCAACATATAGCTTATTTTTCAAATAACAAAATTCCAATTGTTACTGGTATAGGGCACGAACAGGATACCACAATTCTTGATTTTGTTTCATATATAAGATTTTCAACTCCAACCGAAGTTGCAAGGGCTATTAATAATCAAATTGAGTTCTTTCACCAAACATTACATGAAAAATTTCAGAATATTATATATGAAATAAACTCTAATTTTACAACAACAGAAATTAAGCTAAAAAACTTATCTGAAAATCTATCCATTTATTTTAATAACATCACAAAAAATCAAGAAAAATACTTAAAGGAAATGTCGAATAAAATCAATAACATAAACAAATTCTTTGAAATGAATGAGAAAGCACTTAATTCCAGATTAGATTTTATAAACTTAATTTCAAATCATATTAATAATAAACTGATAAACTTTTCTTCTGTAATTAATAATGAAAAAAATCTTATTCAAAAAAATATGGAAAATAAATTAAATATGTCCTTTCAACGCATTGATGAATTATATATCAAAATAACTCAAAATAGCCCATTTAGTGCATTTTTAAGCAACGGTGCAATTGTCATTCAAAATGGAGAAATTGTCAATACCATAAAAAATTTAAAAATAGATCCTGTAGAAATCAAATTCAAAGATGGTGAAGCCAAAGGGAAAATAGAAAGTATAAATTATTATAACAATATTGGAGGAGAAAAAAATGACAATAGATGAAATTTTATCCTTAAAGAAAAGTGATATTAAAAAAATGACCTTTAAAGATATTTTGTCTATGCTTGAAATGATTTCATATACTTTTCAACATAACAATGATCTTGATGTGGAATATGCTTTGGAAATATACAAAAAAAGTCTTGACCTTCTTATAATAGCAAGAGAAAAACTAATTCTTGCAAAAGAAGAAAAAGAAAAAATAGATAAAGCTTTCGAAGAAATTAAAAAAAATTTTGATTGATTTCAATTAAGGAGGCGTCCTGTTGAAAGTAGTTGAATATATAAAAAAAGAAAGTTATGAAGTTTCAAAATTTCTCTTTAAAGAACCAGAAATACGAGAAGCTTTATTTTCACCAAATAAAAAGTATTATAAAATAATTCATCATTTTAACTTATTCTTTTCTCTTATAAATATAATTCCCATCATTGGTTCAATTTACAATTTTAATCTCCCATATTTTATTGGATATACAATATACGCATTAGGAGTTTATTTTGTATGGGCTTTTGAATGGATGACAAATTTTGTTATTTTTGAAGAAATTAAAACTTTTACCATAATTCAAATAGCTCTACATAGTTTTTTTGGACTTTTCCTTGATTTTTACGACAAATATGATGCTTTTGATGATATTTTGCATTTAACGGGAGGAATATGGCTGGCATTAATTATTTTCCCGCTGATATTATCTCTTGAACTAACTTTTTCAAGACAAAAAATCCCTACTCTTATTTTAAAAGTCAACTTTTATACCTTTTCAGTTGCATTAAGCATGGGAACAATTTGGGAAATATTTGAATTTACTTCTGATTTAATCTTTGCAGGATATCCCGGTTATCGTTTAGCTCAGGAAGGAAGCTTATTTGATACAATGATGGACTTAATATACGATTCAATAGGTATTATTGTAGGCATATGGTTATTCTGGACCATATTAAAACGATTAAATAAAAATAGAGATATGTATTCTTTACTTGAAAAAATTGGATTGGCATTAAGAAAATTCATTGATAAAAACCAATTAAACGAGGGATGAAAATGTTGCAAATAATATTATATTCACTTATTTTATCCATGATGTTCCAGTTGCTGGGTAAATATATAAATTTATATAGAACAATGTTTAAAATGAAAGATTTAAAGGATATACAACATCCTAAAATCACTATAATCATACCAACTTATAACGAAGAAAAGGTTATAGAAAAAAGTATTCTAAGTATTGAAAAGAATTCATATAAAAATTACGAAATAATTGTAATTGATGACAATTCAAAAGACAATACTTATAAAATATTAAAAGATTTAGAAAACAAATTTTCAAATCTCAAAGTTTTTAAAAAAAAGGGAAAACAGGGAAAACCACAATCATTAAATGAGGCCTTTGAATATGCTTCAGGGGATGTTATATTATTCTTAGATGCTGATGCTATTCTTCCAGATGATTATCTTGAAAAACATATAAGATACTTTGCCAATAAAAATACAGAAATGATATATGTAGACTTTGAAGCTTATAATTACCATAAAAAATTAATCTTTGATTATCAGGAAATCTATTTTGAATTTAGTAGAAATATTTTATATTCAAATATATTTTCAAAAGCTGTTTTTATGGGAAACGGTGTATTTATTAAAAAAGATATTCTTAAAAAAATTATGCCAATAGATGTAAATACCCTTGTTGATGACGTACACATGGCAATAAAATTAAATGAAATAGGTATTACGCAGTTTTTTATCATTGAACCAAAAACAGAAATTCAATACGCAACTTCTTTAAAAGATTTATTTTTTCAACATAAAAGATGGTATATTGGAGGATTAGAAGAATTTTTTAAAGCATCTGTTAATAAAAGGTTTGATGTATTTATATTAAATGCTTTCGTTATTATAATGCTTTTTATTCCAATTTTTGCTGTTGCTATATCCTTTAAATATCCATTACTCACAAAAAATATTTTATTATACTACTTTACAATAATCTGGGGAACTCTATTAGCCTCTGTTTTCTTAAACAAAAAAATTAAACTTCCTGGAATTATTTTTAATTCATTAATCACAATACCTTTTATGATTATTTTTGAATATATTATTGTATTCAATTCATTTATTTCATTATTTAAAAAAGAAAGAATATGGTACAAAGTTAATAGAGATGAGGTAAAGTAACTCTCTAATATGGTATAATAATAATAACCTATATTATTATAAAATCAATATGGAGGGGGATTATGGTTGTAAACTTATCTAACAGCGGATTACATCTTTCAAGAATAATACATGGAATGATGAGATTAAACACCTGGGGATACACAATAGATGAATTTGAATATTTTATAGAAAAAGTCATGGATCTTGGTATTACCACATTTGACCATGCTGATATATATGGAAATGGAGAATGCGAAGAAATATTTGGAAGGTTATTAGAAAGAAATCCCAAAATCCGAAAAAAAATGCAACTTATTTCAAAATGTGGAATAATAAGAAAATCGGATAAATTTCCAGATAGGCGTGTAAAACACTATAACACGAGTAAAGAACATATAATAGAATCTGTAGAAAAATCTTTAAAAAATCTTCATACCGATTATCTTGATTTACTTTTAATTCATAGACCCGATCCGTTTATGAATCCAGATGAAATCGCTGAAGCCTTTTATGAACTAAAAAAATCAGGAAAAGTATTATATTTCGGTGTTTCTAATTTTACAATACAACAGTTTAAAACTTTGCAATCGCGTTTAAGTTTTCCTTTAATAACAAATCAAATAGAAATTTCACCATATAATCTAGAACACTTTTTCAATGAAAATATATATTTTTTACTTGAAAAAAGAATTAATCCAATGGCATGGTCTCCATTATCTGGCGGTAAATTATTTGACCCTGATGATGATAGGGGAGAAAGAATCAAAAAAGCTTTAAAAGAAGTGGCAAAAGATTTTGGAATTTCAGAAATTGAAAAAATAGTATATGCATGGTTATTAAACCATCCTGTTGGTATTTTACCAATTGTTGGAAGTGGGAAAATTGAAAGAATCAAAAATGCTGTAGAAGCTCTGGAAATAACCTTAACCCGCGAACAATGGTTTATGGTTTATGAAGCTTCATTAGGATATAAAGTTCCTTAATATATTGGGGGGGAGAACAATGATTTTTACATTAACAATGAATCCAAGTTTAGACAGGTATATTTATATTGACAAGCTTATACCCGATGACACAATAAGAGCAAAAAAAATAAAAGATTATCCAGCAGGAAAGGGAATAGACGTTTCAAGAGTAATAAAAGAATTAGGCGGTGTTTCAGTAGCTGTTGCATTATTAGGTGGGGATAACGGTCGAAAAATAGAAGAAATGCTTGACCAGGAAGGTGTAATATATTCTTCAGTTAGAATATCCCATGAAACACGTATGAATATAATCCTTGAAGAAGAAACTCAATACAGAATGAGTATGCCTGGAGAACATGTTAAAAGAGAAAAACTTCAAAAAGTTTTTGACATATTACAATCGCTGGTAAGAGAAGGAGATACTGTTGCTATATCAGGAAGTTTACCAAAAGGTGTTGATCCTGATTATTATACTGGTCTTATCTTTTCATTAAAACAATGGGGAGCAGAAGTTTTCTTTGATGCTGATGGAAAAAATTTAATTGCTGGTCTTGATGCTGAACCAGATTGTATTAAGCCGAATACTCATGAATTATCCCGTTTATTGGGAAAAGATGTCCCTGAAGATGATAAATATGAAATTGCCAGAGAAGCACGATATGTTCTTGAAAAATATCATTTAGATGAAATACTTGTATCAATGGGAAAATATGGAAGTGTTTATGCTAATTGGGATATGGCTATGTATGCTTATCCTGTTGATTTAGAAGTAAAAAGTGCAGTTGGAGCCGGTGATTCATTCTTAGCTGGATATATATTGAAAAAAAACGAAGGAATTGAAGAAGGATTTAGATGGGCAAATGCTGCAGGAAATGCTGCTGTATTAACTCCAGGAACAGAATTATGCAAAAAAGAAGATGTCTTAAAGCTACTTCCACAAATAAAAATTGAAATGTTATAAAAAACAGAGGCATATCGCCTCTGTTTTATTATTTTCTACTTCCAGGTTTTACTGCTGGAATATTCTCTTTACATAAGGGGCAATTGTCTGGTTCATATGTTTTTGCATCAATTTCTACCAATGATTGAATTTTAATATTATTAAGATCTTTTTTCTTGCTTCTATTTACAATACAACCAATGCCAATAATCTGCGGCTTATACTTTTCAAGAGCCTTTACAACCTCCAATGTGGATTTCCCTGTTGTAATTACATCCTCTATAATAATAACCTTTGCACTCTCTTCAATAAAAAAGTTTCTTCTAAGCTCCATAACTCCTTCCTTATTTCTTTCGGTAAATAAAAACGGTGTTTTAAGTCCTCTTGCAACTTCATATCCAATAATCAATCCTCCAAGCGCAGGAGAAACAACATAATCAGGTTTCTCATTAAATTTTTCTGACAAAGCTTTTCCAAGCATCTCTGCATATTCTGGATATTTTAAAGCCTGAGCACATTGAATATATGTATCTGAATGCAACCCTGAGGATAATAAAAAATGTCCATTTAATATTGCATTTGTCTTTTTCAATATCTCCATTATTTCCATTTTTTAACCCCCTTAGAAATTATAGTATTTTGAAATTAATTCATTGTATTCCTTAGCCTTTTCACGTGGATTTTCATTGAATATAATACCCCTTGAAACATTTATTACAATATTCTTATATCCTTTAAGATTTCTGAATAATTTCTCTACATTTCCCTGCTGTGCTCCGATTCCCGGTATTAAAAAAAGCATGTCTTCTGAATTTTCAACTATTTCATCAATAAATTCACTATTTGTAGCTCCCACTACAATTCCAATTTTATTTTTATATTCCTTATTCTTTTCATTCATCATCTTTGTTATTTTCAAATATAATTTTTCCGGAATTTCAAAATCATAAGCCCCTTTGTTTGTTGTTAATGCCAATGCAAATAGATGTGCATTTTGATATTCGAGATATGGAAGCATTGTATCAAATCCCATTAGAGGATTTACCGTCAATGAATCAACTTTTAATACATTAAAGTAATAATATGCATAAGCTGCTGCTGTATTTCCTATATCACTTCTTTTAGCATCGAGAATTATTGGAATACTCTCATCCTGTTTTATATATTCAATTGTTTTTTCCAGTATTTCAATACCTTTATGTCCCATCTTCTCATAAAAAGCTATATTTAATTTATAACCACATACAATATCAGAAGTTTCATCAATAATCTTTTTATTAAAATCCAGAACATCTCCATCTATTTTTTCAAAATCACTATCCAATCCCGCAAACAAAACGGATTTTTTACTTTCTCTTCTTTTCAAATATTTTTCAAGCATCTATTATCCCTCCAATGCGCAGTTAAATATTTTTTGATAGTCATGTACTTTAAAATATTCTTCTAATTCTTTTATAATATTTATTGGTCGTTCTGGATCAGACATAACTCCTGCTCCAATTCCAACAAGATTTGCCCCGGCCATTATAAACTCTATTGCATCTTCAAAAGTAAATACACCACCCATTCCTATAATTGGCAAATCTCTAAAGACTTTTCTTATTCTATACACAGTTGCAAGTGCTATAGGTTTTATAGCCGGTCCGCTAAAGCCACCAACTGCTCTTTTTAATATTGGTTTTCCGGTATTTATATCTATTTTAAGACCTTTGGGTGAATTAATAAGCGTTACTCCATCAACTCCACCTTTTACAGCACTTTCAACAAGATCTTCAAGAAATGTTTCCACACCAAGTTTTATAAATATAGGTTTTTTGGATATCTTCTTTGCTTCTTTTACAAGCGAATAAATACCTTCTTTATCAATTCCAAGTGGAATTCCATTTTTACCTACATTTGGACATGAAAGGTTTAATTCAAATATAACTGCTTTACTATCGTTTAATCTTTCTATTAGATTCAAATAATCTTCTTTTTTGTCACCACCTATACTTAAAATCACATTTGTATCCAGTGAATCAAGAAAATTCAAATCATCTTCTATAAATTTATCTATTCCAGGATTTTGCAAACCTATAGAATTTAATATACCAGCCTTTACATTTACAATACGTGGTGGTGGATTTCCTTCTTTTTCATCTGGTGTAACCGTTTTTGCTGTAAAACCTCCTAATTTATTTAAATCTATATATTTTGCCAATTCCTGACCATTTCCCCCGGGACCGGAAGCTATTATTATAGGATTTTTAAATTCTATCCCACATATATTTACCATTCTAAATCCACCTCACTTAAATCAAAAACGGGACCATCTTTACAAATCATCTTAATTCCATCTTTAGTCTTTATAGGACATCCTTTACACATTCCGACGCCACATCCCATTCTTGCTTCTAATGATGCATAAACCTTATATCCTTTAAATTCATTTTTTACTGCTTTTATCATATTTAAACTTCCACACACAAGAAATCCTGTATTCTTTGATGGATTTTCTCTTTTTATTCTTTCAATAACTGAAATTCCTTCTTCCTCGTCAATATGTAATTTATCCGTATCCAAAATACTTTTTATCTCATTTGTTCTAAAACCATAATATTCATTTTCCACAAGCTCAGGATATTCATTTTTAAAATGCATAAGAGGTGCTGAACCACAATCTCCGCCTATGAGAATATATTTTTTATTTTTATCTATAGTTTCTATAAATGACTTTCCATAAGGCCCTCTAATATCAATAAAATCTCCTATCTTCAATTTTTTTAATCTTCCTGTTAAATCTCCAACTACAGCAATTAAAAATTCTATTACCTTTCCTTTTTGAAAAATAACTGAAAATGGTTTTGGAAAATCATAATCCTCTGTTTTTACCATAAAAAACTGACCTGGTAAAACATTTATTATTTCAGATGTTTCTACTGAAAGAAACAAATAATTCTCTGTATTCTCTTTTCCTATAACCTTACATTTCATTTTCATTCATCCTTTCATCGTATTTTATTTCACCATTTACAATAGTCATTACTACTTTACCTTCCAATTCCTTATACGGCATATTTTTTCCTTTTGAATATATTTTTCCATCCCATTTTGAATTCAAATCTACAATAGTTATATCTGCAAAATATCCAGTTTTTATATCTCCTACCTTCTCTAAATTAAAAATCTTCGCAGGATTATATGTAACCTTTTCTACAATATCTGACAATGGAATATTGTATTTTCTGGATACTGTATAAATTGCCGGAAAAAATATATCAAGCCCGGATATTCCTGGTGGCGCCTGATTATAATCCCTTGATTTTTCTTCCATTGAATGTGGTGCATGATCGCTAATTATAATATCTATATATTCAAAATTATCTATTAAGTATTTTTGTGTATTTTTATCCGGCAATGGCGGATTTATTTTGTATATTGGATTACTTTTCCCGTGATTTTCGAATAATAAATGATGAAATGTAATTTCGCATGTTGCCTTTATTTTATTGCTTTTTGCGTATTTTAATAAATCTATTGAATTCTTAGTTGAAATATGGGCTATATGTATATGTGCATCTAAATACTTTGCTATCTCTATATTTCTTGCTATATTTAACGATTCAAATAAGGGTGTATTTCCAAATCTACTATCTTCACAATGGTCAATAACTATTCCATCATATTTTTTTGTTTCTTTTAATGCTTTAAACATTATTTCTGAATCATAAACCGGGGAGCCATCATCTGAAAAGAATTTAAATCCATTTTTTATATGTTCTTCAATATTAACAAGATCTTTTCCTTTTCTTTCCTTAGTAATTGCGCTTATAGGCATAACCTTTGCAAGATTTACTCTTTTGCTTTTTTCTACAACAAATTGAAGCGTTGTTAATGAATCCATTGCCGGAGAAGTATTTGGCATTACTCCAACAGTAGTTACTCCTCCATGAACAGCGGCCTTAAGGCCGCTTTCTATTGTCTCTTTATATTCAAATCCAGGTTCTCTTAAATGAACATGCATATCTATAATCCCCGGAATAATAGTTAATCCTTCTGCATCAATTATTTTATCAACATCATCTTTAATATTTTTCGCTATATCAACAATAATATTATCTTCAATTAAAATATCCTTTTTCCCTGATGTTGAATGTGAAATAATATCCCCATTTTTAATTAAAACTCTCACATCAACCACCTAAACATTCCAGATTTCTTCAAATGTATGAGGTGTTTCACAGAATTCACATACCAATTTACCTTCCTTATTTTTTATAAACGATCCTTTTATTCCTTCACCATTATTTGGATGTGAAATACAATTTTCATTTTTACATCTCAATTCTTCAAAACCATATACTCTTGGCGGAAGTGTAATTCTATATTTTTCAGTTACTCGAGCATTTTTTATAATATTAACTGTCACATTTGGTGAGATAGCTGATAACTTTTTAATTTCCTTTTTAGTTAAATATCTATCCGGCAAACTAATATATCCCTTAAACACACCATCCTTTGACTTAAAAATTCCATCTGCACTATCTACATCATATAACTTCAATATTTTTCTAATCTTCATAATCATATGATAAATTTCTTCTTCCGTTTTACCCTTAGCAATATGATCTATTACAGTTCCATTTTCTATAGGTTTAATTCCTCTTTTCCCTTCCTTTTGCACTCCATGCGTTCCATCAACAATAGGAGCTTTCACAACAAAATCCTCCTTTATTTCTTTTACGCTTTTCGAAGTATCAAAATCTGCTTTCAATGCTCCACCAAACATTGACAATAAAATTATTCGTGTCCAGTATCCGTTAATTGCCTGTCTTTCCCAACCATTTAATGGCAAATCATCTAAAAATGTTGGAATAGTAGGATAAAGTTTATGTCTTGGAAGAGGATGATAAAACTTAATATTATCAGGAATTTTTTCAAGGTAGGATTTCTGGAAAGTAACTGCTTTTCTTAAAATATGCTCTTTTTCTAAAATATCTTCACCCATTCTTTCTAATTGCAAACGTGTAAAATACCATATATTTGCAACGTCACCATGTTTTAAATACGAATCTATAGACTCAAATATTCTTACTTCAAAACCATTTTCTTTCATCTGGGAAATATAATGTGAAGGCATAGAAATTTCTTGCGGAGCAATAAGGTCAACCTTAACATTTTTGAAGATTTTTAATCCATTGACCTTGGAGTGTACTGTTCTACCATGGAGAAGATCGCCAACAAGCGCAATATGAATAAAGGAGTTATCGAAGTTATTTTGTTCAAGGAAGGTAAATTCGTCGAGGAGTTCTTGAGTGGGGTGTTCGTGTTTTCCATCACCGGCATTAATAAAAGAAGGAATAGGAAGGTCATTTCTAAGTGCAAATTTTGAAACAGATTGTTCTAAATATCTACATGTTCCTTCAAGTTTAGAACGTATCACAAAAATGGAATAATCACTGTAACCGGTTAGCATATTAAATGTATCTAAATAGCTTTCTTTCTTATTAAACGAGGAATGATTGGAATCAAAGATAGTAACTTTAGCTTTTTTGTGGAATTTTGCAGCATTAATGAAGGATTCTTTAGTGCGGGTACTTGGTTCTATAAAAACAATATAAATACCAACATTCTTATTAATCATAAATTCGGATAAATCCTGTTTCTCAAGCCATTTTTTCTTTAATTGTTTTGTTTTTTCATAAAGGAAAAGTTGTTCCTGAATAGAAAGATCGTTAATAACCGCAAGTGTTCTTCCAAGAAAATCGTGTTTCACGTTTTCCATACATCCACCTCCAGGAAAAAATTTTTTCCTGAAAATCATACAGAATTTTTCAGAAAAAATCAATTAAAACAAAGTAACTTTAATGTTAAAAAATAATATATTAGTATCAAAAATTATTTCAAACACTACTAAATAATGAGTTTAATAACTTTAAAATAAAAAAATCCCCGAACTAAGTTCGGGGATTTTTTGGTGGCCAGGGACAGAATCGAACTGTCGACACCTGGATTTTCAGTCCAGTGCTCTACCAACTGAGCTACCTGGCCACTATTTAAAAATGGTGGGTGCTGCAGGGATCGAACCTACGACCTTCTGCTTGTAAGGCAGACGCTCTCCCAGCTGAGCTAAGCACCCACTCATGTTTTTATCTGGCGCCCCCAACGGGATTTGAACCCGTGTCTTTGGCGTGAAAGGCCAATGTCCTAGGCCGCTAGACGATGGGGGCAATCTCTTTCACAACCGAGTTATATATTACCAGATTTTTCTTTAAAATTCAAGGAAGCAAATATTGAATTTATGTAAAAATTTGTTATTGTTGAATTCACGTTATTTTAATTATTTGGTTATTCCATTTTCATATTTTTTTTGATAGAATGCCGGTGTAAGGATATTTAAATTTATATAAGTTAATAAAAAATGTTTTTCCTCTTCCTGTATAATCCCGGGAATATGGCTCGGGAGTCTCTACCAGGCAGCCGTAAACTGTCTGACTACAGGAAGAGGGGTGTGGGATTATTGTATAGAATCACGCCTCTCTTCCTGAGAGGCGTTTTTTGTTTTTATTAAGATTTTTAAAAGGAGGTCTATTATGTCAAAAGTTTTAATTATTGCTGGTAGTAAATCCGATGAAACTTTTGTAAAACAGGCTCTTGATTTATTTGATGAATGGGGCATAGAGTACGAATTTAAAATTTACAGTGCCCACAGAAACCTCAAAGAATTAACAGAATTCCTCTCTACTCTCTCCTCCGAGTTTAAAGTTATCATAGCCGTTGCCGGTCTTGCCGCTGCTCTCCCAGGCGTTGTTGCTTCATTAACTACTCTTCCCGTAATAGGTGTACCAAATGCTGTTGGACCTCTTAATGGTGTTGATGCTTTACTTTCCATAGTTCAAATGCCCAAAGGTGTTCCAGTAGGAACAATGGGAATTGGAAATCACGGAATGAAAAACGCTGCATATTTTGCAAAAAGAATTCTGGATCTGGAGGGGAAAAAATGAATATAGAAAAATTTGAAATGTTATATGAAGGAAAAGCAAAAAAAATATTCAAATATAACGATGAAGAAGTTATTATATATTTCAAAGATGATGTAACTGCTTTTAATGGCATAAAAAAAGATTCTATTTCCGGGAAGGGAAAAATCAACAAAAAGATAACAACATTTTTCTTTGAACTGGTAGAAAAAGAGGGAATTCCAACACAATTCGTAAAAGATTTAGATGAAAATTCTTTTATCGCTAAAAAGGTTGAAATTATTCCTCTTGAAGTTATTGTAAGAAATTATACCGCGGGTAGTTTTTGCAAAAGGTATGGAGTAGAAAAAGGAATAAAACTGGAAAATCCTATAGTTGAATTTTCATTAAAAGACGACTCTTTAGGTGATCCCATGATATGTGAAAATGTCATTTTATCCTTAAACCTTGTGGAAAAAGACGTTCTTGAAAAACTTAAAGAATATGCTTTAAAAATAAACGAAATACTTTCAAAATTCCTTACAGAAAAAAATATAATACTTGTTGACTATAAGCTGGAATTTGGAAAATACAATGATAAAATATTATTAGCCGATGAAATTTCTCCTGATACTTGTAGATTCTGGGATAAAGATACAATGGATTCACTTGATAAAGATGTATATAGAGAAGAAAAAGGTGATTTAATTGACAAATACACAGAATTTTTAAGGAGGATTGACATATGAAAATATATAGATTTGAAGCTTTAATTACATTAAAAAACGGAATTTTAGACCCTCAAGGTGCAGCTACTCAAAAAGTATTGAAAAGATTGAATTATAAAATCGATAATGTAAGATTTGGTAAATTAATTACTTTTGATCTTGAAGCCGAGAATGAAGAAGATGCTAAAAAAATCGCCGAAGAAATAACATATAACTCTTTAATCAATCCAGTTTTGGAAAATTATGAATTAAAATTACTTGAAACAAGGGAGTTAGAAAAATGATAAATGCAGGAATAATAGTATTTCCAGGATCTAATTGTGATAGAGATGCGGAGTTTGCATTAAGAAAAGCTGGATTTAATACAGAATATGTATGGCATGATTTTAAAGAAATTGGAAAATACGATTTAATATTTATTCCAGGTGGATTTTCATATGGAGATTATTTAAGAGCAGGAGCTTTAGCAAAGTTTTCTCCTGTAATGAATGAAATAGAAAAATACGTTTCAAAAAAACAGGGATTTGTTCTTGGAATATGCAATGGATTTCAGATATTAACTGAATCTGGAATATTACCAGGTGCTTTAACTAAAAACACATCATTAAAGTTTATATGTAAAGATGTAGATGTAAAGGTAATTAACAAAACATGTTCATTTACAAAATTCGTTTCAAAAGAAGTTTTAAGAATACCAATTGCTCATGCTGAAGGAAATTATTATATAAGCGAATCAGAATACATAAAGTTAAAACAAGAACACAGAATAGCCTTTGAATATGTGGAAAATCCAAATGGTTCTGTTGGAAATATTGCAGGAGTTTATAATGAAAATTTTGCTGTGCTTGGAATGATGCCACACCCTGAAAGAAATTCTGTAAGAACACTTGGAAATGGTGATGGACTTGAAATATTGTTATCTATCAGGAGGTCTATAGAAGATGGAAAAAAATAAATTATATCTTGAATTGGGATTAAAGGATTTTGAATATGACAGAATAAAAGAATTGCTTAATAGAGAGCCAAATGAAGTTGAAACATACATGTTCTCCGCTCAATGGTCTGAACATTGTGGATACAAACATTCAAAAGAATTATTAAAAAAACTTCCAAAAAATATAGAAAATGAGAATGCAGGTTATGTATTAATAGACGATTATGCTGTTGTGTTTAAAGTTGAAAGCCATAACCATCCAAGTGCAGTTGAACCATATCAGGGTGCTGCAACTGGTATTGGTGGAATTGTCAGGGATGTACTCGCAATGGGAGCACGTCCTATTGCTTTACTTGACTCTTTAAGATTTGGAGACATTAAAGATCCAAAAGCAAAAAATATATTCGAAGGTGTTGTATCAGGAATTAGCGGGTATGGAAATTCCATAGGCGTTCCAACAGTTGCTGGTGAAACCTATTTCGACGATAATTACCAGACAAATCCACTTGTAAACGTAATGTGCGTGGGGCTTGTGGAAAAGGATAAAATAGCCTCTTCCAAAGCTCCTGCTGCAGAAAAATTATATGTGTATATTGGTTCTAAAACAGGAAGAGATGGAATACATGGTGCTTCATTTGCTTCAAAAGAATTATCTGGAAAGGACGAAAGGCCTTCAGTACAGGTTGGAGACCCATTCTCAGAAAAAAATCTCATTGAAGCAACACTTGAAATACTTGATATTCCTGGTGTTCTTGCATGTCAGGATATGGGAGCTGCTGGAATATTGAGCTCTTCATCAGAAATGTCTTTTAAAGGCGGATTCGGCTGCGAATTACACCTTGATAAAGTACCTTTAAGAGAAGAAGGAATGTCAGCATGGGAAATATTATTATCTGAGTCTCAGGAAAGAATGTTATTTCTTGTAGAACCAGGAGTTGAAGAAAAATTAGCCGAAATTGCAAAAAAATACTTCCTTGATTATGCAGTTATAGGCAAAACAATTGAAGGTAAAAATATGAAAATATACATGAATGGCAAATTAATGTCAGATATGCCTATAAATGCTCTTGTCGATGCCCCCTCCTTTTACAGAAAAACATCAACACCTTCATATATCCAAGAACTAAAGAAAGAAATTCCAAAAAGCGATATACCTTTAAAAAACGCCTTATTTAAAATATTAAAAGATCCTAATATTGCCAATAAATCCTGGATTTTCGAACAATATGATTATAAAGTAGGAACAAACACTGTAATAATTCCTGGAAAAGCCGATGCTTCTATACTCTGGATTAAAGAAACAAATAAAGGTATTGGTGTAACCATAGATGGCAACGGATTATACACATATATTAATCCATTCGAAGGAAGCAGAAATGTTGTATATGAAGCAGCAAGAAATCTTGTTGCTACGGGTGTAAAACCTCTCGGTGTAACAGATAATATGAATTTTGGAAATCCTGAAGATGACATGGTAATGTGGCAATTTGAACAGAGTATAGAAGGTATTACACAGGCATGTAAGGAATTATCTGTTCCTGTTACCGGAGGAAATGTTAGCTTTTATAATGAATCAGGTGAAAAAGCCATATTACCAACACCTGTAATTGGCATGGTTGGTGAAGCTGACTTAAATCATATTATGGATATGCAATTTAAAATGGCCTCAGATAAAGTATATTTAATTGGAAAAACTGAATTAGATAAAAATAAGCTTGGTGGAAGTCTTTACTTAAAAATCCTTTTTGATTTTATAGGAGGAGAATTGGATACAATAAACTCAGAATTTGAATTAAATTTACAAAACACAGTGCTTGAATTAATCAAAAATCATCTTGTAAATTCTGTTCATGATGTTTCAAAAGGCGGTCTTGCAATTGCAATAATAGAATCTGCGTTAAATGGCAAAAAAGGATTTAAAGGTAATATTGGCAATTCACTTGAAGAACTCTTTGGTGAAAATCAATCAAGATTTATTATTTCCGTTTCTCCGGAAAAAACAGAACTCTTTGAAACATTTATGAAGAAAACAGGAATACCATATAAAGCTATTGGTGAAGTAATGCCTATGAATTACGGTATAGACTTTGGATTTGGACAGATATATTATAAAAATTTATACGATGCATATTTCAATTCCATCAAGGAATATATGGAGGACTAAATATGTTAATGGAAGAATGCGGAATTTTCGGAACATTATTAAAAAACAATAATAACGCTGTGCCATATGTTGTTGAAGGGTTAATAGCCCTTCAACATCGCGGCCAGGAATCAGCAGGAATAGCATATGTCACAGAAGATGAATTAAAAGTATTTAAAAAAATGGGAATGGTAATGGATGTATTCCATAATGGAACAATGAAAAAACTAAATAGCCATATGGTTATAGGCCATGTAAGATATTCCACAAAAGGACGTTCTGAAATTCAAAATTCACAACCATTCCACGTTAGATTCAAAAATGAACATTTTGCTATAGCACATAATGGACAAATTGAGAACGCTGAACAGTTAAGAAAAGAACTTGAAGAACAGGGAACAATATTTTTGACAGAAACGGACACTGAATTAATATTACATATACTAATAAAAAAACTAAATAAAAAAATATCAGAATGGACATTCGAAGAAATAGCAAAAACAATATTTGAAAACATCTCACCTTCATATTCATTATTATTGTTATTTAAAGATAAGATAATAGCATTAAGAGATAAATATGGATATAGGCCTTTATATTACTATACAGACGAAAATGGAATATACATATCTTCTGAAGATAGCGGATTTTATTTTCTGGGACCAGATAAAAAAAATATCCAAGAAATAAAGCCTGGTGAAGCATATGAGTTTTCATTAAATGGAATTAAAAAATTTTCTGTAAATTCACAGGAAAAAAGATATTGTTTCTTTGAACATATATATTTTGCAAGACCAGATTCCAATCTCTTTGGGAAAAACGTTCATATGATGCGTGAAGAGCTTGGAAAAATGTGTGCAAAGGAAAATCCCGTAGAAGCCGATATTGTTGTCCCGGTACTTGATAGTGGTCTTTCCGCTGCATTAGGATATTCAAAAGAGAGTTGCATTCCCATAGACCTTGGTTTAATGAGAAATAGATATGTTGGAAGAACCTTTATTTCACCAAATCAAAGCGATAGAGAAATAGGTGTAAGAAGAAAATTACCTCCAATAGAAGGAGTTATAAAAGGCAAAAGAATAATACTTGTTGATGATTCCATAGTAAGAGGGACAACAATGAGAAAAATAGTGGATATGCTAAAAAAAGCCGGTGCAAAAGAGGTTCATGTTAGAATAGCCAGTCCCAAAGTAGTAAATATATGTAAATGGGGAGTGGATATTCCTGAAAAAGATGAATTAATTGCTGCAAATAAAAGCATAGAAGAAATGAAAAAAGCTTTTAATGCCGACTCTCTTGGATATGTCTCTCTTGAAGGAATTAAAAAAATACTAAAAGATGAATATAATAACTATTGTTTTCATTGTTTCATGAAATAAAAGCGAGAGGTGAAATTATGGATTATAAATCAAGCGGTGTAAATATAGATGAAGCAAATAGCATGATTTCAAAAGTTAAAGATAAATTAAAAGAAAATGCCGGGCTATATGCTGGACTTTTTCCATTAAAAAATATAATTAACGAATATGAAAATCCTGTACTCGTTTCAAGTACAGATGGTGTTGGAACAAAAATGATACTCCTTGAAGAAAGAAACAGATGGGATATAGTAGCTAATGATCTTGTTGGAATGGTATTAAATGATCTTGTATGTATGGGTGCAAAACCTTTATTCTTTTTAGATTATTATGCTACAGGAAAACTCGATGGAGAAAAAGGTGCTGCATTTTTAAACGAATTAATAAAAGTGCTTGAAAAAGTAAACTGCGAATTATTGGGCGGCGAAACTGCAGAATTACCAGGAATGCTTGTAAAAGACAGAGTGGATGTTGCTGGATTTGCTGTTGGAATAGTAGATAAAGATAAAATTCCAGGAAAAGAAAAGGTAAAAGAAGGAGATATCGTTATAGGGCTTCCTTCTTCCGGGTTTCATTCAAATGGATATTCACTTGTTAGAAAATTATTGGACGAAAATAGAATGAAATTTGATGAAAAAATCATAGCTCCTACAAAATTATATGTAAATGAAACACTTAAAATAAAAGATTATATACATGCTGCTGCACACATAACCGGTGGCGGAATTGGAGAAAATCTTTCAAGGGTTATTCCTGAAGGATATCTGGCAAATATTCATATTAACTGGAAAATACCTGAAGTATTCGAAAGAGCTCTAAACGCAGGTGTGAAAATAGAAGAGGCTTTTAGAGTATTTAATATGGGAATAGGAATGATTTATATATTACCTCAAGAAAATTTGCAAAAAGTAAAAGAAATACTCGAAGAAATGGATATTTCTATATATGAAATTGGAAAAATAATAAAAACAGATGAAGATGAAAAAGTTCGCATAAACCTTTAAAAGAGGTGAATTCAATGAAAAAAAGAATAATTGTACTTGCATCAGGAAATGGTTCCAATTTTGAAGCTATAGTAAAAAAGCTAAGAAACAAATATAAAATCAAACTAATAAGCGAAAATAAAAACGCTTATGTTTTACAAAGAGCCATAAAACTTGATATTGATTATGATTTAATAAACTACAAACTATATAAATCAAGAGAAGAATACAATCAAAAATTATTCGAATATCTAAAACGCGAAGAACCTGATTTAATAGTTCTTGCCGGATATATGAAAATACTCCCTGAATATATAGTTGAACATTTTGAAAATCAAATTATCAATATTCACCCCTCGTTATTGCCTGCATTCAAAGGCCTGAACGCTATAAAACAGGCCTTTGAATATGGCGTAAAATACACCGGTATAACCATACATTATGTTAATAATGAACTCGACGGAGGAAAAATAATAACACAGGAAGTTGTCAAAATAGAAAGAGAAGATACATTGGAAACACTTGAAGAGAAAATACATAAACTCGAACATAAATTATATCCAAAGGTAATAGATAAAATATTAAGACTTCAGGAGGTTGCATATGAAAAGAGCCTTAATTAGCGCTTATGATAAAAAAGATATAGAAATATTGGCAAAGAACCTTGTTGAAAATGGCTATGAAATAATATCAACAGGAAATACTGCAAAATATCTTGAAAAAAATGGAATAAATGTAATTCCCGTAGAAAGCATTACAGAATTCCCGGAAATACTTAATGGAAGAGTAAAAACATTACATCCCAAAATTCATGGAGGCGTTCTTGCAAGAAATATTGAAGAAGATTTAGAAGTTTTAAAAAAACATAACATAGAAAAAATAGATCTCGTATATGTAAACCTCTATCCATTTGAAGAAAAATTGAAAGAAGAACTTACAATACAGGAAAGGATAGAATTTATCGACATAGGTGGTCCAACATTAATAAGGGCTGCAGCTAAAAACTTCGAACACACAATAGTTATAGTTGATCCTGAGGATATTCCAATGGTTATAGAAAAAATCAAAGAAAATAATATTGACTTTGAAACAAGATTATCCCTTGCCTCAAAAGCTTTTAATCTTACAGCATATTATGATTCATTAATATCAAATTATCTCAACAAATTAATCAATAAAAAATTCCCAAAATATTATACCCCTTCATTAAAACTAAAAAACAAATTAAGATACGGAGAAAACCCTCATCAGGATGCAGTATTCTATGAAAACACATTTGAAGAAGGATTTTTCAACACCTTCGAACAATTAAATGGTAAAGAATTATCCTACAATAATTTAAAAGATATAGACGTTGCCTGGAAAGTGGTTAATGAATTTGATAATGAAAATGCATGTTGCGCTGTAAAACATCAAACCCCATGTGGTGTTGCAATAGGAAAAGATAATTTAGAAGCATATAAAAAAGCGTATGAATGTGATCCAATCTCCATATTCGGTGGAATTGTTGCCTTTAATCATACAGTAACTAAAGAAACGGCACTTGAAATGAAAAAACTCTTCTTAGAAGTAATAATTGCACCAGAATTTGAAGAAGAAGCATTAGAAACCTTAAAAAAGAAAAAAAATCTAAGAATTATAAAAGCTCATAAAAAACCATCAGAAAAAAGGGAATTTTCTACAATTGATGGTGGAGTTCTTGTTCAGGATAGAGATACAGAACTATTTAATAAATTTGAAGTGGTAACTGAAAAAGATATAGATGAAGAGCTAAAAAAAGAATTAATTTTTGCCTTTAAAGTAGTAAAACATGCTAAATCAAATGCAATTGTCGTTGCAGGTAATCAAATGGCAACAATAGGTTCAGGGCAACCAAATAGAATATGGGCAGCAATAGATGCATTAAAAAGGGCAAAACACCCAATAGTATTAGCTTCTGATGCATTCTTCCCATTTGATGATGTTGTTAGAGAGGCTGGAAAATACAATATAAAAGCTATTATACAGCCAGGCGGTTCAATACGCGATGAAGATTCAATAAAAGCTGCAAATGAACTGGGAATAGCCATGATATTTACAAAAATGAGACACTTTAAGCATTGAGGTGATAAGATGAAAGTAATGATTATTGGCAACGGCGGGAGAGAACATGCATTAGCCTGGAAAATATCTCAAAGTCCATTAGTCGAAAAAATATACTGTATCCCCGGAAATGGTGGCACATTTAATGAAAACAAATGCGAAAATGTCTATATAGACAATATTCATGACATAAAAGAATTCGCTAAAAATAATAATATAGCCCTTACAATAGTTGGACCGGAAAAATATCTTGTTGAAGGAATAGTCGATGAATTTGAAAAAGACAGCTTAAAAATTTTTGGTCCAGACAAACGCGCTTCAATGCTTGAAGGAAGTAAATCATATGCAAAAAACTTCGCTAAAAAATATAACGTTCAAACTCCAGAATATTCAGTATTTAATAAATTAGACGATGCAATAGAAAAGATAAAGGAAGTAAAATATCCAGTGGTAATAAAAGCCGATGGCTTAGCTGCTGGAAAAGGGGTAATAATCGCCAAAAATTACGAAGAAGCAGAAAAAGCTCTTTATGATTTTATGGAAAACAAAATATTTGAAGAGGCTGGAAAAACAGTTGTTATAGAAGAATATATTGAAGGTTATGAAATGTCTGTGTTTGTGCTTGTTGATGGAGAAAATTATAAGATATTCCAGACAGCAAAAGACCATAAAAAAATATTTGAAGGTGAAAAAGGACCTAATACAGGTGGTATGGGAGCAATTTCTCCACATCCCTTATTAAACGAAACATTATTTGAAAACATTAAACAAAAAATAATAAAACCAACAATAAAAGGTATAAAAGAAGAAAAATTAAATTACAAAGGTATTTTATTTATTGGATTAATGATAAAAAATAATGAGCCATATCTCCTTGAATATAATGTAAGATTTGGCGATCCAGAAACACAGGCTATGCTCCCATTATTGGAAAATGATATTGCAAAAATCTTTTTAAAAACAGTAGAAGGAAAATTAAATGAAGTAGAATTAAAATGGAAAAACAAAGTTTCATGCTGTGTTGTCGCAGCCTCAAATGGATATCCGGGAAAATATGAAAAAGGCTATGAAATAAATATCAATACAGAAGAAATTGTTTTTCATGCAGGAACAGCAATAAAAGATAATAAACTTATTACAAACGGTGGAAGAGTTTTATCATTAGTAACTATGGAAGATACACTTGAAAAAGCACAAGAAAAAGCGTATGAGGAAATCTCAAAGATTTCTTTTAAAGGAATATATTATAGAAAAGATATAGGAAAGTTATAGCTACAATATAACTAAAACCCCGGGAACTCTTAAATTCGGGTTCTCGGGGTTATTTTTTAAAAAATCAAAGTGATTATTATAGGAATTGATATTGAAAGCAAAACTCCATGACCAAAACTTATTAAAATCTTATCCTTATCAACACTTTTTGAAACAACTCCCAGAAGCGTATCCATAGACGGAGCACCTGCTATACCAATAGCTCCTAATTGAGAAACTCTTGCATATAATGGTATTAATAAAATTCCAAGAACTTCTCTAAATACATTGGACAAAAATGCCACAGCACCTAAAAACGGCGAATATAATGAGCTAATCATAACTCCAGATAAAGAATACCATCCCATTCCAGCAGCAGCACCCATTGCTTCTTTAAAAGTTAATTGAGTAAAAAACGAAACAAAACCACCAAAAACAAGACTTCCAAAAATTGTTAAAGATGTCTGGATTAATATTACCTTTAAACTACTCTTTAACTTTGATAATATACGTTCTTCAGATCCAATATCAACTCCAACTGAAAAAACCAATAGCATAAGCAAAACAGTAATTAAATTCGATGGAAGATTAATATCTATAAAAAATCCACTTATTATTCCTAATACAACAGCAGAAAGCAATAATATCATTTCACATCATTCCTTTTAAAAAAGAACTTTTCATATATTGTGGCCAGTAACGCACTTCCTAAAATTGCAAAAACAGCAATTATAAATGAAAGATATCCTATTTCAGAAAGTTGTTGTATTAAATCCTTATCAGAACCAAGTTCAAACCCCATAAAAAAAAGCAATAATACAGTGACAATAGTAACAACATTCCATTTTCTCAAAAATTGAAATTTATTCTTAATACCAAGAACAAACCCTAAAATAAATGCTGCCAGGATTAAATACAACATCCTATCACCCCTATATATAAAAAAATTGGCAACTGGAATTTCAGTTGCCATATATATTATATCACAAAAATCACTTTTTGTCAAGCAGATGGTTTATTAAAAGACTTTAATGTTTTGTTTGTTATTATTGTCACTTATATTACAGGGTATTGACAACAAAAAAATTTTATGGTATTATAGGATATGATTTACATGTATGAAATATTTTTCATGGAAATTTGTTATATTTTTGTACTAATTTTAATAAAGTAATTAAAATCGAAAACTTAAGATGTAAATATTAACATATATTATCTTTACATAGAAAGGGGTGTTAACTTTGGCTAGACAAAAGTGGGGTTCAAGATGGGCGTTTGTTTTAGCAGCCGTAGGTTCTGCCGCAGGTCTTGGGAATGCCTGGAGATTCCCATATATGGCATATTCCAATGGAGGTGGAGCATTTTATATTCCATATTTCATTGCTCTATTTCTTGCTGGTATACCAATTTTAATGGCAGAATTTGGAATAGGTCAGGGTTTACAAAGTAGTGCTCCAAAAGCTCTGGGAAAAATTTCGAAAGGTGCTGAATTTATCGGTTGGTGGGCTGTATTAACTGGTTCTATAATCGTATTTTATTATAACGTTATTATGGCCTGGATTTTTAACTATTTATACTTCTCATTTGGTCCTGCATGGAAAGGTGATCCAAAAGGTTTCTTCTTTGGTGACTTCTTAAAATTAACAGATGGCCCTGGACAATTAGGTGGATTAAGATGGCCAATAGTTATTGGATTATTAATTGCCTGGTTATGGGTATATTTAATATTAAGAAAAGGTACAGAATCAGTTGGAAAAACTGTTATGTGGACTGTTCCATTACCAATTATTCTCTTAGTTTTATTAGGAATCAGAGGTGTAACACTTGAAGGTGCAGCCACAGGTTTAAATTTCTTATTTGAACCAAACTTTGCAAAATTAGCTGAACCAAGAGTATGGGCTAATGCATTTGGACAGATATTCTTCTCATTAAGTGTTGCATTTGGTATTATGATTGCATATGGTAGTTATAATGATAAGAAAAATGATGTTGCTAATAATGCTATTATTACTGCTCTTGGTAACTCAGCAACTTCATTCCTTGCTGGTATCGCTGTATTTTCCGTTTTAGGATATATGGCTACACAAATGCAGGTCCCAGTTGATGAAGTAGTTAGCGGTGGAATTGGATTAGCATTCGTTGTTTATCCACAGGCTATTTCATTAATCCCTGGCGGTGCTGTAGTTCAGTCAATAATTGGTTTAGCATTCTTTATTATGTTATTAACACTTGGTATTGACTCAGCATTCTCACTTGTTGAAGCAACAGAAGCTGCAGCTGGAGACAAATTTAAAGTAAATAAGAAAACATTCTTAGTTGGTTTCTCAGTATTAGGATTTATCTTCGGACTCTTATTTGCAACACAAGGAGGATTATACTGGTTAGATATTATCGATCACTATATGGGAACATATGCATTATTGGTTGTTGGTATATTAGAATCAATTGTTATTGGCTGGGTTTTTGGTGCAGAAAAATTAAGAGAATACATCAATTCAGTTTCTGAAGTAAAAATCGGTGCTTGGTTTGACATTTCTTTAAAATACATTATTCCTATTGTTTTAATCTCCATTTTAGGATTAAATATCTATGATGAAATGAAAAATCCATACGGCGGATATCCAGCATGGGCATTAACAGTTGGTTTTGTTATTTTCTTAGCTGTTCCAGTAATTGGATATATACTTGCTAAAATGCCTTCAAAAGACGAAAAGTATAATGAAAAGGTTACTGAAATTACAGTAGAGGATTAAGGGGGCGAAAATATGTCAGGAAGCGCAATAGCATTCATGATTTTTGCAGGTGTTGTATTATTTGGAGGATTAGCCTGGTCATTAAATATAGCAGCAAAACACAATAAATAATTATATAAAATAAACAGGCGCGTAAATTCGCGCCTGTTTATTTTATTATTAATGATATTAATAACAATGAAATTAAAAAATATGGTATTGCATATTTATGATATGTTTTCATTCCATTTTCAATCTTAGAAATTCTCAATCCTATAATATTTGCAAGAGAACCTATTATAAATCCTGTTCCAGCCAAATTAACTCCATAACTTAAATAATACCAGTTATCTGTGTAGTTAGATAAAAATATAGTTGCAGGAACATTACTTATTATCTGCGACAATCCTGTACTAAACAAAAACAAATTTTTTCCATTATTCAAACCAAAATGTTCAATAAAATATTTTATTTCAGGTATCATGGATAATATATTAAAATTAATAAAAAACAGAATAAAAAGAAGAATTATATTCCAATCACATTTAGATATTACTGATTTTTTAGTAATTAAATAATAAACAAAAATTACTCCTAAAAACAAATAAAAAAAATCTTCGTAATTCGAAGAAATTATGTACATTAAAAGGATTATTAACGAATTAAAAAAAGCGTTATTATCGTATTTTTCATCACTAATAACTATTTCCATTTTCTTATTTTTCACAAGAAATGTTGCATATACAATCAAAAGGAAAAATTCCAAAAGAAAAAAAGGCATCATTTTTAAAATAAAATTAAACACACCTGTGCCATAATTATGCCATATAAATATATTTTGAGGATTTCCAATAGGAGTTAATGAAGAACCAATATTTACAGCTATTATTTCAAGAATTATTATTCGAGAAAAATCAAAATTTACCAGTTTTTTTAGTTTTATTGTTAAAGGAATTACAATAAAAAGCGTTATATCATTGGTCAAAATCATCGCCAGAAAAGTTGAAATTATTATTAAAAAATATACAAGATTCCTTTCATAATGCGCCTTTTTAACCATAAATATCGCTATATGGTGAAAATAATTTGATAGTTCAATTGATTTAGTAATTAATAATAATCCCGAAAGAAAAAATATTGTTTTCCAGTTTATTAATTCTGGATATTGAACTGGTGAAATTTTATACATAAATGAAATTATTATTAAAAAAACAAATAAAAATACTATCAGTTTTTCTTCCATTATATACTTTTTTACTCTATCTATTGCAATCACCATCCACTATGTAATTTGCATATATATTATATCATATACTTTTTTACATATCTGTATTCAAATGGATAATAAACGTAGAACCAACCATCCATTGAGAATTATATTCTATTTTATAACCTGCAAGATTACACAGATATTTTACTATAGCAAGTCCAAGACCGGAACCACGAGCATATTTTTTCGCATCAACTCCACGATAAAATCTCTCAAACACTCTTTCCTTTTCTTCATCACGTATTCCTATTCCTTCATCTTTTACTATTATTTTATCTTCAAAAATAGATACATATACCCTGGAGTTTTCATATGAATATTTTACTGCATTTGAAATAAGATTTCTCAATATTGTATAAATTACAAAAGGATCTCCTTTAAGCATTTCTACATTTAAATCCAGATCAATACTAACATTCTTTCTTTTAATTTTCTCCTCGAGATCATTTTTTACATCTTCAAAAATCTTTTGAGGATCAAAAATTTCGAATTTTAAAACATAATTCTCAAATTCAGCCAACGATAACAAAGTCAATTGATCAAGAATCCTCTCTATTTTATTAATAGAATCTCTAACCTTCTTTAATGGTTTAATCGCTTCATTATCGTTTAAAATATCCATAGCAAGATATATATTACCTTTTGCAACAGACAATGGTGTTCTTATTTCATGGGATAATGAAGTTATAAAATCAGATTTCACCTTTTTTACCAATTCCTTTTCTGTTTGATCCTTTATAATCAACACATTATAATTTGATAGATATTTTAAAAAACAATATTTACTTTCTCCCTGAAAAAAATAGACAGTGGTTTCTATTTCAAAATCTTCATTATTAATAATAGCTTTAATAAACTCATCTATTTCATTAAACGTAATTATGTTTATTAACTCAATTCCTTTCTTAAATCCAAAATCCATTGCCGATTTATTAATTTCCTTCACTTTTATCTTATCGAGTTCAATATACGCTTCTTCTATAAAATCCAGGATTTTCGTATCCATATTATTCCTCCACTTCCCATGCCTGAGGATTAAACTTATATCCAAAATTCCTTACAGTTTTAATCCATCCTTTTCCTATTTTAGATCTAATCATACTAATATGAACATCTACAACTCTATCTGTTATATAATCACTGTCAAACCAGATTCTATCAATAATTTCTTCTCTTGAAAAAATCTTCTTATTATTTTTAGCTAATAACAGCAAAATTTCAAATTCTTTTGCAGTTAAATCTATTACATTATTTTTATGTTTAACCACATAATTTCCAGAAAAAATTTCAAGTGGTCCAAATTCCAATTTCTCATCTTCGTTTTTAAGTCTTTTTAGAAGAGCACGCACTCTTGCAACAACCTCTCGCGGATTAAACGGCTTTGTTACATAATCATCAGCTCCACTTTCTATTCCATATATCTTATCCCTATCTGTATTCTTTGCAGAAACAATTATAATCCCGGTATTTCTATTTGCTGAACGAATATAAGGGAGAATTTCCACAGAATCTCCATCAGGAAGCATAATATCAAGAAGAATAATATCCACATGATTTTTAGAAAGAAATGCTTTCATTTCCTGAATATTTTCAACCTCAAAAACATCATATTTTTCAATTTCCAGATATGTCCTCAAAATTTCGCGAATATCACTATCATCCTCAACAATTAAAATAGATGCCATTATTCCCCTCCTAAATATATTTCAATATTTCCTCTCCTTTTTCAATATACACAATCTCCTCACAAAGATTAGTAACCTGATCAGAAATTCTTTCAATATCTCTTGCTATTAAAACATATGGAATAATAGAACGTTCATCGTATTTCCCATTTTTAAAATCTTCTAATATATTTTTTCTATTTTCTATTTCAAGTTCGTCTATAATGTTATCCTTTTTCCATATTTCTATTGCAAGTTCTATATTCCTTTCATTAAAAGCTCTGAATACCTCCTTAAGCATCTCTAAAGATAAACCTATCATTTTCAGCATATTTTCATTTAATTTTGCATGTTCGTTTAACTCTTCAAATTCAAATGTTTTTTGCGCTATATTACAGGACAAATCTCCTATTCTTTCGAGATTATTGGAAAACTTTATCATTGTGATTATATATCTTAACTCTTTTGCAAGGGGATTATACCTTGCAATTAATTGATAAACCTCTTCTTCTATCTTTCTATTTAAATTATCAATTTTATCATCAAGATCTAATACTCTTTTAGCCAGCATTTTATTATTTCCTTCAAGTGCTTTAATTGACATATTAAAAGACTCAAGAATCAACGATAACATCTTTGATATATCAGCCTTTAAAATCAAAATTTCATTCTCAAAATGATGTATATTTTTCATTATATAACCCCCATTATCCTATTCTTCCATTTAAATAATCTTCGGTAAGTTGATTTTGTGGATTTTCTATTATCTCAGAAGTTTTTCCGCTTTCTATTAATTCACCCTGATACATAAAATAAAGATAATCTGAAATTCTAATAGCCTGAGAAAGATTATGCGTTACAATAACAATAGTATATTTTTCTGAAAGTTCCTCTAAAAGCAACTCTATTCTCTGAGTCGCAATTGGATCTAAAGCAGAAGTAGGTTCATCAAGCAATATAACCTCTGGATCGACAGCAAGCGCTCTTGCAATAACAAGCCTTTGTTGTTGCCCGCCAGAAAGTGCAAGAGCAGACTTATGTAATTCATCCTTTACCTCTTTCCATAATGCTGCTTTCCTTAATGAAATTTCAACTATCTCATCAATCTTTTGCTTATCTTTCACTCCATGAATCTTCAAACCAAAAGCCACATTCTCATATATAGACATGGGAAATGGCACAGGTTTCTGGAATACCATACCAACCTTTTTCCTATATATTGTAAGATCAATTTTACTATCATATATATTCTTTCCTTCAAAACAAATCTCCCCACTAATTCTATATTCCGGTATAGTATCATTCATTCTATTAATGCTTCTTAATAACGTAGACTTTCCGCATCCAGATGGCCCTATAATAGCACTTATCTTATTCTCCTTAATAGTTATATTAATATCTTTAAGAGCCTGTTTATCACCATACCACGCATTAAAATTTCTTACAGTAATTATATCATTACAACTTTTAATTATTGTTTCAGTTGCCATTTATCTTCCTCCTCAATCTAAACGCAAAAGAATATATTATTAATACTACTATCATCAATACAGAAGCTGTTCCCTTTGCCATCCATTGTGCATCAGCTCCATATGCCATAACAATATTATATATATGTGTAGGCAAAGTCATTACAGGATCTTTTATACTTCCTGGCAATTGCGTTGAATAAAAAACAGCAGCTGTAAGCAAAACCGGGGCAGTTTCTCCCATAACCCTTCCAGATCCAATTAACACAGCTGTTAAAATTCTCGATTTAGCTGCAGGCAATATTACCTTAAATATCATCTCCGTTTTCTTTGCACCAAGTGCATAAGCCGATTCTCTTAATACATCTGGAATAGCCCTTAAAGCTTCTTTAGTTGCAGATGAAATTATTGGCAATGCCATAACAGAAAGCGTTAAAGCTCCTGAAATTAAAGATGTTTTTAATCCCATTGTAATAGAAAACAACGCGAGTCCAAAAAGTCCGAAAACAATAGAAGGAACTCCAGACAACGATGTTATAGCTATATCAAGTAATCTTCCAATTCTATTATCGCCATACTCTGAAAGAAATATTCCCGTTAAAACTCCAACAGGTATCGATATTGCAAGAGTTAAAAATAACAAATAAAAACTTCCCAATATTGCAGGAAAAATACCTCCTTCTGTCATCATATCTTTTGGAAATTGTATAAAAAATCCAAAAGAAAAAAACCTTATACCATCAAAAATAACAAACGCAAATATTATAAATACTATAGCAAAAAGCAAATAACTAATACTTCTAAACACAACAGATACAACCTTATCTCTTGCCATTTTCATAACTCCTCACAAAATTTTTTGAAGATATAGTAAGAATAACAGAAATTACCAATAACACAAGCCCTGAAACAAATAGAGCAGAATAATGAATACTTCCAATTTCCACCTCTCCCATCTCACTTGCTATTGCAGCAGTTAATGGTCTCACAGGATCAAAAATAGATTGTGGAAGCATATTCGCTCCTCCCGCAGCCATTAATACAACCATTGTCTCCCCAATTACCCTATTGATTGTTAAAATAATGGAATTAACTATTCCAGGCAACGCTGCAAGAGTAACAATCTTAAATACCGCTGTAAATCGTGTACTTCCCAATGCCAGCGCTCCTTCCTTCAAACTCTTATCAACAGAACTCAAAGCTTCCTCCATTAATGATGCTGTATATGGAAAAGACAATAAAACAAGTCCTGACACAGCTAACAACATATTTTCCGGAGACCATGCTCCTATTTCTAACATCAACGGAGAAAGATAAATTACAAGAAACATACCAATAATCACAGATGGAACTCCAGAAAGAAGATCTATTGCAGACTTTATTAATCTTTTTTCAAATGGCTTTGCATATTCATACATAAAAAAAGCTACAATATATCCTAAAGGGATAACTATAAGAGATGTAAAAATCGTCAATAAAATAGAATTAATTAACATAGTTAAAATACCGTATTCAGGCTCATCATAAGTTGGATACCAGTTAAAACTCGTGAATATTTCTATACCGGCACTTTTCAATGCCGGTATAGACTCATGAATAATAAAAACAAATATCAATATCAAAGCCCCTATCCCCAGAAATGCAGTTATATTAATAAGCATAAAATTCAACTTATCTTTTAACTCCCTCAAAAAAATCACCTCATTAAAAACCATATGCCGCTACATATCCTGCCTTTTCAACAAGTTCCTGTCCTTTTTTCGACAATCCAAACGTGATATATTCCTTAACAGGTCCAGATTCAGGCCATCCATTTGTTACATCTATAAACATATATAAAGGTCTTGAAATCGGATATTTAGCAGTTAAAATATTTAATTTTGTTGGTTTTACGCCTTCAACAGTTAACACTTTAACCTTTTCAGAAACATATCCAACTCCAACATATGCAATTGCATATGGATTTCTCGCAACCTGGTCAATTTCAAACTGAGTTGATTCAACCATCTTCACAGTAGGAAACATCTTTTCTCCATCTAAAACCTTCTTTTCAAACGTCTCAAATGTTCCAGATGCAGTATTTCTCGAATAAATAACAATCCTTTTTTTAGGTAAATTTGGATCAACCTGATTCCACATTCTAAGTTTTCCAGTATAAATCCCCTTTAAAGTTTTTAAAGTGATATTATTAATCTTCAATCTTGGATTTACAATTATTGCAATTCCGTCATATCCCACAACTATTGGCGCAAAATATAATCCTTCTCTATTCATCTTATCTATCTCTTTCTTCTTTAAAAATCTACTTGCATTTGCAATATCCGTAGTCCCATTAAACAAAGCTGCTATTCCTGTTGATGATCCTGCACCTTCAAGTGTAATTTCAATTTCCGGGTTATTCTTTTTTAATTCCTCAATCCATAATTGAGCAATTGGAAACACCGTATTTGATCCTTTAATAATCAATCTTTCAGCAAAACCTTTACCTAATATAGCTAATACTAAAACAAGAAATAACCCTATACTTTTTTTCATCTTCATTCCCTCCTATTTTTTATTTTTACATCTGTAGTATAGATTAAATTTTTTTAGCATTTTTTTGCTTATATTAAGAAATGTTAAGATGAAAAATCTAAATAACATATTACTTTTATCTATCAAAAAGTGGTATAATTAAAATAGAGAAATTTTATTTAAATAGAATTAGTGCAAAATTTCATTAAGTAATCACAAATTCTATAAAGTGGGGTGGGACAATGTTGCTGTATTTATTAATAACAGTACCTCTTTTAGCCTTATTATTCGCAATGTATAATTATCGTTCTGTATTAAAATTGGATGAAGGTACAGAAAGAATGAGTGAAATAGCCTTAGCAATACGAGAAGGCACCAGAACATTTATTAATCACGAGTACACAACAGTTGGAATATACATTGTATTTATTTCTATTATCCTGGCTATAGTAACAGATATAAATACCGGCATTGCATTTGTTATAGGAGCTATAATGAGTGGTAGTGCTGGTTATGTCGGAATGAAAATGGCCACATATGCAAATGTTCGTGTATCCAACAGCGCAAGAACAACCAAAAATATTGGAAAAACACTAAAAGTTGCTTTTCAAGGCGGAAGCGTAATGGGATTATCAGTAGCAGGATTTGCATTATTGGGACTAATTATAATATATATAATATTTGGAAAATGGCAGGGATTACTCAACATCGAAAATATAAAAGTAATAAGAAATTGGCTGGGGATAAGCTATATTCCATTTGCAATGGTCATCTCTGGTTATGCTTTAGGTTGTTCTGTAATTGCAATGTTTGATAGAGTCGGTGGTGGAATATATACAAAAGCCGCTGATATGGGAGCTGATCTTGTTGGAAAAACAGAATTGGCCTTACCAGAAGATGATCCAAGAAATCCTGCAACAATAGCAGACAATGTCGGAGATAATGTTGGTGACGTTGCCGGATTAGGAGCAGATTTGCTTGAAAGTTATATAGGTGCAATTATCTCTTCAGTAATATTAATACTATATGCCAGCTTTATTCTATCAAAAAACAATTCCATCATATCTTATGAAACCACATATAAATTAATAGTTTATCCTGTTATCTTTGCAATCATGGGATTAATAGGCGCAATGTTGGGAATATTCTATGTAATAAAAAAGAAAAGCACAGACAACCCTCACAAAGAACTAAACACTTCACTTCTATTCTCTGCAACCTTTACAGGAATATTTACTTTAATAGCTGGATATTATTACCTCAAAGACCTTCCTCAAAATGAATTAAAGCTACTTGGATTTAAATATGGCATATTTTCACCATGGCTATCAGCTATGTTAGGAATTATTTCTGGTATTATAATAGGATTATTAGCTGAATATTACACAAGCGACAAATACAAACCTACACAAGAATTAGCCACATTTGCAAAAGGCGGTCCTGCAATAATCATTTCAAAAGGTATGGCTTTAGGAATGAAAAGTGTACTGTATCCTGTCTTCATGCTAATGTTTGGAATTCTTCTTGCAAATTATTTTTCAGGATTATACGGTGTTGCAATGGCTGCAATGGGAATGCTTTCATTTGTAGCCGCAACTGTCTCCGTTGATTCATATGGCCCAATTGCTGACAATGCCGGAGGTATTAGTGAAATGGCAGAACTGGACCCAGAAGTAAGAAAAATCACTGATATGCTTGATTCCGTTGGAAATACAACTGCAGCTATAGGAAAAGGATTTGCAATTGGTTCTGCTGCATTTGCTGCCTTATCCTTATTTGCATCATATGTCTATTCACAAATTAATCCGGATATGGCAGTTGATTTAAAAACACTTTTAAATATCAATTTAATAAGTCCAAGAACAATTGCAGGGGCATTATTTGGAGCAGCATTACCTTTTTATTTTAGTGCATATTTAATTGATGCTGTTGTAAATGCAGCCGAAAAAATGGTGGAAGAAATAAGGAGACAATTTAGAGAAATCCCTGGACTAATGGAAGGAAAAAACAAGCCTGATTATAATAAATGTATAAAAATAAGTAGTGAAGGAGCTTTAAAAGAAATGAAAACACCTGCTTTAATTGCTGTATTAACTCCTATAATTTCAGGATTCATTTTTGGTACTGAATTTGTAGGAGGACTCCTTGCAGGAACTACCTTTAGTGGTGTAATGCTTGCAATTTATACAGCAAATGCAGGTGGTGCATGGGATAATGCAAAAAAATACATTGAAAACAATAATCTTGAAGGTGAAGGAAAAGGAACAGAAGCTCATAAAGCCTCAGTTGTTGGAGATACAGTAGGTGACCCATTGAAAGACACTGTTGGTCCTTCATTGGATATATTAATAAAAATCATGGCTGTAACTTCCTTAATTACAGTTTCAGTATTCAAAATATATCATCTATTTTGATTTAAACCATAACAAAGACTCTCCCGGACATTTTATTATGTTCCGGGAGAGTTGTTATTTAAGTATATAGGTGGCTATTTTTAATTTTTTATTTTAAAAGCTATAAATAGGATTTTGAGATTGCTATAAAATATTTATTTATAACTAACATTCTACATAAATAGTCACAATTTTTCTGACAATTTATTATAATAAATATATTTTTACAAAACAGAAAAGTATTGATAATATAAACGCAATAATCATTGATTATAATATCAATGTAATTTGGAAGGCTCAAAATCCTGAAGAAAGGAGAGTCTTGTTGTAGCATAAGTGTATTATGTTGCGACAAGACTCTTTTTTTTATTATATACAACAAAACCGAAAGGAGATGATATTTTAGAAAATATTATTAAATAAAAAATTTAAATCCGGATTTTAAAGGCTCTAACAGCAAAAGATAGCTTTTTATTTTTTCATCTACAATTTTATGAACGAGCCTTGTTATATTCCCTCCTCCACAAAGGGAATGGAATTCAAAGAGAAAAATCATTAAAATCCAAAGACTTATACTGCAACAAAATATTCTTGAGCTTATTTTTTTCAACATTTCAAATGAATTTTAAAAAAGTCTTGTTTTCAAAAAAACTCAAATATTTTCAAGTCTCGAGCGTTGAGAAGAGACTTTCAACAGCAAATAAAACTACAATGTATTTTTAAATCCGGAAAATTAGCTTAATACTAAAAATTGTGGAGGAGGGAATAGTATGAATAAAAATTTCATGGAAGCATTAAAAGAAGAAGGAAACGTATATTACACAGGAAATGGAGCATTGAGTTTAAAAAATAGCGGAAATAGTTTAGTTGATTTCTTTTACAGATGTGGGATTTTAATGAACCAGCCAAAAAGATTTGAAGAATTATTCCTTAATGCATTTGCAGAAGATAAAGAAAAAGCTATAAAAATATTATTTTACTCAAGGGATGTAAGAGGCGGTCAGGGAGTAAGAAGAACATTTAGACATATATTAAAAAAGTTAGGAAATCTATACCCTGAAATAGCAGTGCAGATAATAAAATATGTACCAGAATATGGCAGATGGGACGATTTATATGCCTTTGTTGGAACAAAGGTAGAAACAGAAGCATTTGAATTTATGTATAAACAAATAATAGAAGATGTAAAAAACTATAAGGATAACAAGCCAATAAGTCTATTGGCAAAATGGTTAAAGTCCGAAAACACAAGTTCTAAACACTCTGTAAAACTTGCCAAAATAACCAGAAAATATTTTAAAATGGACTCAAAAACATATAGAAAAATGTTGTCCGAATTAAGAAAGTATATAAAAATAGTAGAAAGAGATATGAGCGAAAACAAATGGGATAACATTGAATATGAAATAGTCCCATCCCGGGCAATGAAAAAATACCATGGAGCATTTTATAAACATGATGCTGAAAGATATGAAAAATATCTTGAAGAAGTAAAAAATAACAAAAAGAAAATAAACGCAGGGACATTATATCCCCATGACATAGTAAAAATGGTATTAAATAAAGAAAATGAAACTGCAGAAATGCTATGGAAAAATCTACCTGACTATGGACTTGAAGAAGATGCCATAGCAGTAGTGGATACATCGGGATCAATGTACGGATGTGGCGAAAGTTTGATCCCAATAACAGTAGCAGTTTCATTGGGAATATACTTTGCTGAAAGAAATAAAGGGAAATTTAAAAATTACTTTATAACCTTCTCCGAAAAACCTGAATTACAGGAAATAAAAGGAGAAACATTATACGAAAAAGTCCAGACATTATCTCAGGCATATTGGGATGCGAATACAGATATAATAAAAGTATTTGAATTAATATTAGAAACTGCCAAAAAAGGCGGATATACTATAGAAGATATACCTGAAAAAATATACATAATATCCGATATGCAGTTTGATATGGCTGTATCAGACAATAGTAAAATAAACTTTGAAGCAATAAAAGAAATGTACGAAAAAGCAGGATACCCAATGCCACAACTAATATTCTGGAATGTAAGTAGTTACGGAAATGACGTTCCTGTTAAATTTGACGAAAATGGAACTGCATTAATATCAGGATATAATCCAGTAATATTAAAATACATATTGACTGGAAAAGACATAAATCCATTCGAAATAATGGAAAATGTAATAAACTCTGAAAGATATAAAAATATACATATAAACTAAAATTTCCAGCCATCTACTCTTTGTGATGGCTGGTTTTTTATATATAAAATAACTGATTTTTTGATATAAGTTGCAATTACATTTAATAAAAGATTTATAAAAAAACTAAATATAAAAGAAAAACAAAAGAAAGATATTCGCAAAATAGTCAAAATTATAAAATACGCATAAATAAACCAAAACATATCTACGAGGTTCGCAGAGGTTTATGATTTTGTAACACTTTTCAAAAACTACTTGACAAAAGGATTTTAGAATGTTATAATAAAAATAGTTCGTATACGGACCTAAATCCAAAAACACAAAATCTCTGAAAGCAGCTTAAACAAAAAAAAACTGAAAAACAGGTACGAATATAGATGAAAAGTGGATTACAGAGATTTTATTCGAAAAAATGCTGAAAATTTCAAAATTAAAAAACAGGTTCGAAAAATCACCTTCTAAAAAACGCTAATAATAACCACTCTAGAAACCAGCTATCCGAATATAACTACTCTCTGAAAGAGATAGAAACAGGAATAGTATTCCAACCATTCCTCCATTGAGTTAAACCCATCCGAATATAACTACTCTCTGAAAGAGATAGAAACTTCAGCATTTGTTGCATACCTGCACTAAGGTACCAGAGGTCATCCGAATATAACTACTCTCTGAAAGAGATAGAAACGCGTTAAACCCTCTTTTTTCTATTATTGTAAATCACTTTGTATCCGAATATAACTACTCTCTGAAAGAGATAGAAACCAATTTAATTTTTCATATTTTTTCATTAAGGCTTCATCATATCCGAATATAACTACTCTCTGAAAGAGATAGAAACAATGTACTCCGATTAATTCGCTTTCTACAAATCCATAGTTATCCGAATATAACTACTCTCTGAAAGAGATAGAAACAGCTACCTTTATTTACACTTACTTCAATACTTTCATACAATATCCGAATATAACTACTCTCTGAAAGAGATAGAAACCTCTCTGAATTTCCAATTGAGACTTTCCATCCCAGCTTCTTATCCGAATATAACTACTCTCTGAAAGAGATAGAAACAATTCTGGGATTGTTTTAAACTCATTAATATCTTCAATCCTATCCGAATATAACTACTCTCTGAAAGAGATAGAAACTACATCTATTTTTGACATTTTTATCATCCTCCTCTTTCCTCATCCGAATATAACTACTCTCTGAAAGAGATAGAAACAACCTCAGCTTGAGGAAAGCTGAGGTTTGAGAACGCCCTTATCCGAATATAACTACTCTCTGAAAGAGATAGAAACTTCTAAAGCAAATGTCAATTCTTTCCAACTCTTAAAATATACTGTATCCGAATATAACTACTCTCTGAAAGAGATAGAAACTGTATTCCACCGTTAGGATAAGCTACTTTAAATTGTTCTAATCCGAATATAACTGCTCTCTGAAAGAGATAGAAACACTAAGAGCATATATCATCTTTCCATACTCAAATCCTGTATCATCCGAATATAACTGCTCTCTGAAAGAGATAGAAACATTATATAACTTAATTATAGAAAATAAACTATTTAAAAATCCGAATATAACTGCTCTCTGAAAGAGATAGAAACCTTCATGGTGCTGAATAATTTCAGCACCAACTAAAAACTCATCCGAATATAACTGCTCTCTGAAAGAGATAGAAACTATAGATTATAAGTGGTGGTAATAAAAACCTCCACACACTATCCGAATATAACTGCTCTCTGAAAGAGATAGAAACAGCTGCATCTATAAATAGATTAATTAATACATCAAATGGAATATCCGAATATAACTGCTCTCTGAAAGAGATAGAAACTGTTTTTCTCTATTTCTATGAATAATATCATAATCAGGTTTATCCGAATATAACTGCTCTCTGAAAGAGATAGAAACATAAATGCGGTTGTTTTTACATATATAAACTACTTCATAATATCCGAATATAACTGCTCTCTGAAAGAGATAGAAACTTTTATACTATATTTTACTTCTAAAGTTTAATAAGTCTATCATCCGAATATAACTGCTCTCTGAAAGAGATAGAAACTTCAAAAATTGAATGCCCCTCTTTCTGATAATTTTTTCAAATCCGAATATAACTGCTCTCTGAAAGAGATAGAAACTTTTCTAAAATTCTTTTTCACTGTGCTTTCTTTTAATTCTATCCGAATATAACTGCTCTCTGAAAGAGATAGAAACATTTTTGCATAAACACCTATCTCAAATAAGAGTTCAAGCATATCCGAATATAACTGCTCTCTGAAAGAGATAGAAACTTCTTTCTCTTTTGTATTCGTAAGTTACTTGAATACAATCATCCGAATATAACTGCTCTCTGAAAGAGATAGAAACATATTCATTAAAGCATAATCCACAACATCCATTCTCTTTATATCCGAATATAACTACTCTCTGAAAGAGATAGAAACTGTAATACACCCCTATTAATTTGGATTCTGGAAGCCCGTTATCCGAATATAACTACTCTCTGAAAGAGATAGAAACTGATTTACTTATCTCGTCTATTGTTTCATATTCACTATCAATCCGAATATAACTACTCTCTGAAAGAGATAGAAACAATTCACCTGAGACATATCCCTCTTTTAAACTTACAATTTCATCCGAATATAACTACTCTCTGAAAGAGATAGAAACAAAAGAAAGATAAATTAGCTAAATTTTATTGATTTATTAAAATATCCGAATATAACTACTCTCTGAAAGAGATAGAAACTCTCTTGCTCCATTCACATTAATTCTAATCTTTCTTTCTAATCCGAATATAACTACTCTCTGAAAGAGATAGAAACTACGCACTGTTTGGCGAGCCGACCTCACACTGGAGACAGAAATCCGAATATAACTACTCTCTGAAAGAGATAGAAACTACGCACTGTTTGGCGAGCCGACCTCACACTGGAGACAGAAATCCGAATATAACTACTCTCTGAAAGAGATAGAAACCGATATTCTTGTTTAATACCTTTTCTAAACATCTTTTTAACATCCGAATATAACTACTCTCTGAAAGAGATAGAAACAAGAATTACTTGAAGCACCTTCTAATAAATCCATCCAAAATATCCGAATATAACTACTCTCTGAAAGAGATAGAAACTATTAATTTCATTCAATATTTCATTTATTATATCGAATGCATCCGAATATAACTACTCTCTGAAAGAGATAGAAACTCACATGAATTATAAAATCGTCGTTATAAAGGTTAATTCTATCCGAATATAACTACTCTCTGAAAGAGATAGAAACATTCCTCTTCTACTACATATTTAAATTTTTTGATTTCTTTATCCGAATATAACTACTCTCTGAAAGAGATAGAAACAGACCGTTGAAAAGGTCTAAGATTTCCTTCCTCACAGGAAGATCCGAATATAACTACTCTCTGAAAGAGATAGAAACTAATCATCCTCCTTAAGTAATTTTTAATTTTTTTTATTTATATCCGAATATAACTACTCTCTGAAAGAGATAGAAACAATACTACAAACATTTAATTCTCCAATATTGTTTATTATAAAATCCGAATATAACTACTCTCTGAAAGAGATAGAAACTATCAACAACCCATTCTGGAAGTATACATCCAGCGGTTTCATCCGAATATAACTACTCTCTGAAAGAGATAGAAACTAGACACCACCTTTCTAAAATTCTTTCTAACAGTACTTTCTATCCGAATATAACTGCTCTCTGAAAGAGATAGAAACAAATTTTTATTTACTTGTTTCATAATATCCTTGTAAAGCATAATCCGAATATAACTGCTCTCTGAAAGAGATAGAAACATAATCCTCTATTGATTTAAACCCTTCTTTTTTCCATTCTTATCCGAATATAACTGCTCTCTGAAAGAGATAGAAACAATTTTTGTTGCTGTATCAAACAAAAAAGAAAGCTCTTCTGATCCGAATATAACTGCTCTCTGAAAGAGATAGAAACCTTTTAACATTTTGTGTGAAAATGCTGATAGTAATTTCATATCCGAATATAACTGCTCTCTGAAAGAGATAGAAACGTGGAATTTATCTTTATCCACGATGGATACATAAATATAATCATCCGAATATAACTGCTCTCTGAAAGAGATAGAAACTCGTCGAGACAATAACTTGTCTCGACTTCATTGTGAGGTATATCCGAATATAACTGCTCTCTGAAAGAGATAGAAACTTTATTTATACTCGGTTATCCGCCCATTCCGAGTGCTATATATCCGAATATAACTGCTCTCTGAAAGAGATAGAAACAGTTTTAATGTAAAGTTCACCTTCTTTTACTTTAGCTATCGATCCGAATATAACTGCTCTCTGAAAGAGATAGAAACCTTTTTCTGAGTCGAACTCTTTTTCCATTACTACTAATCCTTTTAAATCCGAATATAACTGCTCTCTGAAAGAGATAGAAACCTTTTCATCAAAAGAACCATCATAGAGGCTATCGATTGCTTCATCCGAATATAACTGCTCTCTGAAAGAGATAGAAACCAACCAGAATATTGTGTAACTCTTCTGGTATTTGTATTTATCCGAATATAACTGCTCTCTGAAAGAGATAGAAACGAAACTATGATTGTTTGAAAACATAGTGTTTAAACTTTTCATCATCTAATTTACAACCACTCTCTAAAAGAGACAAAAAACTCCTGCATTGAATAATGCAGGAGTTTTTGTATATGGTATAATAACGCCGTTGGGTTGAAAAAAATGAAGGAATTAAAAAATCTTCCTCTGGGAGAAAGCAACTTTAAAACCATAATAGAAAACAATATGTTTTTCATAAATAAAAGTATGCTTATAAAAGATATTTCGGAAGGTGGAGATGTAATATTAATTACAAGACCAAGAAGATTTGAAAAAACATTAAATATAAGCATGTTAGAACATTTCTTTCCAATGAAAGAAAACAGTGAGAATTTATTTAAAAATCTGGAATGAAAAGGAAATATTAGAAAAGTATTTAAATAAATATCCTGTTATATTTATTAGTTTTCAGGGATCAGGTCGAAATTTGCAATTATCCTCCTAAAATTCGTAAAACTAATTATTTATATTATATTAAATTATCAGTGTCGAGAATAAATTTTATTATGATATAATTCAATTGATAATCTAGAGCGTCTGAAATAAAGGTGGGAAATTATGCAACAAATTTTTGAGCAAATATCGAAAACTCCTATTTTTAAATCATTAAAAATAACTGAAATAGAAGAGTTAATTTCTTCAGAAAAGATGATTATAAAATCTTATAAAAAGGATGAAATTATTAGATTTCGTGGAGAAAAGGTTAATGAAGTAATGATTTTGTTATCAGGACAGGTTAAGGCTGAAATGTCTGATACTCAGGGAAAGATCATAGAAATAGAAGAAATAAAGGCTCCAAACCTTCTTGCTGTTGGAGCCACATTTTCTAAAAATTCTATAATTCCTGTTGATATAATTGCAATTGAGAAATCTACAGTAGCATTTATAAATAAAGATGAAGTTTTAAATTTATGTATGCATAATAAAGACTTTCTGCAGGAATTGATCGAATATCTGGGTACAAAATTTGTTTTTATTTCACAAAGATTATGGTTTATCACTCTTAACAATATTAAAGATAAAATCTTATTTCATATAAAAGGAAAATTAAAAGATTCTTCTGATGATTATGTAATACTCGAATATTCTGTTGAGCAATTATCTCATTTATTTGGCGTTACAAGACCATCTCTTTCAAGAGCGTTTTCTAAACTCGAAGAGGAAGGTATTATAAAAAAGGAAGGAAATAAAATTTATATTTTGAATAAAAATATCTTTAAAGATATTTAATCTCTTTTTTTAGTTGAATTCCTTATTATTAATTCAGTTTTCAGAACTATGCCTTTGAATACCGGTCCATCTGAATTAATTATTTGAATAATAAGATTAGCTGCTGTATATCCCATTTTATATATTGGCTGTCTTACTGTAGTTAAAGAAGGTTTATAATGTCTGCTAAATGGAATGTCATTAAATCCTGTAATGCTAACATCATCAGGTATTTTCACACCTCTTTCATCAAGCGCATCCATTAAACCATAGGCTATAAGATCATTACCACCCATTATAACATCTGGAAGTTTTTTTAAATCTATTTCTTTTCCATACTGATACCCTGCATCATATGAAAAACAGGAATATATATGTTTATATGATTTAATATTATTTTTCTCCATAAATTCAGCAAAAGCTTCGTAACGCACCTGAGCACTAAATGTATTTTCATTGCCATTTACAAAGTGAAAACTTCTATGATTTGTATCGTATAAATATTGGAGCAAATCATGCATTCCCTGTTTATTATCACTTACTACATAAGAAACATCTATCCCTTTTAATATTCTGTCGAGATATACAACTTTTATCCCACGTTCTTTTAAATGCTTTAAATAAGGATTGGTAAGACCACTACCTATAAAAATAACTCCATCTATATGATTTGATTCAAATGTTTCTATGATTTTTGTTTCTTGTTCTAAATCCTGACCGGAATTACTTAATAGCAATGTATAATCTTCTTTTTTTAAATAATCTTCTATGCCTTTAACTATATGCGGAAAATAAGGGTCTGTAATATCTGGAATAACAAGTCCTATTGTTTTCGCTTTCCCTTTTCTAAGACTTCTTGCAACTATACTGGGTTTATATTCTAATTTTTTTATTGCCTCTTCTACTTTTTTTCTCAATTCTTCTTTTACAGGAGCACTTTTGTTTATTACTCTTGAAACTGTTGAGATCGAGACTCCAGCTTCCTTTGCTACATCTTTGATATTTATTCTTTTCATATTGAATCCCTTCCCATTGTTTTATTTGTAGTTTCGAAAACGTTTTCGTAATTATAGGATATCACAAATTTAAAATAAAGTGAAATTCAATATTTCATAATGTTTATAGGATATAATTAAATATGAGCAAAAATTTCTTTTAAGCTATTGTATGCATAATATTAATACTGTTTATTTATCAATTTCAAAAAAATCTAAAACCATATCTAAAGATTTTACATTATTCATCTTATAATTATCCGATTTTCCAACTGCTTTTGTTATGACTGTGATTTTACCAGATTTTACTTTTAAAAGAACATATTCAAGATATCCATAATGTAGTTTTTTAGTATAAGGATTTAAAATTTTTTTATGCCCTGGATCAAACGGTGCGCCGCCGCCACCAGTGGTGATATATGTAATACCATTTAATTCAAATCGTTCATATGCATGAACATGTCCATTAAAAACAAGTTTAACGTTATATTTTTCAAATATTGGACGCCATTTTTTTTCAAGTATTTTATTATCTCTTCTCCATGCATAAATTGAATTGTTCCAAAACGGATAATGGAAAATTACTATATTTATATAGTTCTTATTGTTTTTCAAAGTTTGTTCAAGCCATATTGTTTCCTGTTTAAATAGTTCTGAATTATTGATAATAATTGAGTCAAGAAGAATAAAATTTAAATTCCCATATTTAAATGAATACCATTGTTTGTTTTGAAATCCTCCGCCTTTTGGTAATATAAACGCATCATAATAATAATTTGAATTTTTTTCGTGATTACCAGGAATAGGGAAATATGGAATGTTTAGTCCTTTTATTGTATTGAAAAAATTGGTCCAATAATTGATATTTTCTCCGTTTTCAACCATATCTCCAACATTAATTACAAAATCTGGTTTTTCTTCTATTATTTTATCTACTATCATTCTATGAAGTTTATCATAATATCTGGTGTCTCCATATACAACAAATGTAAAATCCTTTTTTAACGGATTAAATTCGTTGAATGTATTTTTGTATATAACTTTTGAATTTTGTTTTATAATATATTCAAAATTTTCATTAACATAATCAATATTTATTGGCATATGATAAAGTTCATTTTCCTGTAATTTAATAGAATATACTTCGTTTAGATTTTTATCTATAATATGAATGGAAAGTCCTTTAATTATTCCATTTGTTTTGAAATTTAAAAATAAATCTTTACCATTATATGTAATGTATGGTGGCCATAAAAATAGTGATTTTGAAAAGAGATATAAAGCTGAAAATAATAATATGAATAATAGAATATATTTTTTCATTCTTTCACCTCAAATATACAATTATTTGGTTTATAACTTTTTTTCAGGAGGACATTATGAGAAAAATACATTTATATATAATAATATTTGCTATATTGTGGGTTTTTCCAGTATCCATCTTAATGATTAACTACTTTGATTTTCATACTTTTTTAAATGTATTTTTTAGAGCAAGAACATTAAGGATACTAAAAAACACTGTTTATCAAGCCTCATTATCAACTGTATTTTCATTTATTATCTCGATATTACCTGCAATATATGTTGCTAATAATAAAAATACATTAAGTAAAATCCTTGAAAATTCATTTTTTATTCCATTTTTCTTTCCACCAATCTCAACGATAATTTCATTTTCGATTTTATATGGAAATAATGGAATTATAAATAAAATTTTTGGTTTGAATATATTATACACCTTAACAGCTATTATAATAGCTCATTCGTTTTATAATTCTCCAATATTTGTAAAATACATTTCAGACGCATTAAGGAATATACCTAAAAATTATATTGAAAATGCAATAATAGACGGTGCTTCCAAAAAGGATATAATAAGATTTATAAAGGTTCCGCTTATTATCCCTTCTGTTTTAAAAGGTGGATTTCTTGTTTTTATGTATTCATTTGTTAGTTTTGCAATTGTTCTTTCACTTGGTGGAATAAAATATTCCACATTTGAGGTTGCGATTTTCACTACTTTAAGAAGTTCTTTGAATTTTTCAAAAGCTTTGTCTTACGCATTGATTCAATTTTTAATTCTAATTATTCTTAATTTTATAATTTCACTTCCAAAGATCCATGAAATTCCATCAGAAGAGCTATATGTTTCTAAAACTTCTATGATAACCTTTTTTATTTCTATATTTTATGTATTATTTGAATATAGTATTGTATTTGTGGGAATTTTTTCAGGATTTTATGATTTTATAAATAATAGATTTACAATAAAAGGATTATATAATCTGTTTTCTAAAAGTTTGAACAAATATTATCCTGTCATAAAAAGTATTTATAATACAACACTTATCGCGTTAATAGTAGGAATAATTTCTATTTTTTTATCTTATATCATTTTAAGGAATATTAAGAATCATAAAGATATGAGATTTGCAAATATTTTTATTATCTCTTCTCTGGGAGTGTCTTCAACATTTATTGCTATGAGTTTGCTTATTCTAAATATTGAATTTTCAATTCCTTATGCTATTTTATTGATTATTGGATATCTTGTAATTTCAATACCTCTTGGATACACATTTTTACAACAAAGAGTTTTATCCTTTGATAACTCAATTATTGAAGCTGCTAAAATTGACGGAGCAAATAAATTCCAAACATTTCTTTTTATTGAAATGCCTATACTAAAAAATTCCCTGATAAGTTCTTTTTTACAGATATTTGCCATAGTTTTTGGTGAATTTACAATTTCTTATACAATGCAAGTTTCAAATTATTTCCCCATAGTATCCAATATTAATTACACTCTATCAAACGCACGATATTATCTGGAAAGTCAGGCGATGTCCTCAATAACTGTAATAATAATATTTTTAATATTCTATATTTCCACATCTTTATTAAAAGAAGAAGTTTAAAGGTATTCAAGAATATATAAAAATATGATATAATAGCAAAAAAGGGTATAAGGAGTGTGCATATGGAAATATTATCTTTTAAAGAAAAGGTTTTAGAAAAATTAAAAGAGGTTGAAGAGAAACTCGCAGATCCTGAGGTAACCTCTAACCTCGATTTATTACAATCTCTTGGAAAAGAGCATAACAGACTTTCAACATTAAAGGAATTATTTGAAAAATATGAAAGTGTTAATGAGGATATAAAAGCGCTTGAAGAATTAAAACACGCTGAAGAGATAGATGAAGAAGAATATAATTCCATGGTTGAAGAAGCTGAAAAAAACCTCAAAAACTATTATCTTGAAATTTTAAGCCTTTTAATACCTGGAAATGAAATAAATGAAAGAAATATAATTATGGAAATCCGTGCTGGTACAGGCGGAGAAGAAGCTGCATTATTTGCTTCCGATTTAATGAGAATGTATTTAAGATATGCGGAAAATAAGGGTTGGAAACATGAAATAATGGAATTAAGCGATACAGGTATTGGCGGAACAAAAAACGCAGTTATAAAAATAAAAGGTAAAGGTGTTTTTGGTAGATTGAAATATGAAAGTGGTGTTCATAGGGTTCAAAGAGTTCCTGTTACAGAATCAGGAGGAAGAATACATACTTCAACAGCAACTGTTGCAGTATTGCCTGAAGCAACAGATGTTGATGTTAAAATAGAGGATAAAGATTTAAGGATTGATACCTATAGAGCGGGAGGTGCTGGTGGACAACACGTCAATAAAACAGAGTCTGCCGTGAGAATTGTCCACTTACCGACAGGGATTGTTGTTACATGTCAAAATGAAAGATCACAACATCAAAATAAAGAAGCTGCTATGAGTATTTTAAGGGCAAAGTTGTATGAAGAAGCATTAAGAAAACAACATGAAGAATTAACCTCTCAAAGAAGATCGCAAATTGGAACCGGGGAAAGAAGTGAAAAAATTAGAACATATAATTTCCCTCAGAATAGAGTTACAGATCATAGAATAGGTTATACATCATATAGATTAGGATTTATACTCGACGGGGATTTAGATGAAATAATCGATAAATTAATGGAATGGGATTTAACAGAAAAATTGGAAAATCTGGAAATCTAAGGGGGATGAGAGTATGAAGTTTTATATTGATGTCGCTTATAAACTGTCCTGGATTTTGACATTTATAATTGGATTCTCTGGTGTTAGCACATCATCTGGGGTTACAGGATTTTTCTTATTCTTTTTTACTTTAACTACTTTAATATTATTGACAGGAACATATTTATTTTCAAGAACAAAAGATGGATTACATACAATAATACATTATTTTAGTATGATAGTAATTGCTTCTGCGTATATGATTTCTATGTCATTAATAAAATTAAATGTATATACTTTTACTGTATATTATATGCTCTATAATGTTTTATACGCATTTATATTAAATAATTACTTTAAGTATTTTGAGGAAAAAGACCATTTGAAGGATTTATTAAAAACTCTAAATTTAAGCTATTTCGATTATTTTGATGGTCATCAAATGAGATTAAAACTCTTTAATAATAAAAAGAGTGTAACACCAAAGAATTTTTCTGCTGTTGGTCCATACTCTCATGCAATATTAAAAGATGATGAGTTATTTATATCAGGTCAATTGCCTATTAATTATGAAACAAATGAAATGCCTGAAAGTTTTGTTGAACAGACAAAACAAGTTATGGAGAATATTAAAACTATCTTGAAATCTTCCGGTTTTTCATTAAAAGATGTTGTTCAGGTGCAGGTTTTTCTTACTGATATGTCTAAGTTTAATGAATTTAATGTTGTATATGAAAATTACTTTAAAAAAATTTATCCTGCAAGATTTGTTATAGAAGTTTCTAAATTACCAAAAGATGCAATGGTTGAAATTGCATGTATTGCTAAAAAGTAATAAATAATAATAAAGAAGGGGTGATTATATATGGAAATGATAAAGATTGTATTGCCTGATGGTTCAGAAAAGGAATATAAAAAAGGAATTACTGCAGCAGAAATTGCAAAAGGAATTTCTGAAGGATTATACAGACAATCAGTAGGTGCATTGGTAAACGGAGAATTATATGATTTAACAAGACCTATTGAAGTTGATGCAACAGTAAAATTAATTACAGATAAAGATCCTGAAGCACCTGTAATTTTCAGACATACAATGGCTCATATTATGGCACAGGCAGTAATGAGAATATATGGAAAAGATGTAAAACTTGCAATTGGTCCTGTAATAGAAAATGGATTTTATTATGATTTTGATATGGAAGAAAAGATTTCCGAAGAAGACCTCGAAAAAATAGAAGCAGAGATGAAGAAAATAATAAAAGAAGATTTAAAAATCGAAAGATTTGAAATTTCAAAAGAAGAAGCAAAGAAAATGTTTGAAGAAATGAATCAACCATATAAGGTTGAATTGCTTGAAGATATAGAAGATGATACAGTTACATACTATAAACAAGGAGAATTTATTGATCTTTGTAGAGGGCCTCATCTTCCTTCAACAGGGAAAATTAAACAATTTAAATTATTATCTGTATCAGGAGCATATTGGAGAGGCGATGAAAGAAATAAAATGCTTCAAAGAATCTATGGTACAGCATTTGCTAAAAAGGCACAATTAGATGAATATTTAAAAATGCTTGAAGAAGCAAAGAAAAGGGATCATAGAAAATTAGGTCCAAAACTCGAATTATTTATGTTTGATAGCGAATTGGCACCTGCAATGCCTTTCTTCTTACCAAGAGGAGCTAAAGTTATTAATCAGCTTATAGAATTCTCAAGAGAATTACATAAAAAATATGGATATGAAGAAATACTCACACCATTAATGATGAATGTAAAGCTCTGGCATCAGTCAGGTCACTGGGATCATTATAAAGAAAATATGTATTTCACAGAAAAAGATGAGATGGAATATGCAATTAAACCTATGAACTGTCCTGGACATATTTTAATCTATAAATCAAAGGTTGTAAGTTATAGAGACCTTCCAATAAGATATTCTGAATTTGGTAAGGTTCATAGATATGAAAGAAGCGGTGTTGTTCATGGGTTGTTCAGGGTAAGAGCATTCACTCAGGATGATGCACATATTTTCTGTACAAAAGATCAAATTGAAGAAGAAGTAATCAAGGTTATGGACTTTACAAATGAATTATACAACGCTTTTGGTTTTGAATATGAAGCAAATTTAAGTACAATGCCTGAAGACCATATGGGTGATGAAAAAACCTGGGAAATCGCTACAAATGCATTAAAGGCTGCACTTGAAAAATCAGGAATAAATTATAATATTAACGAGGGTGATGGTGCATTTTATGGTCCAAAGATCGACTTCCAAATTAAGGATTCATTAGGAAGAAAATGGCAATGTGCTACAATTCAGCTTGATTTCCAGATGCCAGAAAGATTTGATATTCACTATGTAGACCACAATAATGAACTTCAAAGACCTGTTATGATACACAGGGCAATATATGGTTCTATTGAAAGGTTCTTTGGAATTTTAATTGAAAACTTTGCAGGTGCATTCCCAACATGGCTTGCACCAGAACAGGTTGCAGTAATTCCTGTTTCTGATAAATATGTTGAATTCAGTAAAGAAATTGCAGCAAAATTAGACAAAGAAGGAATAAGAGTAAAACTTGATGATTCAAATGCAACAGTAGGATACAAAATTAGAAATGCACAATTATTAAAGATTCCATATATGATTGTTATTGGTGAAAAAGAGGTTGAATCAAATAAATTTAATGTAAGAACAAGAGAAGGTAATACTGTAGAAGATATTTCTCTTGAAGATATTATTAAAACTATACATGAAGAAGTGAAAAATAGAAGCTTAAAGTTAAGCTATTAAAATTAATTAAGTACAGTTGCGGTTTAAAAAATAAACCGCAACTGTATTTTTATTTTCAAAAAATGGAAATTCCCTTATTTGATTTTTAAATCTATAAAGAGTATAATTATAATGGAGAGTATTGGGGGAATATTTATGATAAAAAAATATAAAAATGACGAAATATTACAATTAGAAAACGAGGACCCAATAGCTTTGGTTGTTTTAAAAAACGGCCATTTGTTAAGTGAATCAAAATTTTGTAATTATAAAAAAGTCTTTATTAAAAAGGGGATTTTTTCTGAAGAATTCCTTTTTAACATAAAGACCATTGAATCGCTGAGAAATGTTAGAAATTCGGAAGTCGAACTAATTACAGATAAAAAAGAAGCGGAAGAATTTTTAAAAAATAATAAAGAATTATTAAGTCTGGCTATAAAAAAGAGAATAAAAATGCTTGTTAATATGAATGATAAAATAGCTACTGATTTTTTTACCAAAAAAAATCAACGAAGACTTGCTGAAGATTTCAAAACTGAAATTGAGGTTGAAGAAGTTAAAAAGATTTTTAAAAAAATATATAAATATAACTGGCATTATTTTTCTGATGATTTTATACAAAAATATATATCAGCAAGAGAATTAATATTATCTGAAGAATATGAAGAAGCTTATGAAAACTTAAAAAATATAGATTTATCAAATATAGAAGATAAATACTTTAAAGCCGAAATAGAAATCTGGAAAATATATTGCCTTTATTTTATGCAAAATAATAACTATGAAAAAATGCTTGAAACGCTTCATTATAAATATGATTTTTTAAATGAACTTATATCTTTCTTTATTTTAAATAAAAGCATAAAGGATAAAAAAATTGACAGCAACTTAAAAACTTATTTTAAAAAAGGGTATTTAATTCCCGCCAAGACCGTTTTGTTCTTCGAAGGAGAAGAAGGTGACTGGTCCTTTTTAAACGTTAGCGGGAGTGTATATATTTCAAAATTTTTAGACAATAAAGAAATATTATTAAATATTCTTACTGAAGGAGAAATTGTAGGGGAAATTGCTGTAATTGAAAATGTTCAAAGAACAGCTACCGTCTTTACAAAAACTCCTTTACAGTTTATTTATATAACATCAGATAATCTGGAAAGTTTGATAAATGAAAGTTATTTATTGGGTAGAAATATTTTAAAAGCCCTTATTAAAAGAGTTGATTTTCAAAAAAAACTAATAGCTAATACAGATTTAATCGATAAGACAAAAGTATTGATTAATAAATACAGCCGTCAAAGATTAAATAAATTTAAGCTAACCCCCCAACAGTTTTTAAATCTATCAGGTTTAACAATGGATATTTCTGAATTTATAACAATATTATCCAAAAATAAAATATCCACAATTAGACCTGATGGAACTCTTTATTTTAAATAATATTTTTGGGATGTGATTATATGAAAGAAAGGTTATATGCTCCGGAAACTATTTTGGTAAATGAGGGAAACGAAGTTGAAAACTTGATAATTTTAAAAGAAGGGATGTTAGAAACAACATCTTCTTTTTGTGCTCATCATTCATATGAAACTAAAGGAATATTTGGTGCTGAATTGCTTATTCCAGGGATAAAATCTTTTGAATCAATAAGGGTTATTGAAAATAGTAGGGTTCTTTTATTGGAAAAAGAACTCGTAGAAAAATTTTTGTTATCAAATTCCAGTCTGGTTATATATCTTATAAAAAAGTATATAGAAAAAATTATTAGTTTAAATAAAAAAATATTCGGAGATATAAAGAAGGAAAATGAGAATAAGAAAAATTCGGAGCATCTTATTGATAAAAACTTAGATGTTGTTGATATTTCGAAAAAATACCTTAAAAGACATAGAAGAAGGGAATATACAAGTATAAAAGATCATAACATACAATTATATGAAAACGGTAGAAAACTTTTTAATGCAGGAAAAATAAAGGAAGCTTTAAATGAATTTAAAAAGATTCAATTTAATAAATTCGATATGTATTTTCAGGCAGAAGTTGAAATCTGGAAAGATTTGTGCATGATATTAATCTCTCCAGATAAAAAATATTATCTTGAAAAAACTCTAAGAGAAAAATATCCGTTTATAAAAGAGTTATTTTCATTTATGGTTTTTGAGTCGGTTATTACAAATAAACCTTTAATAAAACCACTTGTCACTTACTTAAAAAGTGGATATTTGCTTCCATCTCATACTGTATTATTTCATGAGGGGGAAGAAGGAGATTGGGCATTTATGATTCTCTCGGGAAATGTTAGAGTATCAAAATTTTCACCTCACGGTGAAAAATTGTTAGCAATTTTATCAAATGAAGAAATAGTAGGTGAAATTGCTTGTTTTAAAGATGTTGAAAGAACTGCAACTGTATTTACTTCAACACCTTTACAAATGATAAAAATTGAAAAAAATAATTTAGATTCATTGGTTACCAATGATCCTGGTTTTGGATTAAAAATAGTAAAGAAGCTTATTATGAGACTAGAATTCGAAAGATATTGGGCTTCTCCAATGAATTTTGACGAAAAATTAACATATATGATTAAAAAATATGGTAAAAATACATTGAATAAATCTCATTTAAAAATTGAAGAAATATTGAGTTTGTTTAGAATTACTGATAAAAAACCAAATGAAGTTATCGATTACCTTTTTAAATCAAATATTGCGAGATTGAGAACAGATGGGACGTTGAAGTTTATATAGGGAGGTATCTAATTGACAGAAAACAAGATATTTAATAAGAAAATGATCATAAAAAATATTTTATTAGCTATTTTTATTGGATTGGCTGTAAATATTGTATTTATTTTTTATTCTGATTTTGAAAAGATAAAAGAAACTATTTTATATACAAAATTAAGTGATTTTTTTATTCCATTTATTATTTTTATTGCAGTTTATATTATTGAAGCCATAAGATTAGATATAGTTTTAAGATCTTTAGGTCATAAAATTACTTTTAAAGATGCTTTTACTAATTCCGTTATTAATTATCTTTTTACATACATTACACCTCTTGCAATGGGGGGACAACCATTTCAAATATATCATTTAAAAATGTTAGGAATAAAAGCTCGTGAGTCAACAGCCATGATAAGTTCTAAATTTATTGAATATCAATATACTGTTATCTTTTTAATTGTGGTATTTATTTCAAAAATCAAGTTTATTGTTAATCAAGAAGTTTTAAGTTACAAAGTATTATTAGGTGGTTTTACTGTTACAATAATATTTTCAATATTTTTTACTGCTTTATTAGTAGAACCTTTATTAGTAATTAAAATATTAAAAAAATTTCCAAAACTTAAGAAGAAAAGAATATTAAAATTAGAAAGTTGGACTATGGAGTTAAGAGAAAATATAGCCTTCTTATGGAAAAAAAATTTTTTTGTTATGGTTATTGATATAATATTGGGAATTTTAAGTTTAATGATACAGAGTTACACATTGTATGTTGTTTTTAGTTATAAAATTCAAAATTTTAATCTCGATTTTTTCACCTTTTTCCCTTTGTATTTATTAGTATATTTATTGGTTTTTTATTTTCCAACTCCTGGATCAAGCGGTGGATTAGAAGCTGTATATGTTCTAATTTATTCTTCAATTTTCAAAAATTCATCAAATGTATTAATCTCTATATTAATTTGGAGAATAGCAACTTATTATTTTCAAATAGTGTTTGGACTAATAATGTTATTTTTAAATAAGAATCTATTTTTTAATCAAATAAGCGAAAATTAAACCGGAGGGCATTATGAAAAAAGAAAAAGTAGCTGGATTAATTCTCACACATAATAGGAAAGAATTATTAAAAAAAGGAATAAACGCGCTTTTAAATCAAACATATGAACTTGAAAAAATATTAATAGTTAATAATAATTCTACCGATGGTACAAAAGAATACTTAGAAAGTTTAAACAATGACAAAATTGAAGTTTTAAATATCAATGAAAATATCGGTAGTGGTGGAGGATATCATGAAGGTATAAAATACCTGGAAAAAGAGGAAAAATATGATTGGATATGGTTAATGGATGATGATGCTCTACCTGAGAAAAAAGCTTTAGAAAAAATGATAAATGCATATTTATCTTTACCTGAAAACAAAAGAAATAATACAGCTGTTTTACAAAATGATGTAATAACCATAGAAGAAGATTTCTTTAAAAAAACAAATGATAATAATACCAATATCTGGCTAAAAAAAAGAGAATTTACTGTATTTGTTGGATTTATGATAAAAACTTCTGTGGTAAAAGAAGTTGGATATCCTAAAAAAGAGTATTTTGTGGGTTTTGAGGATGTTGAATATGGATTTCGAATAAGAAGACGAGGATATTATATGTATACTGTAAAGGGTGCATATATTTTTCATAAAGCATGGAATTTTGCCGAATCATGGGAAGATACTATTTTATACGATGAAACAAAAAATATAGAACCTGAAAGAATTAAAAAAAGATTTATTTTTAAAAAAGTAAATGTAGATGGATGGAGATTATATTATCATTTTAGAAATGCGTATAATGCTTTTGAAGAAGAACCAAATATTTTTTTAAGATCTTTGGGAAAATTATGGTTATACTATGATAGATTTGTATGGAGTATTGTCGAAAAAGATAAATTGAAGTTTGTTGATTTGGGTTTGGAACATGGTAAAAAAAATATAATGGGAATAACCATGCTTCCTTCAAAATCAAAAGAGCCTATTTTGGTAGACAAAATTAAGCAATATAAATAAAAGTTTTAATATGAGGTGAAAAATATGAATATAGGCATATTTTCAGATGTATATTTCCCACAAAAGAATGGTGTATCTACTGCTGTAAAATTATATAAACAGGAAATGGAAAAATTAGGACATAATGTATATTTATTTGTACCAAGATATTCTCATAATTATAAAAGAAATGAAAAAAACGTTTTTGAATTTCCTGCAATTAAATTCTTATTTGAAAAAGAACAAAGAATTGCCATTCCAATTTCAGGAGATATTTTTAAAATAAAGGATTTAGAATTAGACATAATTCATTCGCAAGATCCTTTTTCAATGGGAATTCTTGCAGAATTTTTAGCAAAATTATTAAAAATAAAACATGTTGGAACCCATCATACAATGTATGAATATTATAGAAAATATTTACCTTTAATTATTAGACCAACTTTAAAACAAACTCAAAAAATGATACGAAATTGGTGTTTGAAATTAGACAAGGTAATTTCACCTACAGAAAATATAAAAGAAGTATTAGTTGATTATGGTGTTCCTGAAGACCATATAGTGGTTATTCCTACTGGAATAGAAACAGAAATTTTTAATAAAGAAATAACCTGGAATCTTAGAGAAGAGTATAATATAATGCCTGATGAAAGAATTTTATTATTTGTAGGAAGGCTTGGGCCAGAAAAAAATATAGATTTCTTAATTAATGTATTTTCAAAAGTTGTAAATAATGAAAAGAATACTAAATTTGTCATTATAGGTGATGGTGTAGAAAGAGAAAAACTAGAGGAAATGGTTGTAAATCTCGGCTTGCAGGAAAAGGTTATTTTTACAGGTGGCCAACCACGTGAAAAGGTATTAGAAGCATATAAACAGGCTGATATTTTTGTATTTGCTTCATATACAGAAACTCAAGGTCTTGTGGTTTTAGAATCTATGGCAGCAGGAACACCTGTTGTAGCACTTGGAAAAATGGGAGTTTACGATCTTTTAAATCACGAAAATGCTGGTGGAATTATGATCAAAGAATTAAATGAAGATGATTTTGTTCACGAAATTTTAAGAGTATTAAAAGACCATGAATTGCATAAACAATTGTCAGAAAATGGAATTAAATTTGTAAAAGAAAATTATTCAATAGAAGTATCGGTTAAAAGAATTATAGAGGTATATAAAGATGTTTTAAATTCTTGACAAAATAATCTCTTTATGGTAGAATTTATACGGTAATTAGGGTGCTTAGCTCAGTGGGAGAGCGCTTCCTTGACGCGGAAGAGGCCGCAGGTTCGATCCCTGCAGCACCCACCAAAAGCCCTTTAAGGGCTTTTTATTTTTATTATATATACTCTTTAAACAGTTCTGGGACAGAACCGTTTTATGCATATTTAGTTCTGAGGCAGAACCAATATATTCTTAAATTATGTATTTTTATGGTATAATATATTTATATAGAACTATTTTATGCATATTTAGTTCTGATTCAGGACTTAAAGAGGTGGTAAGGATGAACAAAGATCTAATAATTGAAAAATTAGAAATTTTTCAGGAAAAACTGCTTTATATTTTACCTGAAAAATTCCGACCTTTTTTTGATACTATTAACAAAGATACAAAAAATTTAATGTTAGTTGGTTCTCGTGGAACTGGAAAAACAACCTTTTTATTAAAAAATTTAAAAGAAAAAAATGCTCTATATATATCAGCAGATAACCCTATTGTTTCAACAATACCATTATTTGATCTTGTAGAAGCCGCATTTTTAAAAGGCTATGAAAGTGTTTTTATTGATGAAGTTCATTTTGCAAATGATTGGAGTATTCATTTAAAAGGAATTTATGATGTCTTTCCTGATAAGAATATATGGGTAAGTGATAGTAGCAGTATAATTTTACAAAAAGGAGTTTCTGATCTTTCAAGACGCTTTCCAATTATCGAAATTCCTTTGCTTTCACTTCGCGAATTTATTTATCTTGTTACTGGAAAACTTTATCCTATAATCGATCCTTTTGATTATGATCCTAAAATCATTAAGAAAATAATTTCCGAAATTAACGTACTCTCATTATATAGAGACTATATAGACCATGGATTTAGACCTATTTTCCTTGAAGATTTACATATGTATGATAATAAACTTTTAAAAATTGTAGAAAAGTCCATACAATCAGATATTCTTTTTTTACTTCCACAATTACGCGAAAATTATTTAAGAATAATAAATGCAATCATTGGATATCTGGCATTAGCCAAAATACCACGACTTATAATAAATTCACTGTGTAAAGAATTTTCAATTGGAAAAGAAAAGCTTTATCAACTTCTAAATGCTCTTGAAGCTATAAAAGTAATAAGAATTATAAGACATGAAAAAGATTATAAACTCAATTCTGTAGGTTCAAAAATATTTTTATATGATCCTGGAATATATAAAATTTTTAATGGTGATTCTGGAAACTTAAGAGAAGCATATGTTGCTGCACTCTTTTCAGAAGCAGGAATGAAGGTATATTCATCTAAAAAGGAAGAATATGGTGACTTTGTAATTGATGGAAAACTTATTGAAGTTGGTGGGAAAAATAAAAAAATTAAAAAGGCTGATTTTGTTTTAAAAGATGACATTGAAATTCCAGTTAAAAATTCCATTCCTCTCTGGCTTATAGGCTTTTTATATTAATCAAAAAAGCTTCCTGAAAATCAGGAAGCTTTTTTGATTTATGTTCTTGAAATTTTTCCATAGTTAGATGATTTAATAAGTCCAGCACCAAATAAAAATAACACAACATACATAAATTCATCAAAATTATTTGAAAAGTTATACCAGAATGGAATTTTATTAATCATTAATATCGCCGCTATTGAAAAGAAAAAGCCTTCAAGTCCTCTAATCAAGATTCTTTTCATAAGAAAACGATAGAAATATGATTCCCTTGTGTATCCAAATGAAAGTATCATTGATCTAAATCTGCTATCAAATTTATCCTTAGCTGTCATAAATGATCTTGTATAAAATAGAATAAGCGAAATAAACAATAATAGATTACTTAACTTATAATATTCCACATTTAGCATTTTTAGAAGCACAACACTTCCTAAAAAGTTATACATGTTAAAGAATTCAATTATAAAGAAAGGTCTTTTGTTTGAAATTATAAAATACTGTGCAAGGAAGAATGCCAGAAATGATGCTACAAAACATTCAAAAATCAAATATATGTAATAAAACGTCATTAAAAAACTCCTTTCTTTTTATTCAGAAGTTTCCTTTTTTTCTTCTTTTTTCTCCTGTGGCAATTTTGATTCAACCATTGCTGCAACAGATCCTAAAACGCCCATTATATCATAAGGTATAAATAATTTTGAAGCCTGACCATTTGCCATTTCCTGTAAAGTTTCTAAGTATTTTACCTTTAATAAATCTTCTGTTGGCTGACCTTCATGTATTGCTTTGAATACGTTAATAATAGCTTTTGCCTGACCTTCTGCTTCAACTTCGTATTTGTATTTCTTAGCTTCAGCAACTCTTTTTACAGATTCAGCTTCACCTTCGGCTTTTAATATAGCAGAACGTTTATCTCCTTCAGCTCTTAAGATAGCTGCCTGTTTATAACCTTCAGCTTCTAATATTGCAGCCCTTTTCATCCTTTCAGCCTTCATTTGTTTACTCATTGCTTCCATTATATCATCTGGTGGATCAATCTTTTTAATTTCTACCCTTGTTACTTTAACACCCCATTTATCCGTGGCGTCATCAAGCACTTCTCTTAATCTGGTATTGATCATTTCCCTTGAGGTTAATGTCTGGTCAAGTTCGAGTTCACCTATTACATTTCTTAAATTTGTCTGTGCAAGTTTTATAGCTGCAAGCTGGAAATTATTTACATTATAGATAACTCTAAATGCTTCTGTTATTTCATAATAGATTACAGCATCAACGGTTACAATAACATTATCTTTTGTAATAACCTCTTGTGGTGGAACATCAATTACACGTTCCCTCATATCAACCTTTATCATTCTATCAAGAAAAGGAATAATAAACTGTAATCCTGGTTGAGCCTCTCTATGAAACTTCCCAAGACGTTCAATTAAACCTTTTTCATATGGCCTTATAATTTTTAAACTTGTAGCTGCTATTAAAATGACAAATACAGCTATAATAGTTAATAAATACATCCTTAATCATCCCCCTTCAAGAAAGTTTTTTTACAACTAATGTATTACCTTCTCTTTTTAAAACTACAATTTTATCCCCTGATTTTATTTCTTCATCCGACATTGCTTTCCATTCTTCACCGAAAATTTTTACTATTCCAGATTTGTTTTTCCCAATATCTGAAATTGCAATTCCTGTTGCATTTTCTAATTCATCAAGACTGAATTTTCTATTTTCAGAACTTTTAAGCCATGGCTTTACAATTTTTCTTGAAAAAATCACAAGTATAAAGGATAGTATTATAAAAAATGTGGTTGTAATTATTTTGTTTGTTGTAAATATTCCTAATATGGCAGTAATAAAACTACTAATTCCAAACCATAAAAAGAAAAATGTTGGCGTAATAATTTCAAGAATAACAAAAATAATCCCCAATATTATCCAGAATTGCCATTCCAGCATTTTAACTCCCCCTTTCCATATGTTTCGCTATATTATGGAAATTTCTTCTGGATGTACAATATGAAACTCTATATCCTTAAATTCACTGGATAATTCTTCTTTTGTTTTTTTAATTAACCTTGTATATCGGCTTGAAATATGATAAAGAATAACCTTTTTTGGCTTAATTTGTGTTAATAATTTTTTTATTTCGTCTAATGATGTATGATTGCGCAATTTTCTATCTTTTTCTCTTATAAAAGTACATTCATGTACCAATATATCACTATCTTCTATAATATCCGGTGATACAGGTAACGAATCTCCGCTAATAGTAACTAATTTTTTTGTATATTTTTCCAATATATTTTCTTTACCCATTTTACTTATTAATTCCTTTATTTCATTTCCAGATAGATTTTGATATTCACTTTTTAAACGTTTTCTGTTTTCAAGAATCTGGAAACCAACAGATTTTTCGCCTGGAGTATGCCTTGTTTTGAAAATCTTTAAATATCTGTTATTTTTTAAAGGGATAATATCACCATGTTCAACGGTAATAAATTCAAGTTTGAATCTTAAATATTTATTCATTCTCTGGATAAAGTTTAGATATTCTTCTATATTTTTAGAACCTTTAGGATAATAAATTGTTAACCCCTTTTCTCGACTTCCCATTGCATTGTTTCTGGTATTTATAAATCCCCACAAACCTGCAATATGATCAACGTGAGAATGTGAAATAAATATCTTTTCTATACTGTATATCTTGTTTCCTAACGCAGCGCTTATTCCTTCGCCTACATCAAATAAAAGCCTATCAGGTTTATAATAAACCCATGTAGTATATAATGCCTTTGAACGAATTATAAATTCCAAAATTTTTCACCATCCATTATTCTTCTAACGGTTCTATTTTAACCTTAATATCTCCTTTTACACCTTCTGGAAGTTTTATTGTTAGTGTATATAACCCTACTTCTTTAATATTAACCTTTTCTGTAAACCATCTTTTATCAAAATCGATATTTGTACTATCTTTTATATGTTTTGCAATATCATTTGCTGTAATTGCTCCAAATAATTTTCCATTTTTTCCACATTTTATTTTTAATTTATAAACTTTTTCCTGGAGTTGTTTAAGTAATTTTTCCATTTTTTCTTTTCTTTTTTGTTTTACTTCTTTTTTTACTTCCTGTATTTTTTGAACGTGTTTTATTTCTCCTTCTTTCGCTTCAATTGCAAGTCCTCTTGGTATTAAATAGTTTCTTCCGTAACCGTCAGAAACTTTTACTATTTCCCCTTTTTTACCAACTTTTGCTACATCTTTCAATAACATTACTTTCATATAACCCCTCCTTGTTTCTTTCTTTATTAAGTATATCACAATTTAGTTAAATTTAATGTGAAAATGGAATAACAAAAATTAAAGGAGGCCTCAGCCTCCTTATATTATTAGTCACTAATGAATGGTAATAATGCCATGTGTCTTGCTCTTTTAATCGCCTTTTTAACCATTCTCTGGTGTTTTGAACAATTTCCGTTTAATCTTTTTGGAATTATTTTACCTTTTTCGTTAATGAAATCTTTTAATAAATCAACGTTTTTATAATCAATATATTCTATTTTTTGAGAACATAATTTACATTTTTTTACTCTTCTTGGTCTTCTAAATGCCATGTTGTTCACCTCCTAAAAATTTGGTGGGGTATCATCCTCGGTTCCCGCATCATCAATTGGGAAAAATTGAGGAAATTCATCATTTGAAAAGTCATCAAAATCATCATTTACTTCGTCGATAGTCGGTTCAATAACTTCTATATTTGAATTATCTTCAAAATTATTTGTTATATATGCATCTCTGCTTGCTTTTGACTCCATAAATTGTATTGTGGAAGCTGAAACCTCTGCTCTTTCCCTATAATTATTGTTTTGATCTCTCCAGGTATTTATTCTTAAAGCACCTTCAACAAGAATCAAAACACCTTTTTTGAGGTAATTTTCAGCAAATTCTGCTTTTTTTCCAAAAACAACAACCCTTATGAAGTCAGTTTTTTGACCGTTGAAATCATTATTCCAATTTGGTCTATCTACAGCAAGTGTAAAATTTGCGACTTTATCTCCTGAAGTTGTCATTCTTACTTCTGGATCTCTTGTAAGTCTTCCAACAAGTATAACCCTGTTGAATGAATAGCTCATAATATCATCCCTTATTCTTCGTCAGCAGCTACTGGTTCTTCAACAATAACTTCCTGTGTTTCTTCAGCTTTTTTTGCTTTGTTTTTTTCAGCTTTTTCTAAGTCTTCTCTTCTGAATACCTGCCATCTGAATGTGTTCTGGCTGTTAATTCTGAAAAGACCGTCTAATTCGTTTACCTTATCTGGTTCTGCTTTGAAAATTCCCCAAGCATAGTCACCTTCTGTATAACCTTGATGGGTTCTGTAAGCTAATTTTCTCATACCCCATCTTTCCCAGTGTTCAATTTCTCCACCAACTTTTTCTTCGATCCATGATTTAACTTTTTCTACTTCTGCGTTTCTTGCTTCTTCAGATAATTCTGGAGAAACAATAAACATAACTTCATAAATCCTTTTCACTACCATACACCTCCTCGGACATTTTTGGCCCTTATTTAAAAGAGCGGAATTTTTGCCATATTATTATATCAAAAAAAGTCTCAAATAAAAAGCTTTTAACATAAAATTATCAAAAAAAATAAATTATAGAAACTCTTCATTGTTTTGCATATCAAATTTGTGTTATACTTATATTAGGAGGTATTCTAATGGAAAGAATAGATACACAGGTTTTTGTTGCTTTTGATCTTGAAACTACCGGGTTAAAACCCTATTTAGGAGATAGAATTATTGAGGTAGCTGCTATTCCTATATTTAATGGGAGAATAAAAAGAAAATATGAATTTCATACATTGGTAAATCCAAATATTAGAATTCCTGGTGAAGTTTCACAGTTCCATAAGCTTAATAATACTGATATAGAAAATGCACCAACTATTTTAGAGGTTTTTCCAAGGTTCAAAGAATATGTCTCAGGTACAATTTTGGTTTCCCATAATGCAAGAATGGATATGAAATTTCTTGATGTTGCTGCAAAAGAAAGCGGTATTTTACCTTTAAACAATTATTATATCGATACTCTGGAATTGTCAAAAGCTTTATTGGAAACAGGCCCATATTCATTGGAACATTTATCAAAACGCTTCAAAATATATGAGGGAAAATCTCATAGAGCATATGACGATGCTTTGATGACTGCAAAATTATTTTTAATTTTTATAAAACGTTTTGGCTTAAAGAGTCTATCTGATTTCATAAAAAGATGGAGGGGATAGTTATGGTAAAAAACTTTGTGCTCGACACAAATGTATTAATTCATGATCCAAAAGCTATTTTTAATTTCCAGGACAACAATGTTATTATTCCATTTCCTGTTTTAGAAGAAATTGACAATTTAAAAACACGCGGTGAAAGAACAGGTGCCGCTGCTAGAGAAGTAAATAGAGTATTAGACGGATTAAGAAAAGACGGTAATTTAAGAAAAGGCGTAAAACTCGAAAATGGAGGTTGTTTAAGAATATTAACCCTTGAAGAAAATGGCTTTAAGATTCCTAAATATTTAGGGAGAAAGATGGATGATTTTATTTTAATGTATGCAATGTATTTAAAGGAACACGATAAAAAACATGAAACTTATCTTGTTTCTAAGGATATTAATATTAGAATAAAAGCAGAAGCCGTTGGAATAGTGGCTCAAGACTACCTTACAGATCGTATTGAATATGAAGATTATTTTGAAGGATTTATGGAGTTAAATATTGAAGAAAAACTTATTGAAAAGGATAAGATAAATATAAACCTCATTGAAAATCACGAAAACATTTCACCTAACACATATTTTGATCTTAATAATGGCAATTATTATAGATATTCTGAAAAAGAAAAAGCCTTGGTTAAACTTGATGTTTCATTATTTACAGAAGTTTTTGGGATTAATCCGAGAAACAGAGAACAGATTTTTGCATTTGATGCTTTACTAAATGATGAAATTCCACTTGTAACTCTTGTTGGAAGCGCTGGAACCGGAAAGACGTTATTGGCATTAGCAGTGGGACTTTTCAAGGTTTTAGATGAGAAAAAATATAAAAAATTACTTGTTTCAAAACCTGTAATTCCTGTTGGAAAAGATATAGGTTTTTTACCTGGTTCAATTCAAGAAAAGATGAAACCATGGTTGCAGCCTATATACGATAATCTTGATTATTTATTCCAGGGAAAAGGGAAAAAACCCGATGAATACCTTGAAAAAAGAGAAATATTAGAAATAGAGGTTCTTTCATATATTAGAGGAAGATCTATTCCGGAACAATATATGATTATTGATGAAGCTCAAAATTTGACTCCTCATGAAATAAAAACTATAATTACAAGAGTAGGAGAAAATACAAAGATAGTATTAACCGGTGATCCATTCCAGATTGATAATCCATATTTAGGTTTTTCATCAAATGGTCTTACATATGTCTCTTCAAAATTTAGAGAATCTCCTTTAGCTGCTCATGTGTATCTTTTGAAAGGAGAAAGGTCTGAACTTGCATCTAAAGCAGCAGAAATTCTGTGATTTGTAAAATATATTTAAGAATAATTCGGTAAAATATAGAAAATCTAAATATGAGAAAGGATGAGAAAAATGAATAATTCTGATGTTTTAGAATATGATGTATACGTTAAAGTAAAAAAAGAGGATATACATCTTGTCACTTATTTACTTGAGTCTGTTGATAATTTAATGAATGTAAGAAATGTTGTTGAAAACAACATGATGAAAATCATATGTCCAAAAGATACTCTTGATGAATCTTTAAAATTAATAAATTCTTTAAAAGAAATGACTGATCTGGAGGTTGTAAAGATTGAACCCAACAACGGGGAAGTCTAATTCCAGAAAAAAAGGGATATATAGAATTATCCCTATACCTTATGAAAATTATCCAAGTATTTTTGAAATTGATTATAACAGATTAAAAAAACTCGGTTTTAAAACTTTACTATTTGATTATGATTTTACTCTTGCTCCTTGGAAACAACAGATTGATGATAAAACTATTGTTTTATTTGAAAAATTATCTAATCTTGGATTTAAGATTGCAATTGTATCAAATGCCCCAGAAAAACGAATAAAACATGTAAAAGAAAAAGCTGGAGAACATATCCATATATATTGGCGTATGCATAAACCGTTATCTATAAAAATTAAAAAAATCTTTGAAGATTTAAAAACAACACCTGCTGAAACTGTGATAATTGGAGATTTATTTTTTACAGATATTTTATTAGGAAACAGATTGGGATTATATACTATTCTGGTTAATCCATATACATACGAAATTGATTCTTTTTTTAAAAAAATTGCCGCTTTTCTTTCTAAAATTTTATATTATACATTTTTTTATACATTGGGGTGGTTGTTTAGAATGCTTGATCATACTATACCAAACGAATTTGTTAACGATGTTTTTGAAATAGACTATAAAAAATTAAAAGATAAAGGTTTTAAACTTTTGATTTTTGATTTTGATAACACATTAACTACCTGGAGAAATGAAAAATTGCCAGATGAGATATTAAATTTATTTGATAATTTATCAAAAGATTTTAAAATTCTAATTGCATCTAATGGCAAAGAGCATAGATTTCATAATATTAGAGAAGAATTAAAAAGATATAATATCGATGTAATGGGATATTCTCTAAAACCTTTTCCTTTTAAGATTAGAAAAAAAATTAAGGAATATAATATTCCTCCATCTCAATGTGTTTTAATTGGTGATCAATTATTTACTGATATAATTGCAGGTAATAAAAATAATTTTTATACAATAAAAGTTAAACCAATTTCAAAGCATGAAAGAGTATTTACCAAAATACTAAGATTTTTCGAAAAGATTGCCATGAAATCAATGAGAGAAAAACCTAAAGTTTAGGAGGGGGAAGATGGCGTTTGATAAAGAAGTCTACGGAAATTCTGTAAAAAGCGTTACTAAATATTTATGGTTCAATACTGAAAAACCCATAGAAATAATTCATATAACAGATGAAGTCAGAGATTTTGTAAAAGAAAGCGGTATTATTGATGGATATGTAATGGTTTCCGCTATGCATCTTACAGCATCAGTTTATATTAATGATTATGAGTCCGGATTAATTGAAGATATTAAAGAATGGTTAGAAAAATTAGCTCCTCAAAATTATCCATATAAACATCATTGGACAGGTGAGGTCAACGGTCATGCTCATTTAAAGAATCTAATTATGCACCATCAAATAATAGTTCCTATAACAGATGGTGATCTTGATTTGGGACCATGGCAGGAGATTTTTTATGCTGAATTTGACGGACAAAGAAGAAAAAGGGTTATATTAAAAGCTTTTGGAATCTCAAAATAAATGAAATAAATGGGGGATTTTATGGAAAAAGTTTATTTTTATGACGGATTTTTATGGGGTGGAGTATTTGATTCTTATCAAATAGAAAAAATGAATGATCGTACAAACTGGGATGAATGGCAGAAAAAAGGAAAAATAAAAGACGGTACTACATTAAAAATCATAGAAAAGTTTCAGAAGAATTTATTTTCTGAAACTTTTGAAATTTCTAAAAATATAGGATTAAATTCCTTAATGTTTTCAATAGAATGGGCAAAAATATATCCTGAAATGGGATATATCAATCGTGCAAAATTAGAAAGTTATAAAAACTTTATCCTATCTCTGAAAAAAGAAGGAATTGAAATATTTTTAATTTTAAACCATTTTACTTTTCCAATCTGGTTTGAAGAAAAAGGTGGTTTTCAGAATGATGAAAATCTTAAATTTTTAATTTCATACACTGAAGAAATAGTAAATGAATTTAAAGATATAGTTGATTACTATATTCCTTTTTATGAACCTTTAAAATATATTGATTATGCGTATAAAAAAGGTTTATATCCTCCGGGGATTAGCGATGAAAAAATTTCTGAAATAGTTAAAGAAAACATAATAAAAGTTTATAAGGAATTATATCTTTTAATACACAAAAATAATATTTATTCCAAGGTCGGAATTATCAAAAATACAAATTATGATAATACTTTTTTTAATGTTTTAAAAAATTATATGGATTTTCTGGGAATTACATTTTACGATGATAAAACATCAGGTTTACCCCGTACAGTTCAAAAAGATGATATTGGAAATAATATTTATCCAGAAAAATTGAATATTGAGATACCAGAATTAAAGAAATATGATAAACCTATTGTAATTTCTTCTATCGGCATTGCTGATGAAAGCGATATTTATCGATCTCAATTTTTGATAAAAACAATTTCCTATATTCATGAGTTATTAAACAATAATATTAAGATTATGGGGTATTTTCACAAAAATATCTTTGATTTATTTGAATGGGAAGAAGGGTTTAGTGCCGAATACGGATTATTTGAATTTGATTCTATAAATAATCGCATAAATCCTCGACATAGCGCTAAAGTTTTTTCCAATATAGTTCAATCGAATAAAATACCACCACATTTAATCAAATATACTCAATAATTGTATTTTGAAAGGTCAGGCTTAACGCCTGACTTTTTTATTTATAATATATACTTTAATTTTTTTAAAGTCACTTATAAAAAAATTGAATTTTCTATAAAAAATTTTATGATATTTTAATATTTGCTATTGACAAATAAAAATTTTTTTGTTATAATAGAGTTGAACTTATAAAAATTAAAGTATATATAAATAAAATTAAAATAACCACGTCTATTAAGATGGAGAGAAATTAAATAATAATATTTTTTAAAAAGGGGGTTTTAATATGTTGAAAAGAAAAAAACATTTTTTAAAAGAAAAAAAGACAAGATCATACTACGAAGGATTTGATTCAATGACTGAATTAAAAGATGTATTATTAGAAATGAAAAGATATCAATTGTAACTTTTATTGCTACTCCTTCCTAAAAAAAGAAGCTCCGAAATTTTCGGAGCTTCTTTTTATTCATTATTTATAATACTATGTGCACTTTTAAGTTCTGAATGAATAATATTTTTTGCATCATCAAAGAGTTCAAAAATATGCGGATATTTTAATTCACAATATACAATATTCCCAACCTTTTCTTTTTTAATTAAACCAACATCTTCAAGAATTTTTATATGTTGAGATATGCTTGACTGCGTAAGCCCTAGCTTTTCAGAAATCTCAAGAATATTACATTCTTTATTATTTAATATTTTTAAAATTCTCAATCTTGTAGGATGAGATAAAGCTTTAAATATATCTGCTAATAAATCACAATTATCCATATTCAACACTCCATCTTTTAGTATTTCTAAGTAAAGTATAAAGTTTTAGTTTTACGATATATTCAAGGAAAAATTAATTTTCTGCTATTTTTCGCGCTTCAAGAATACCGTGTGCTGTAGCATGAACTATACTTCTTGTATGTCCAGAACAATCACCTATAAATTTAAGATTTTCAAATAAATCGTTATTTAATTTTTTACCATAAAATTTTACTTCTACTCCATATAATAAATTTTCTTCATCTGCAATTCCAGGAATTATTTTATCTAAATTATCTATAAATTCTATTAATGATGTAGAGGTCTTACTTGGAAAAACTAAATTAAGATCACCAAGAACATATTCATCATTATTTAAAGTTGGAAATACCTTCCATAATTTTTTTGTTCTTTTTCCTTTTTTAAAATCACCATATGTTTGAAGTATTATTTTATCTCCGCCTGCTAAAATATTGGATAATTTTGCTATATATGAACCATATCCATTTGGATCATTAAAAGGTTTTGTAAACGAATGAGTTACCAAAATTGCAAAATTAGTATTTGTCGATTTTTGATCATGTATTGCGTGACCATTTACAGTAATAAAATCAGAGTATTTTTCTGTAACAACATATCCCGAAGGATTATTACAAAATGTTCTTACCAATTGACCATTTGAAGACTTAAATTTCACTTTAAATTCATATAATGCCTCATTAAGCTCTTTAACAACTATATCCGGCAATTCAAATCTTACTCCTAAATCCACCTTTGTATTCGATAATATTATATCCGGATATTTCTCTGTTAAGGTATCTATTAGCTTAAATCCACTCCTTCCAACTGCAATATACACTTTATCAAACTCTTCCTTTTTTTCTTCACGACTTTTTCTATCGATATATTTAATTAATATTTTTTCATTAACTTCAATATCTTTAACAAAGGAATTAAATTTAAATTCTATTCCTTTTTTAGAAAATTCCTCATGTGCATTTTTTAGAAAAATCTTCAATTTATCTGTTCCAATATGAAAAAATTCTGATTCTACAAGTTTAAAGCCGTTAATAAAAAATTTCTTTTGTAGTTCTTCAAGATTCTCTCTAGATCCAATTTCAGGTTCTGTCTCTGCAAGCTTACAATAATAATCCACAATTTCTTTTTGCAATGTTTTATTATATAAAATTTCCTCTAAATCTCCTCCCATTTCTGAAGAGACAAAGAGCTTCCCATCAGCTCTAATTCCACTAATAGAGGATGAATAAATATCTGCATTCATTTCAAAAACTGTAATTTCATGTTTAGATGTGTCTATTTCCTTCAAAAATCCAACAGCTGCTGCACCAAATCCTATAACTGCTATTTTCATTAAAACCTCTCCTTTCAAATGTATATTTCCCTTACAAAAAAATAGACTGAAACCTTAAAGGTTTCAGTCTAGATTACTTTTTTATAGTATAGTAGCATCTCTTTGGAGATTCAATTTTCTCCTCTTTCTTTAATTTCTTTATTGCCTTATCCACTTCTTTTTTATCAATTCCCGCTTTTTCTGCTATTTCCGCAGATTTTAAAGGTTCTTTTGATTCAGATAATACCTTAACAACTAATTCTATATTATCCATTATATCTTCCTCCTAATAAATCTTTATGTTATTAATTCATTCTTTTATTTAAGTATTTTTTCAATTCATCAAATGAAATTTCGAAAATATTATCTATAATATAATCTAAATCATCTATATCCAGATTTTCAATTTTATTTCTTAATTTTTCTATATCTTTTTCTTTAAATTTTCTTTTTAATAATTTTATCACATCTTCAACTTTTGCGCTATGTAATCCTTGCTGTAATCCCTGCTCTAAACCTTCTTTTCTTCCTTCAATCATTGCTTTTTCTTTACTTTCTTTTATCGCTTCTTCAACTGTTCTTATAAAGTTTTCAAACATTCCCTCCACCTCCTCATTTTCATATATCTCGAGTTCTTTTTTATCGATTCCAGTTTTATTCGTTAATACATTAATTACTATACCTACATATTCTTTAAATTTCGCTTTTTCAGTTTCCGGAAGAGTTTCTAATTCTTTCTTTATCTCTTTTAACGTTTCTATTATCCTTTCTGTTTCCGACTTATTTAAGGTTAATAATAGTCCCAATGCATTTTTTATTCTTAATAACCTTTCTTCCTCTAATTGACTTAGATCTATTATTTCATATTTAAATGATGGTACATATTCTGAAAACATTTCCCAATTTTCTACTTTTTTCATAAACCAATTCTCGGCTGTCCATTTTCTTTTCCCTGTATAGAATACTATGGGGATTATAGGTATAAGCTTGAAACCTTTTGTTCTTGATTCTTTTTTAAAACTTTTTATATATTCTCTCCATATTCTAATCATATATTCTAATATTCTAAATTGCATCAAATAATCAACACTTGACTGATGTTCAATTAACAAAAATAAATACATTTCTCTTTCATCATACTTTATTTTAAACAATAAATCACTTTCCTTATCTCCATAGGCTAAATCAGTGAAACGTGTATTCTCTATTTTTATATTTTCTGGTTTTATGTTATAGGATCTCAATTTTGGTAAAAATATATTTATAAATTCAACAAGCATTTCCTTATCAGATAATATATTTTTAAATAGTTGATCTTCCATCCCCATTTAGATCCCCCCTTAAAAATATATTTATCATGAAATATTATAAAAAAATTTATTTCTTATGTCAAGAATACATTATTTTAAAATTCCTTTTATAATCAATTCCGTGGCTTCATCTTCTGTAAGTCCTTTAGCCATCAACGTTTCTAATTGCTGTGGATTAACTCTTCCAACGGATGCTTCATGAGTCAATTCTGCTAAATCGTTATTAACTCTCAATATTGGAATTGTACTTACATGAACATTTGAACCTTTACTGATTTCTGTACATTCAATGTGCCCCTTTGAATATGGTGCATTACCATAAGCTTCATTTATTACTTCTGCATTTGTTGAATCCTGAGCAAAAACATATGTTTTGGCAATACCTGAAGCCTTTTCGCCATTTAAATTCACTACTTCTTTTATATTAATCTTATCATCTTTTTTACCCCAGACTTTGGATTCAAGCAATGCTTTAGAAGATTCGTCAAGATCCACTGTCATTTCAATTTTTAACTCACCAGCTCTTGATTTCGTTAATCTAAATCTGCTATCAAATACAGAATTTTTTGCAACCTTTGTATAATAATATGTTTCTAAAAATATTCCATCTTTTTCATTATGAAAGTGCTCGTCTTCCATAAATACAATAGAGTTTTCACCAATATACATTTCTGAATCCATTTTATGGTGAATCTTTCCAAACGGGAACGAACAATGAGAAAGGAATTTTACATCACAATTATTTCCTATTGTATATTTAACCTTTATGTATTGTTCTCCTTGATTCCTTAAAAAGCCAACACATAAATGAATAGGTTTATCCATTTTAACTCCATCATCTATAATCATTTCATAATCAACAACACCATCTTCTGCTTTATGAATTATTATATTTATTCCTTCTACAGTATTCTTACCAAGTATTTTATCTCCACTGATAATAATAGAAACTATATCTTTACTTAATAAGTTACTTATATCACCACCAGCCTGTTCATAGGCTTTTTCTATCATTTCAAATTCTTTAGCATAATTTTTTTCTATGTTCATAATTTCACCTCATTACCCATATCTTCAACAGGTACATTTATATGTGCACAATTATCGCATGTGCTTTTATATACTTCAGAAACAATTTTTGGATCTCCCTGTGATTTAATTCTTCCTGAACAGATTAAAAATGCTTCATCGGCTATTTCTGCAATTTCCTCCCTATGAGTAATACTTAAAACACTTCCGCCATTTGAGGTTATCATTTTGAATATTCTTTCAATCATTATATTTGACATCATATCTATTCCGGAATCCGGTTCATCAAAAATAGCAAATTTTGGTTTTAATATAATTAATGATGCTAATTCTATTCTCTTTCTTTCACCACCCGAAAGTGTCTTATCAACCTTTCTATGAAGATAAAAAGGATTAAGACCCACAAGGTTTAATATCTCTATTAATTCCGCATCACTTAAATTTATCCTCTTTCCCAATGTAAGATATTCCTTTACTCCAAGTCCTTCATATCTCACTGGTTCCTGCCATGCCATTGTAATTCCCAATTTAGCTCTTTCAGTTATCGAATAATCTGTAATATCTTCACCATTAAATATTATTCTTCCACCATGATTTCCTTTATATCCGTCAAGTCCCATTATTATTCTTGCCAAGGTCGACTTTCCAACACCATTATTCCCTAAAACGGCATATATTTTCTTTTCTTCAAATTTAAAGGATATATCTTCTATAATCTTTCTTGGTCCTACATTAAAACTTATGTTTTGTAATTCTAACATTATACTTCCTCCCTGATCTTTTAGGATTACTATTATAATTCTATCAAATTATTGTAAAAATTCCTGACATAAAATATCGAAAATATAATAGTTTGTAAAAAGTGTATTAATATGTTATAATTCACACTGAATAAATATTAGAGGTGTGTTACGGTGAAGAAACAGAATATCTTGAAAACGGAATATTTTGATATTGAATATAATATAATAAAATCACCAAAAAGAAAAACAATGTCTATAATAATCTCCGAAGACGGTGAAGTAATTGTTAGAATTCCAAATTGGATTTCAGATTACGAAGCAAAGAAATTTGTATTTAACAAAAGAGAATGGATTGTTTCGAAACTAATGATATTTAAAAAACAAAAAATTCCTGAAAGAAAATATGTTTCAGGAGAGAAGTTTTTGTATCTTGGAAAACCATATACCTTAATGATTATGGAAGGGAATTATGGCGTTGGAATTTTAGATGATTTTTTATACATATCCTTAAAAAAAGACTTTTTCGATAATTATGATTTAAAAAGGAATATGGTTATAAAATGGTATAAAACTCAGGCAAAAAAGATAATAAACGAAAGATTGGAATACTATTCAAAAATAATGAAATTACAATACGGCAAAGTTTTCATCAGAGATCAAAAAACACGTTGGGGCAGTTGTTCAGGCAAAAACAATCTCAGTTTTAACTATAAAATAATCATGGCTCCAAAAAGAAAATTGGATTATATTATTATACATGAATTAGCTCATATTATATATAAACACCATCAAAAAAGTTTCTGGAATTATGTAGAAAAATACTGTGAGGATTATCAGGAAAGCAGAAAATGGTTTAGAGAAAATGGACGATATTTGATATTATAATCTATTATAATCTCAGGAGGTGCAATATGATAAAGATTGAAGAAGTTATAAAAGAAAAAAAGAAAATATATGCAATCTCTTTAGAATCACCATTTTATCCAGACGGAAAAGGCGGACAACTTGGAGATAGAGGAAAAATAGGAGAAGCAACAGTGCTTTTTGTGGAATATAAAAATAACAAATATTATCATCAAATCGATAAAGAAATAGAACCCGGAGAATATGATTATGAAATCGATTTAAAAAGACGTAAGGATATTTCACAACAACACACAGCTCAACATATTTTATCAGCTGCTTTTGAACAAATTGCTGATCTTGATACCGTTGGTTTTAGAATGGCTGAAGAATATACTACAATAGATTTAAACACCGCAAAATTAGATGAAAAAATAGAAAAAGAAGCTGAAAGATTATCCAATGAAATAATACAAAAGTGTTTACCTGTTGAAGAAATTATTACTTCAAAAGAAGAAATAAAAAAATATAATCTCAGAAAAGAGTTAAGCGATAAGGTTCAAGGAGATGTAAGATTAATAAAGATTGGTGATTTTGATATAAATCCATGTGGTGGATTTCATGTAAAAAATACAGGCGAAATTGGATTGGTAAAAATCATTTCAAAGGAAAAGGTAAAAGGGAATCTAACGAGATTATATTTTGTAGCTGGAAACAGGGCCATTGAGGATTATGAAAAAAGAATTAATATTACAAAAGATATTTCACATATTTTAACTGCTAAAATAGAAGAAACACCTATAAGAGTTGAAGAAACATTGAAAAAAATGAAAGAATATAAAAGCGCATACGAAAAATTAAGCGAAAAATATGCTGAAATAATGGCTAAAAAATTCTTAGAAAATGCTAAAACAATAAATAATATAAAATTTATCTATATTGATTCAAACGAAGATTATATAAATTATCTTCCCAAATTCCTTCCGATGAATGAAATTTTATTTGTTACAAAAAAAGAAAACAGATACGAAATATCTTCAGGAATCATTGATTGTAAGGAATTAATAAACAATATTAGAAAAGATTATCCTGAACTTAAAGGTGGCGGTGGTAAAAATAGGGGAAGTATTATAGGAAATATTGACATAGAAGTTATTAAAAATTATATAAAATAAAAAGCCGGATTTTGAAATCCGGCTTTTTTATTAGTTATTTGGATTTTGTGTGTCTTCAGGATTTGGTCCTGCTGCGCCTGCGTCAGCATTAGCTGTTTGCTGTGCCTGTTGATAAATCAACTGACCAAGTTTCATTGATTCGTTCTTTAAGTCTTCCATTACTATCTTTAATTTTGCAATATCATTGTTATTTATAGCATCTCTTACATCGTTAATTAATGTTTCTAATCTTGCTTTCTGATCTTCTGGTACTTTATCTTTATTTTCATTGATTAACTTTTCTACCTGATATGCAAGGTCGTCAGCCTGGTTTTTGAGTTCGATTTCTTCTCTCTTTCTCTTATCCTGCTCTTCATATTCCTGAGCTTCTCGTATCATTCTTTCAATATCTTCTGAAGAAAGTTTATTTCTACCTGTTACAACCATTGACTGCTGTTTTCCTGTTCCTAAATCTTTTGCTGAAACATTTACTATACCGTTAGCATCTATATCAAATGAAACTTCTATTTGTGGCACTCCCCTTGGTGCTGGTGGTATTCCTGTTAATTTAAAGCTTCCAAGGAAGAAGTTATCCTTAGCAATTGGCCTTTCACCCTGGAATACTCCGATTTCAACTTCTGTCTGGAAGTCAGCAGCTGTTGTGAATACCTTACTCTTTCTAATAGGTATCTTACTGTTCTTAGGAATAATAATTTCCATTAATCCACCTTTTACTTCAACACCAAGTGAAAGTGGTGTAACGTCTACAAGTACTAAGTCCTGATCTGTATTTCCTGTCATAATTGCAGCCTGAACAGCAGCACCTATTGCAACAGCTTCGTCAGGGTTAACACCTTTACTTGGTTCTTTGTGGAATATTGATTTTACCAATTCCTGAACTGCTGGAATTCTTGTTGAACCACCAACTAATAATACATCATCAATTTCTTCTGGTGAAAGTCCAGCATCTTTTAATGCTGTTTCAATTGGACCTCTTGTTGATTCAATTAAATCTCTTACCAATTCTTCGAATTTCTTTCTTGTTAATGTTTTCTGTAAGTGTACTGGCTGACCATTAACAACTGTTAAGAATGGTAAGTTAATTTCTGTTTCGAGTTTTGTTGATAATTCAATCTTTGCAGTTTCTGCAGCTTCCTTTAACCTCTGCATTGCCTGTCTGTCATTTGAAATATCTGAACCATGTTCTTTCTTGAATTCTTCAACTAACCAATCGATAATTCTCTGGTCAAAGTCATCTCCACCTAAGTGGTTGTTTCCTGATGTTGATACAACTTCGATTACACCTTCTCCAACATCAAGTATTGATACATCAAATGTACCTCCACCAAGGTCATATACTACTATTTTCTTATCTTCATGTGTTTTGTTTAAACCAAATGCAATTGAAGCTGCTGTTGGTTCGTTGATAATTCTCAACACTTCTAAACCAGCAATTTCACCAGCTTCTTTTGTTGCCTGTCTTTGTGCATCATTAAAGTATGCTGGAACTGTAATAACTGCCTTCTTAATTTTTCCACCAAGATATGCTTCTGCATCTCTTACTAATTTCTGTAATACAAAAGCACTTATCTGTTGTGGTGTAAAGCTTTTACTATCGATACTTACTTTATAATCAGAACCCATTTTTCTTTTTATTGATCTGATTGTTCTATCTGGATGTAATATTACCTGTCTTTTTGCAGGTTCACCTACAATTACAGTTCCATCTTTTGAAAAATGTACTATAGAAGGAGTTGTTCTTTTTCCTTCTGCATTAGGAATAACTTCTACATTTCCATCTGGTTTCATCCATGCTATAGCTGAGTTAGTTGTACCAAGGTCGATACCAACTACGTATTCTTTTTCAGCCATATTATCACCCTCCTTATTTTCATCGTTTTTTGATTTCCGTATATATTATACTTCAAAATCAGCAAAATTGTTCAATTGAAATATTTTTTTAATAATATTTCGTAATAATTATTATTACTATATTTTATTCGTTATAATTTTAATGTTACTAAATTTTATAGCATTCTTAACTTTTATTTGCTTATTAAATACGGTTTTTAATGGTTAAAATTTTGATTATATGCAAAAAATACATCTATGATTTATTATTTTTTTAACAAGTTATGATATAATATGATTATAAAAAATAAAGAAAGAGGAGTGTGATATTATGAAATTAATTGAAAAAATGCTCGAAGAGTTGTTAATGGATTCTATCAAGAATTTATATAATGTTGAATTAAAAGAACCTGTAGTACAAAGAACTGCTAATGATAACTTTGGTGATTTTCAAACAAATTTTGCTATGATAAATGCCAAGGTTTTAAAAAAAGCTCCAAGAATGATAGCACAAGAAATCATTGATAATTTCCCCGAAAATGATATTATAGAAAAAATCGAAATAGCAGGACCAGGATTTATAAATTTCTATGTAAAAGATGTATTTTTAACTGAATACTTGCCAAAAATCGAAAAAGAAAATCCTGATTTTTCATTTATTGATAGAGAAGGCGATGTTATTATCGATTATTCTTCACCAAATATTGCAAAACCTATGCATATTGGTCATTTAAGAAGTACTGTTATTGGGGATGCTATAAAAAGAATTTATAGATATCTTGGTTATAATGTAATTGGAGATAATCACCTTGGTGACTGGGGAACACAATTTGGAAAATTAATTGTAGGTTATAGATTATGGCTTGATAAGGAAAATTATGAAAAAGATCCTATTGGTGAAATGGAAAGAATTTATGTGAAATTCGAAAAAGAATCTGAAAATAATCCTGATCTTTTAGAAGAAGCAAGACAGGAACTCAAAAAATTACAGGATGGAGATCCAGAAAATAGAAAATTATGGCAGGAATTTATTGATTTATCATTAAAAGAATATAATAAAATATATAAAAGAATGGATATAGAATTTGATACATATTATGGAGAATCACATTATCACAATATTATGCCTGAGATTGTAAAAATGCTTCTTGATAAAGGCATTGCAACATATAGTGAAGGTGCTGTTGTTGTATTTTTTGACGAAGAAGAAAATCTACCTCCAGCAATTATTCAGAAAAAGGACGGAGCTTTCTTATATGCAACATCAGACCTTGCATGTATAAAATTTAGAAGAGAAACATATAATCCTAATAGAATATTATATGTAACTGATGAAAGACAACAAACACATTTCAAACAGGTATTTAATATTGCAAGAAAGTTAGGCTGGGATGATAATTATCAGCATATATGGTTTGGATTAATGAGATTTGCTGATGGTGTTTTCTCTACAAGAAAAGGTAATGTGATAAAATTAGAAGAATTACTTGATAAAGCTGTTGAAAAAGCAAAGGAAATCATTGAAGAGAAGAATCCAGGATTGTCTCCAGAAGAAAAAGAAGAAATTGCAGAAGCAATTGGAATCGGTGCTGTAAAATATGCTGACCTCAGTCAAAACAGAATAAGCCATATTATATTTGACTGGGATAAAATGCTCGCCTTTGATGGAAATACAGCTCCTTACTTACTTTATACATATGCAAGGATACAATCATTAAAAAGAAAAGCTGAAGAAAAAGGCTATACATTTGAAAATGCAAATCTAAAAATAACAGAAAAACTCGAAAGAAAATTGGGATTGTTATTAACCCAGTTACCAATTGTTGCAATTAGAGCTGCTGAAGATTATAAACCTAATTTAATTGCTGATTATCTCTTTGAATTAGCACAAACATATAATTCATTCTACAATAATCTTCCTGTATTAAAGGAAGAGGAAGAAACATTAAAATCAAGGTTATTATTATCTCATTTAGCTGGAGAAGTATTAAAAAGAGGTCTTGACTTGCTTGGTATAAGAGTAGTAGATAAAATGTAATGTGAGGTGTGTTAAGTGATTTACTCTATAGTTTTTTCAATTATTTTCCCAGTCTTAGCTGTTGTCTTATTTAAAAGTCCTGTATTGTATATTGTATTGATGAGTATATTTGCATTGACCACAGCGTTTTTTTCATTTCTTTCAAAAAAATACGATAAATTGACTATAGTATTTTTATTCATAGGATTGTTATTAGCTGGTTTTGGATATATAAGAGGCTATGCTATTGATTTATTCATGGTAATTACACTGATTTCTACAACATTTTCATCTCTTTTTTCATTTAAAAACAAAAAACTATATATTGTATTAGCCTGGTTATTTAATGCCATGGCAATTGGAACGTATGTATATTTGAATGTTTCTTTAAGCAGAGCGATCTTAATAGCTGTTCTCGTATTCTTAGCTGGATATAGGGACATTATGCCTCAAAAAAGTACAGAGGAGGAAGAAAATTCTTGAAAAGAATTGTTTTCAGACTTTTAAAATCAAATAGGTATTCTATCACAGCTCTTATTGCAGCAATGGAAAAAGAAAATATAGAAATAGAAACTATACTTGAAAAAAATTTTGAAAAAATACTGGAATATAATCCTGAAGATACATTAATAGCTTATTCATTTATGAGTTTTGATATTTTTCAGGTTGAAAAAGAAATTCCACTATTAAAAGAAAAAGGGTTTAAGGTTATTGCCGGTGGTCCACATCCAAGCGCAATGCCTGAAAAAACAGAAAAAATAGGATTTGACCATATTTTTATTGGTGAAGGTGAAAAAACCTTCACCGATTTTTTAAAGGGCAAAATATCAGAAAAATTCATAGCATCAAAAGAATTTGTTGATTTAAATTATTACCCGCCATTTGCAATTAAAAACAAACATTTTATGCCAATAGAAATTACAAGGGGTTGTCCTTTCGGATGTGGATACTGTCAAACTCCTTATCTCTTTGGTAGAATTGTTCGTCATAGAGAACCGGGAATTATTCATGAATATGCAAAATTAGGCGTTAAACATAACAGAAAAATTGCGAGGTTTATTACACCAAATTCTTTTGGTTATGGCTCAAAAAATGGTGTTACACCTAATATAGAAAAACTCGAAGAATTGCTATCTGGTTTGAGAAAAGTTGGTATAGAAGAAATTTACCTTGGTTCATTTCCTTCAGATGTAAGACCGGAATCTGTAACTGAAGAAGTTTTAAAACTTATAAAAAAATATGTTGATAACAAGATGATAATCATAGGAGCGCAAAGCGGTAGCAATGAAATTCTAAAAAAAATAAATAGAGGACATTCTTTAGAAGAAATAGAAAGGGCTTTATCCCTTGTTTCTGCTCATGGATTTATACCGTATGTAGATTTTATTTTTGGATTCCCTTTTGAAACAGATGAAGATATTAAAAAGACTTTTGACTTTATGGACAAAATTACAGAAAAATATAATGCTGTAATACATTCACATACCTTTATGCCATTGCCAGGAACACCTTTATTTGATGTTGGACCTGGTAAATTAAATAAGAAATATTATAAAAAACTTGGAGATTTATCAAGGAATGAAAAACTTGCCGGATATTGGCATAAACAGGAACAATTGTCTCAAAAAATATTTAATTATTTTCACGGAGGTGAAATTTAATGAAAAAAAGCTTTTTTATAATTTTTCTGATTATTACCAGCATTTTGGTTTTTTCCGATGATTATCAGGTAGTTTATAAAACAAAAATTAATCTTGATTCAGACAAATCACTTGAACATGTAACTTTAAAAGGCAAAAAGGTTAGTGAAATTTATTGGGGAAGCTTTTTATTAACAATTGAAGACGCCGGAACAACTTTTGATATAATGACTGGTATAGATGGATATAACCCTAAAATAGAATATTTTGATTTTAATGGTGATGGAATTAAAGATATTTTATTAACAACAAGAAGTGGTGGAAGTGGAAATTATATAAATTATACTTTATACTTATACACAGGTAAAGATTTAACAGAATATAATATAAAACCCTTTATCAAAGATATTAAAGGATTTTTCATGGATCAATACAAAGTAGTTATTAGCTATAAAGATGCCTTTACATACATTGACCTTTCAGACAGAAAAAAATTATATCAGGAAATTAAAGCCTATGATCAATATGGAAGATTTATAAAAAACTACAATGAACTTATGATAGGTGGTTTTTCTGAATTAGAACCTTTTGATTTTGGAAATGATGGAACATATGAATTAAAAGGGAGCATAGCAATTTCCGGATTATATCATGCTGATAGTATAGGATATCTTCACTTTATTTATTCTGTAAAAAAAGACAAATTATTATGGCTTGAAGTTTCAAAAACTATATATGTTAATGTTCAATAAAAATAGCAGGTGCTGAGCACCTGCATTTTTTATTTTATCCCATCCCCCGCTATTATTATTTATTTAAAGGATATAATGAATCCATATAAATCTGTTTTACAATTTCTTTTGTAGCTTTAACAGGTGCTAAGCTCAATAATAAATCAAGTGAAGGTGTATTAAATGCCAATTCTACTAATTTGTCTATATCGCTTTCTTTAAATCCTTCATCTGTTAATTTTTGTGTAACTCCAATATTAAATAACCATTTTTCAATTCCTTTTGCTGCTTCTTCTGCTTCACCCGGTACTCCTTTTAAACCTGGAACAATTGGACTATATATTTCTGCAAGCACTTCTGCCTGTGCAGGATAAATTGCTTTTACTACTGCTGGTAATAACATTGCTAATCCTAAACCATGTGGTAAATCTGGTCTGATTCCACTTAGTGGATGTTCTAAAGCATGTGTGAAATGTAACAATCCATTATCAAATGAAATACCAGCTATTGTTGAAGCATATAATAAGAAATATCTTGCTGTTAAATCTCCTGGTTTTGCCTGAGCTTGAGGAAGATATTTTGAAACTAATCTTATTGTTTCTTTAGCTAATAAAATTGAATATGGGGATGCTGCTAATGTTGTTGCTGCTTCTGTAACATGGTTTATTGCATCAATAGCTGTGTATGTTGTTTGTGACCATGGTAATGATTTTGTAATTTCTGGATCATCAATAGCAAATATTGGATATATACTATCATAAGCTAAGGCTGGTTTATAACCTTTTTCCTCAATTGTTGCAACTGCAAATCTATCAACTTCAGTACCTGTACCATGAGTTGTATTTATTGCAATTATTGGCAATGCTTCTTCTGGCACAAATTTTAATTCATATAAGTCAGAACCTGTATAATTCTTATATTTTTCATGTAATAATACTGCAACACTCTTTGCTGTGTCAATATGACTTCCGCCACCAATTCCTATAACAGCTTTTGCTCCAAAATCTAATCCCATTTTCTTTGCTTCATCAATCATTTTTACATTTGGATTTGGTTTAATTCCATAATATACAATATATTCAATACCAGCTTCACCTAAAAACTTTTCAACTTTTTCTTTTATTCCTGTCACGTTATATACAACTTCGTCGGTTAAAATTAAAACCTTTTTCATATCCTTTTTGTTTAAAAATTCACAAATATCCTTGAACTTTTCTATAGCACCTACTCCAAAATAAGCTGTTGTTTTACATCTTAACTCAAAAACGTTGTAAATATCTACTTTACTCTCCCATGCACCATTTAATAACATAATTTCACCTCCAAAAAATATAAAATCCCTCTCCCAATAACTAGTGCTTTTTTTCACATTAATTTTAATTAAATTTCTTTTTTTCAAATATAATTATACATATGAAATATTAAATTGCAATCATCAATGTTTCAATGTTATTTTTTTCACGTTAAAAAAATCACATTATAAGAAGTCATCTTTATAACTCTATTCATATGCTTATTATAGAGTTATAATTACTTTTTACAAAATTTATATATTAATGGTATAATTATTATTAGAATTATTGGAGGTGAAATTATGGCTGATGTTATTGATTATAAAATTTATGGTGATGATATGCAGATTGTTGAAATTGAATTGGATCCGGGGGAAGGAGTTCGAGCTGAAGCAGGTGCAATGATGTATATGGAACCTGGTATAGAAATGCAGACAAAGGCAACAGGAGGAATTTTCGGCGGATTAAAAAGAATGTTAGTTGGTGAAAGCTTTTTTATAACCAATTTTTTAAATACCGGACATTCAAAATCTCACGTTGCTTTTGGAGCGCCTTATCCAGGAAAGGTTATTCCTATTGATTTGACAAAATTTGGAGGAGAATTTATATGTCAAAAGGATAGTTATCTTTGTTCTGCAGCAGGAATAGATATTGAAATTACATTTACTAAAAAAATTGGTGCAGGTCTTTTTGGGGGTGAAGGTTTTATTCTCGAAAGGCTTGTAGGCGATGGCCTTGCTTTTGTACATGCTGGTGGAACTATTATAGAAAGGCAATTAATGCCTGGTGAAACCTTAAGAGTTGATACTGGTTGTATTGTTGGATTTTCCAATACTGTAGATTATGATATTCAATTTGTTGGTGGATTTGTCAATGCTTTATTTGGCGGAGAAGGTATTTTCTTAACTCATTTAACTGGACCTGGAACCGTTTATTTACAGAGTTTACCATTCTCGCGATTGGCTGATAGGATTTACTCTGCAGCTAATTTTTCAAATAGAGGCGAAACAAAAGGTATTGATGGAATAGGCGGTAACCTCTTAGGAGGATTATTTGGGGGAGACACCAGATTTTAAAGGAGAGACTAAAGATGAAGATATTATCCTGGAATGTTAATGGAATTAGAGCAGCTATAAAAAAGGGATTTTTAGATTTTCTTGATAAGGAAAATCCTGATATTTTATGCGTTCAGGAAACTAAAGCGCGAGAAGAGCAATTAACAAAAAAGTTTTTAACTTACGGTGATTGGAAAAAATATTTTGTTTCTGCTGAAAAGAAGGGATATAGTGGTGTTGCAACATTTACAAAAATTAAACCTAAAAATGTTTTAAAAGGTTTAGGTAATGAAATGTTTGATTCTGAAGGTAGAACATTAATTACTGAATATGATAATTTTTCCTTATTTAATATCTATTTTCCAAATGGAAAAGCTCGTGAAGAAAGGCTACAATATAAAATGGATTTTTATTATTATCTTTTAGAATTTCTTGAAGATTATAAAAAGAAACAACCAAATATAATTATTTGTGGAGATGTTAATACTGCACATAAAGAAATAGACCTTGCAAGACCAAAAGAAAATGAAAATACTTCGGGATTCTTACCAATTGAAAGAGAATGGATTGATAAACTGCTTGAAAGTGGATTTGTTGATACCTTTAGAATGTTCAATAAAGAACCTGGAAATTACACCTGGTGGGATTATAAAACAAGGGCAAGGGAAAGAAATGTAGGCTGGAGAATAGATTATTTTTTTGTTAGTACTTCTTTAAAAGAAAAGGTTAAAGATGCTTTTATATTATCAGAAATTATGGGTTCTGACCATTGTCCAATAGGTATTGAAATTGATATATAATAATGTTAAATGGTGCAGATTTTCTGCACCATTTAATCTTTTATTTCTGCTATATAATTTCCTGCTAATACAAGAGATGCACCTATTAATGTATAAAAATTTGGATAATTTTTTAATAATACTGCATCGGCAATAACAGTAACTATTGGTATAAAAAATATTCCATTTGTTGTTGTTTTAGCTCCGGCAAGCCTAATGGCTTTATTCCACCATATATATCCAAGGGCTGTACAGAATATACCGAGATACAAGAATGCTGTTATTACTACTGGATCTAACCATAATTCAAATGCTGGACATGTGCCTGCACTTTTTAATTCATAAAGAGAAAATGGTATAAAAAATAACATTCCGTAATAATTCAAATCTCTTGTAATTGCCAGATTATCGTGATGATGCAATTTTTCTATAAATACAGTGTATAAAATCCAGCTAAATGCTGCACCAAACATTAATAAATCTCCAAGTGGATTTAATTTTAAAACAAATCTTCCGTTAAGCACAATTAATGCAACACCAAAAAATGCCAGTAATGTTCCAAAATATCGAATTTTATGTGAAAAGCTTTTTCTTAGTATATCTGAAAATAATAGATATATTACCGGTGTAGCCGAAATAATGAGAGAACCATTTGTTGCTGTGGTATATTGCAAAGCTGAATTTTCAAATAAGAAATATGCTGTAACTCCAAAAAAACCTGATAAAAGCATATAAACATATTCTTTTTTTTCATATTTTATTTTAGTTTTTATAAATAATACAAGTATTAAACTTGAAAGAAAAAATCTCAAAAATGCTGCTGTTATCGGTGGAACGGTATTAACTATTATTTTCGTTGCTACAAAAGAAATCCCCCAGAATATTACAGTGATCCACATATAAATTAAACCCCTGGTTTTATTTTTCAATTTATCACCCTCTGAATATCAATATATGAACATTGAATCACCAAATGAAAAGAATCTATATTTTTCTTCAACAGCCTTTTTATATGCTTCCATTATAAAATCATATCCTCCAAATGCTGCAACAAGCATTAAAAGTGTGGATTTTGGTAAATGAAAATTGGTTATCAATGCATCTATTAATTTAAATTCATATGGCGGATATATAAATATATCCGTAGTCCCCATATAGGATTCCTGTTCTGGAAGTTGTGCTATTGTTTCAAGTGTTCTAACCACAGTAGTTCCTACACTGATTATTCTTCCTTTATTTTGTCTATATTCACGTATTTTTTTCATTGTTTCTGCTGGAACTTCATAATACTCCTCATGCATTTCATGTTCTTCTATATTATCCACTTTTACAGGCCTAAATGTACCAAGACCAACATGAAGAGTTACTTCAGCAAATTCAATTCCTTTTTCTTTTATCTTATTTAATAATTCCTTTGTAAAATGCAACCCTGCTGTTGGTGCCGCAACAGCTCCCTGAATTTTCGCATATTCTGTTTGATACCTTTCACCTGGAACATCAGTGCTTTTTATATATGGTGGCAAAGGCATATTTCCAACTCTTTCAATTTCTTCCCATACATCTTTATCAGATGTAAAATGAATAATTCTTGAACCATCGCTATTATGTTCTATTATTTTAGCATATAGATGGTCAGAAAATTTTATTTCTGCACCTTTTTTTAATTTTGAACCGGGTTTAACAAGTGCTTTCCATGTATTTTCTTCGTGTGTTTTCTCGAGCAATAATACTTCAACCTTTGCACCTGTTGTTTTCCGACCATATAATCTTGCTGGAATTACTTTTGTATTGTTTAATACCATTAAATCTCCAGGTTTTAAGTAATCAATTATATTTCTAAAAATTTTATGTTCTATAGTTCTGATATTTCTATTTAATACCATTAACCTTGAAGAATCTCTTGGTTCTGCTGGTTTTTGAGCTATATATTCCTCAGGCAAATGATAATCAAAATCTTCTACTTTGTATAATGGTTTTCTCATTTCTCCCTCCATAAACACTTAAGCATTTGCTCTTATGGTTAATATTTCTCCATCTTCTACAATTTCTTCTTTACCAGCTAATCTCCATAATCCTGCTTTTTTCACTTCATCTTCGCTTCCTAGTCTTATTAAATCATCGTAGTGCATTACTTCTGCTTTTACAAAACCTTTTTCAAGATCTGAATGTATTTTACCTGCTGCTCTTTTCATTGTAGTTCCTTTATTAATTGTCCATGCTCTTACTTCATCTTCACCAACTGTAAAGAATGTGATTAAACCTAAATGATCATATACTGTTTTAGACAACCTATCGATTCCTGGTCTTTCAATTCCCAATTCTTCCATAAATTCTTTTCTTTCTTCTTCGTCTAATTCTATGAGGTCTGCTTCGGTTTTACCACATATTTCAATATATGCAAAATTTTCTTCCTTACATGTTTTCATTAATTCTTCTTTTCCTGGATAATTCTTTTCCATCAATTGATTTTCATCAACATTTACAACTACGATTATTGGTTTTAATGTAAATAATGCAAGAGAGCTTATTAATTTTTTATCTTCATCTGATAATTCAACCTTTGATGCAAATTTTCCATCTTCAAGTACAGGTTTAATCTCTTCCAATATTTTTACCTGTCTCTCTTCCTCTTTGGTAGGTTTCTTCTTTTTATTTTGTTCTATTAATCTTGACAATCTATTTTCAACTACTTCAAGATCTCTAATTATCATTTCTGTCTTTAATGTATCAAGTTGATCTAAAGGTGTTTCTGAACCTTCTGGAAATGGAACCGCATCATTTTCAAATGCTCTAATAACAAGTATAATAGCATCAACAGTTTGTATCATCTGTAAGATTCTATTTTTTTCTTTTCTGTCGGCTGATGGATTATAACTTGGAATATCTATAAAGTTCAATGTTGCATATACTGTTTTTTTAGGATTATACATTTCTGTAAGTTTTTCAATCCTTTCGTCTCTAACATTAGCAATTCTTTCTTCTGCATCTTGCTTATATGTTCCGTCATATGGTTTATTTGTCAATAACGAGAATATTGTTGTTTTTCCTGTCATAGGTAACCCTAAAATTCCTATCTTCATTGTAATTCCTCCTTTATTTTTTCAAATGTTTTTTCGTATTTTTCTCCAACATATGATATTTCTATATCTCTATATTCTATATTTTCATTGTAATATAATTGTATTTTTAGATATTCGTCAGGCATATAATATTCTAATCTTTCAGGCCATTCTATTAAATATATTCCGTCAGAATCATCGAATAAACCTACATAAGGTATTTCCTCTGGATCAGATAACCTGTATAAATCCGCATGATATATTTTTACAGAATTTTCATATATTCTAACTAACGCAAAAGTGGGTGATGTAACGTTTATCTCTTCATCACCTAAATAACTTCTGATAAATCCTTTGGTAAAAGTAGTTTTTCCTGTACCTAAATCTCCATATAAAAGGATATTCATTCCAGGAAATGTATATTCTGCTATTACTCTTGCTATTTCTAAAAGTTTATGTTCGTTGATTTTATCCAGCCTTTTGATCTTAATACTGCCTCCTTCCAGATATAATAATCCCTTTCTAATTTTTCATTCTCTTCTGGCATTATCTTTATACCTGAAAATTGCAAATTTTTTATTTCATTAATAGAAAGATTTTCTGAACCAATTGCTGCCATAAATGCTGCACCTAATGCTGTTATCTCCTGAAATTCTGGAACAAATATCTCTGCATTTAACAAATCACTTTGTATTTTCATCAATAATTTATTTTTTGTAGCTCCACCATCAACATTCATTTTTTTAATCTTTGTCCATACTGCTTCCTGCATTGAGTCTATAACATCTCTAACACTAAAAGCTACTGATTCCAAAGCAGCCCTGATTATATTTTCTTTTTTAGTACCTCTGGTTAACCCTATTATTAAACCTCTTGCATCTGCATCCCAATATGGTGTTCCAAGACCACTTAATGCTGGAACAATATAAACTCCTCCGTTGTCATTATCAAGAGAATATTTTTCAAGATCAGGATAATCATCTATAATCTCTATATCTTTTAACCATTTAAAGAATGCACCAACGGTAAATATACTTCCTTCAAGAGAATAAATAGTTTCATCTTTAATTTTCCAACCAATTGAAGTTAATAATCCTGGATGTGGTTTGGGTGGGGTATTACCTGAATTCATTAATACAAAAGCACCTGTTCCATAAGTACATTTTGAATCACCAATTTCAAATGCTCTTTGTCCAAATAATGCAGATTGCTGGTCACCAATCATTCCATAAATTTTTGGGCCAAATTTCGTTTCAATTCCACCTTCAATAGCTGTATTAACCAACTGAGGCAGAATATCTTTTTTAATACCAAATGTGTTTAATATTTCATCATCCCAATCTAATGTATGTATATTTAACAATTGCGTTCTGGAAGCATTTGAAAGATCACTAATATGTTTTCCAGAAAGTTTAAATGCCAACCAGGATTCTATTGTTCCCACTTTTAAATTTCCATTTTCATATGCTTCTTTAACTGCTGGAACATTTTCTATCATCCACACTATTTTTGAACCTGAAAAATATGGATCCTTTACCAATCCTGTTTTCCTCTTTACTTCATTCCAGAATGATGCAGAATATCTATTAATTAATTCATCTGTCCTCCTACATTGCCATACTATTGCTCGAGTTAAAGCTTTTCCTGTGTTTTTATCCCAGGCTACAACAGTTTCCCTTTGATTTGTAATTCCAATCCCAATTATTTCATTCCAGGATATATTGTTCTTTTCTAAAACTTCTAACATTGTTTCTTCAGTTTTTTGATACAATTCTTCAGCATCCTGCTCTACCCATCCAGGTTTTGGATAATACATATTTATTTCTTTTTGAGAAAAGTCTATAAGGTTAAATTTTTCATCAAACAATAACGTTCTTGTACTGCTTGTTCCTTCATCAATTGCAAGATAGTAAGCCATTTTTCTCCCCCCTAAAAAATTATGATTTTTATAATTTAATTATAACACAATCTCTTCATATTTTATTTACTTTATGAAAACTCTGCTTCTTTTTTCACAATGTTCTAAAAAAATTTTTTATTTAGCTATAGTTCTATGTAACAATTTGTGAAAGTGAGAAAAGATTCATTTCACATAATTAAGAATGATTTAAGACTATTAATAATGATTATTTAGTTGAAACTATATTTTTATCTGTTTGTAAAAACTGATATAATATGAATGAAATATTTTTCATCGAAATTTAAAAAAAGAGGTGATTCAGTTGAAAGTTGTTAAGGCGGAAGAGGCCATTAAAGTTATTAATGATGGCGATTCAATTATGATTGGAGGATTCTTAACAATTGGAACTCCAGAAACGCTTATAGACGAAATTATTAAGCAAAAGAAAAAAGATTTAACAATTATCTGTAATGACACATCCTTTGAAACAAAAGGAATCGGAAGACTTATATACAACAAACTTGCTAAAAAGGTTGTAACTTCACACATTGGAACAAATAAAGAAACACAGAGACAGATGATTGAAAAAGAACTTGAAGTTGAACTTGTTCCTCAGGGAACATTAATAGAACAGATAAGAGCAGGTGGAGTTGGTCTTGGCGGCATTCTTACCCCTACAGGTATTGGAACTATTGTTGAAGAAGGAAAGCAAATAATAGAAATTGATGGAAAAAAATATATTCTTGAAAAGGCAATAAGAGCAAAGGTTGCACTTGTTAAAGCCAAAAAAGCTGATCATCTTGGAAACCTTACATTTTCATTTACTGCAAGTAATTTTAACCCTATAATTGCAATGGCAGCAGATACTGTAATTGTTGAAGTAGATGAATTGGTTCCAGTAGGTACAATTACACCTGAAGAAGTGCAATTCCCTGGAGCACTTGTTGATTATGTTGTAATAAGGGGGAGAGAATAATGAATGCAAAAGAAAGAATTGCTAAAAGAGTAGCAAAAGAATTTAAACCAGGAAATATAGTAAATCTTGGAATTGGATTACCAACATTAGTTGCTAATTACGTTCCAAAAGATATGAATATATTCTTTCATGGAGAAAACGGTGTATTAGGAATTGGATCTGAAGTACCAGAAGAAATTGCAAATCCTGATTTGACAAATGCTGGCGCAAAATATATTGATACCTTACCAGGTGCAATGGTGTTTGATACAGCATTTTCATTTGCCTTAATTAGAGGAGGTCATCTCGATTTCACTGTTTTAGGAGGGTTACAGGTTGATGAAGAAGGTCATTTAGCAAACTGGATGGTTCCAGGAAAATTAATTCCAGGTATGGGTGGAGCGATGGATCTTGTTACTGGAGCTAAAAAGGTTATAGTAGCTATGACTCATACAGCAAAAGGAAAACCTAAAATAGTAAAAAAATGCGATCTCCCTCTTACTTCAGTTAGAAGAGTAAATTTAATAGTTACTGAATATGCTGTAATAGAGCCTGTTGATAATGGTTTATTATTAAAAGAAATTGCTCCAGATATTACATTAGAAGAATTAAAAGAAATAACTGATGCTGAACTTATAATTCCAGAAGATTTAAAAACGATGGAGGTTTAAAATATGGGTGAAAAAGTAATGATAAGAGTAAGAATGAGTTTACATGATGCACATTATGGTGGAAATCTTGTTGATGGCGCGAGAATTTTACAACTCTTTGGAGATGTGGCAACAGAACTTTTAATAAGACACGATGGAGATGAAGGATTATTTAAAGCATATGACAATATAGAATTTATAGCTCCTGTATATGCAGGTGATTATATAGAAGCAGTTGGAGAAATAGTAAAGGTTGGAAATACATCAAGAAAAATGGTGTTTGAAGCAAGAAAGGTAATTGCTCCAAGACCAGATATCTCTGATTCAGCTGCAGATTATCTTGAAGAGCCTATAGTTGTTTGTAGAGCAAGTGGTACATGTGTAGTACCAAAAGACAAACAAAGGAAGGGAAAAGAAAATGGATAAATTGATAATCACAGTTGCTTTAACAGGTGCAGAGGTTACAAAAGAACAACAGCCAAATCTCCCTGTTACACCTAATGAAATTGCAGAAGCTGCTTATGAATGTTATCTTGCAGGAGCATCAATTGCCCACGTTCATGCAAGAGATGAAGATGGAAAACCCACACAATCCTATGAAGTATATAAAGAAATAAAAGAAAAAATAGAAGCAAAATGCAATATGATTTTTCAACCATCTACTGGGGGAGCGGTATATCATACTTTCGAACAAAGAAAACAACCACTTGAATTAAATCCAGAAATGGCAACCCTTTCTGCTGGAACAACAAATTTTGGTGAAGATGTATTTATGAATACGCAGGAATACATGGAAAAATTTGCAGCAGAAATGAAGGAAAGAGGAATAAAACCGGAAATAGAAGTGTTCGAAAGAGGTCATATTGCAAATGCGTTGAGATTGGTAAAAAAGGGTCTGCTAGATATGCCTATCCATTTTGATTTTGTTATGGGGGTTCCTGGAGCTATACCTGGAGATATTGAGGATTTGGTATATCTTGTTAGCCGAATCCCGCAGGGAAGCACATGGACAGTTGCTGGAATAGGGAGATACGAACTTCCACTTGCTGTTCATGCAATATTAATGGGGGGACATGTAAGAGTTGGATTTGAAGATAATATCTACTATAAAAAAGGAGAATTGGCAAAATCCAATGCTCAATTAGTAGAAAGAATTGTAAGATTGGCAAAAGAATTGGGGAGAGAAGTAGCAACACCAGATGAAGCAAGAGAAATTTTAAATATAAAAAGAAAATAATGGAGGGAAAATAATGAAAAAAGGTTGTCCATTTGGTACACACAGAGTTATAGAACCAAAAGGATTATTACCACAAGCAGCTAAAAAAATTGATAACACAATGGAAATTTATTCTAATGAAATATTGATTGATGTAATTACATTAAATATCGATTCAGCAAGCTTTACTCAAATCAAAGAAGCATGTGATCATGATGTAGAAAAAATGGAAAAGATGATTCTTGACATAGTAAATGAAAGAGGAAAAATGCAAAATCCAGTTACAGGTTCTGGTGGAATGTTAATTGGTATAGTTAAAGAAATTGGACCTGATTTTCCAGACAAAAAATTAAAGGTTGGAGACAAAATCGCTACACTTGTATCTTTATCCTTAACACCATTAAAGATTGAAAAAATCAAAAAGATTAACATAGAAAATGACCAGGTTGATATTGAAGGACAGGCAATATTATTTGAAACTGGATTATATGCAGTATTGCCAGAAGATATACCAGAAAAATTAGCTCTTGCAGCATTAGATGTTGCTGGAGCACCAGCACAGGTAAACAAGCTCGTAAATGAAGGAGATACTGTTTGTATTATCGGTGGTGGAGGAAAATCAGGGGTATTGTGTTCATATCAGGCTATGAAAAATGCTGGTAATACTGGAAAAGTTATAGTTGTAGAATATTCAGAAGAGAATGCCAAAAGAATTAAAGATATGAACCTTGCACATGAAGTAATTGTTGCAGATGCTACAAAACCTGTAGACATATATGAAAAAGTATTAGATGTAACAGGAGGAAAATATTGTGATATCACAATAAATAACGTAAATGTACCAAATACCGAAATGTCATCAATATTAATAACAAAAGATGAAGGTACAGTTTATTTCTTCTCTATGGCAACATCATTTACAAAAGCCGCACTTGGTGCTGAAGGTGTTGGAAAAGATATAACAATGATTATAGGAAACGGATATACAAAAGGACATGCTGAATTAACCCTTGATATTTTAAGGGAATCAAAGGAAATTAGAGAACTGTTTGAAAAATTATATATTTAAATATCAAAAAAGAAGAAAAGAAAGGAGACGTTAAAATGGCTAAAAGGCGACATTATACAGAAATACCATTATGGAAAGATGTAACGGAAGAGGAATGGAATGATTGGCACTGGCAAATGAGAAACAGAATAACAGACGTTGATACATTAAAACAGGTAATAAACCTAACTCCCGATGAAGAAGAAGGAATAAGAAATGCATTAAAAACATTAAGAATGGCAATTACACCATATTATGCGTCATTAATGGACCCAGATGATCCAAAATGTCCAATAAGAAGACAGGCAGTACCAACATCTAAAGAATTGGTAAAAAGCATGTGGGATATGGTTGATCCTCTTCATGAAGATGAAGATTCACCTGCACCTGGATTGACACATAGATATCCTGATAGAGTACTTTTCTTAATTACAGATATGTGTTCAATGTATTGTAGACACTGTACAAGAAGAAGATTTGCTGGACAAACAGATGCACATAAAAGTATGGATGATATTAACGCAGCAATTGAATATATAAGAAATACACCACAGGTAAGAGATGTATTATTATCTGGTGGAGATGCTTTAATGGTTGGGGTACCAATGCTTGAATACATCATTAGTGAACTTAGAAAGATACCTCATGTCGAAATTATAAGAATTGGGTCAAGAACACCTGTTGTATTCCCACAGATAATTACAGATGAATTGGTAAATATGTTAAAGAAATACCATCCAATATGGTTAAACACACATTTCAATCATCCAAAAGAAATTACACCAGAATCAACTGAAGCAGTTAGAAAACTTGTAGATGCAGGTATTCCTGTTGGAAATCAGACAGTATTATTAAGAGGTGTAAACGATAGCAGATATATCATGATGGCATTAATGCATGAATTGGTAAAAATAAGAGTAAGACCTTACTACATCTATCAATGTGACCTTTCACAGGGAATAGAACACTTCAGAACATCTGTTGCCAAAGGTCTTGAAATAATGGAATCATTAATAGGACATACTTCTGGATTCGCAGTTCCATCATTTGTTGTTGACGCACCAGGTGGCGGAGGTAAGATTAGATTAATGCCAAACTATCTTATTTCTCAAACAGATCATACAGTTATCCTGAGAAATTATGAAGGCGTAATTACAACATATCATGAACCAGAAGATACTTCAACAGATGTAGATGATTCAGAATATAGAGAAAAATATAAATGGTACGGTGTAGCGGGATTATTTGATAATAAAGAAAGAATCAGTCTTGAACCAAGCCATCTTGAAAGACATGAAAGAGCTAAATTGAGGGAAAAATATGAACATTTGGGTGATAAAAAATGAAGTATGATGAAATAAAATTAGGTCAGATATATGAAGTAAAAAGGAAAATAACAGCACATATGGTTGAAACCTTTGCCGAGATCACAGGGGATAAAAACCCTGTGCATCTCGATGAAGAATATGCAAGCAAAACAATATTTAAAAAGAGAATCGCACATGGAATTTTAAGTGTAGGTTTAATTTCAGCTGTTTTGGGAATGGAATTTCCAGGCCCTGGAACAATATATATGAAGCAGGATACAAAATTTTTAAAACCTATATATATCGATGAAGAAATCACAATAAAAATAACAGTAAAAGAAAAAATAGAAGCAAAATCAAGGCTATTGCTTACAACTCAAATTTTCAATGAAAATGGTGATATTGCTGTAGATGGAGAAGCACTTGTATTATTTAAAAATTAATAAGGGAGATTTGCAAATTGGAATATAAAAGCGTCTCTGTAGTTGGTCTCGAAAAAAATACGGGAAAGACCGAAACATTAAATTACATTATAAAACATATAAATAAAAAACTCGGATTAACCTCAATAGGTATAGATGGTGAATCCATAGATCAGGTAACCTCTACACCTAAACCAGAAATTGAAATAATAGAAGGAACAATATTTGCTACTGCCGAGAAATTCTACAGACAAAAAAGATTCCTTGCTGAAATATTAAGCATTGAAGATATACGTACATCTATTGGAAGAATAGTAATTGCAAAAGCTAAAGAAAGAGGAAAGATTATATTAGCAGGTCCTCAAAACACAAAAAATATAAAGAAAGTGATTAATAAAATGCTTGAGCTTGGGGCTGAACAGGTTTTGGTAGATGGGGCGCTATCAAGGCTCAGCCCCGCTTCTCCCACTATAACTGACGCAATGATTCTTGCAACAGGAGCAGCATTAACAATAAATATAAACGAATTAGTAAAAAAAACAAAGCATGTGGTAGAAATGATACAACTTGAAAAATATAACGGTAAAATTCCAGAAGTAGAAGATGGAGTATATGTTATAGATAATAATAAAATAACAAAATTGCCCATAAAATCATTACTATCCTTTAAATCGCTCGACAAACATATATTGGAATATGGTAAAAAGATATATATAACAGGTGCATTAACCGATAAATTCCTTGATTATCTTACAAAACAAAAGGGATTAAACGAAACTGAAATAATAGTAAATGATTTCACAAAGATATTCATAACCCCTGAAACATACAGAAGATTTATAAAAAAAGGGGGAAAGATATCGGTATTGCAAAAAACAAATTTAATTGCAATAACAATAAACCCATATTCACCACGAGGCTATATGCTTGATTCAAAAGTAATAAAAGAAAGATTAAAAGAGCATATAAACCTTCCAATAATAAATGTAAGGGAAGATAAATTATGGTTGAATTAGAATATCTTTTTAAAAAACTGGAAATAATAACCCCTCTGGGACAAAAATTTTTAAGAAATATAGAATTTCTTAAATCAAAAGATGAAATAAACAATGAAATTATCAAGCTTGAAAAAGCTATAAAAGCTTATGAGAATAAAAAAGATACAATAGAAAATATAAAACTAAAATTAATGAATATAAAGGATATCTCTGGAACAACTGAAAGATTAAAATCCGGTTATATACTTGACGATATTGAATTATTTGAATTAAAATCATTTGCTCTTACATATGAAGAAATTAAAAAAATAAATCCTTTGGATTTTCTTTCATTTCCAACTCTAAATGAAGTAATAAATATCCTCGATCCAGATGGAAATAGATTATCAACATTCTATATCTATGATTCATACTCACATGAATTATCAGAAATAAGAAAAAAAAGAAAAAAGACTGATAATGAAGAAGAACGAGAACAACTATATGAATTAGAAATGCAAATTGAAGATGAGATAAGAGAAGAACTTTCTAAGAAATTAAGAACGTATGCTTCTGATATAGAACAGGGATTGAGAGATATAGCGGAATTGGATTTTACAATTGCTAAAGCTTATTTTACCAAAAAGTTTAATCTTACAAAACCGGAAATATCAGAAACATATGAAATAAAAGGGATGTTTAATCCTGTTATAAAAGAAAAACTGGAAGAAGAACATAAAGAGTATCAGCCCGTTGATATAACCTTAAAACCCGGAGTTACATTAATTACCGGAGCCAATATGACAGGAAAAACAGTAATATTAAAAACCATAGCTTTATTGCAAAATTTGTTTCAATATGGATTTTATATACCAGCAAAAAGCGCAAAGCTATATCCTGTCAATAAAATCTTTCTTATTTCCGGTGATTATCAATCATTATTCTCAGGTCTTTCATCATATGCAGCAGAAATGCTAAAAATTAACGAAATACTAAAATATATCAAAACTGATGAAAATGCTCTTATACTCCTTGATGAACTTGCAAGAAACACGAATCCACATGAAGGCAAATTAATAGTAAAGGGCGTCATAGAAATATTAAACAATAAAAAATCCATATCTCTTATCACTACACACTTTAATAACGTTGCAGATAAAGGGATTAGAAAACTAAGAATAAAAGGAATAAAAAAGGAAAAACTAACAGAAAATATAAATCCTGAAAATATAACCGAAATAATCGATTATTCATTAATCGAGGAAAACGAAGAAATAGTTCCTGAAGAAGCAATAACAATAGCCAGACTTTTGAATATTGACAAAGAGTTACTCGATACTATTGAAAGAATAAAAAAGGAGGAAACATTCCATGAGTAAATTAGGACTTGATTTTAAAAAGGTTGAATATGCAAGAAGTCTTGCAAGGAAAATAGCTGAAGATGTTCAAAATTTCGTAGATAAACGTTCCACAGTTTCAGTAGAAAGAACTGTATGTAGATTATTGGGAATAGATGGAGTAGATGAAAATGAAGTTCCATTACCAAACGTAGTTGTAGACCATATAAAAGAAAAAGGATTATTAAAAGAAGGTGCTGCTTATTTAATTGGAAATGCAATAATAGAAACAGGCTATACACCACAGGAAATAGCTGAAAAAATAGCAAAGGAAGAACTTGACCTTTCAAAATTAAAAATAAATTCTGATGACAAAATTAGAGAAGCTATTGAACCTTATGTGAACTCAATGATAGAACTTATACAAAATAATAGAAAAAAGAGAAATGAATATATAGAAAAACTCGGAGAAGGTCCTCAGCCATATTTATATGTAATTGTTGCAACAGGAAATATATATGAAGATGTTGTTCAGGCCCAGGCTGCAGCAAGACAGGGTGCAGATATAATTGCTGTTATTAGAACTACTGGTCAGAGTTTGCTTGATTTTGTTCCATATGGCCCTACTACAGAAGGATTTGGTGGAACAATGGCAACACAGGAAAACTTCAGAATAATGAGAAAAGCTCTTGATGAAGTTGGAGAAGAGGTTGGAAGATATATAAGACTCGTTAATTATGCATCAGGATTATGTATGCCAGAAATTTCAGCTATGGGAGCTATTGAAAGATTAGACGTAATGCTTAATGATGCATTATATGGAATATTATTTAGAGATATAAATATGCAAAGAACAATAATTGACCAATACTTCTCAAGGGTAATAAATGGTTTTTCCGGCATTATAATAAATACTGGCGAAGATAATTATCTTACAACAGCTGATGCCTATGAAGAAGCACATACTGTATTAACTTCAGATTTAATAAATGAGCAACTCGCTTTAATGGCAGGAATACCGGAAGAACAAATGGGATTAGGACATGCATTTGAAATGAATCCTGACCTTACAAATGGATTTTTATACGAATTGGCACAGGCACAGATGCTAAGAGAAATATTCCCTAAAGCACCTTTAAAATATATGCCACCAACAAAATATATGACAGGAAATATTTTCAGAGGTCATGTTCAGGATGCATTATTCAATGTTATATCAATCTGGACACATCAGGGAATTCAATTGCTTGGTATGTTAACAGAAGCAATACACACACCATTTATGTCAGACAGATATCTTTCAATTGAAAATGCAAGATATATCTTCAATAACCTAAAAAATATCGGTGATGAAATAGAATTCAAAAAAGATGGAATTATCCAGAAAAGAGCACAAAAAGTACTCGATGAATCAATAGAATTACTTGAAAAAATGGTAAAAGATGGATTGTTTGTTTCTCTTTCAAAAGGCACATTTGCAAATATCAAGAGACCTATAGACGGCGGTAAAGGTTTAGACGGTGTATTTGAAAAAGGAACACATTACTTTAATCCATTTATCAAAAAGATGTTGGAGGCGGAAAGACCATGAGTGGAGGATTATATTCAACAGAAAAAAAGAATTTTGATAAAACATTAAACTTAAAGGCAATAAAACCATATGGAGATACTATGAACGATGGTAAAGTACAATTGAGCTTTACTTTGCCAGTTCCAGATGGTGATGAAGCTGTAGAAGCTGCAAAACAGCTTATGAAAAAAATGGGGCTCGAAGATCCAATGGTTGTATATCATAAAGAACTTACAAAAGACTTTACATTTATAATTGCTTACGGAAGCTGTACGCATACAGTAGATTACACAGCAATCCATGTTCCAAAGGTTGAATCAACAACATGGTCAATGGAAGAAACAGATGAATTTATAAGAAAAAATATCGGAAGAAAAATAAGAGTAATTGGTGCAAGTACTGGAACAGATGCACATACAGTTGGAATAGATGCAATTATGAACATGAAAGGATATGCAGGGCATTATGGCCTTGAAAGATATGAAATGTTTGAAGCTTTAAATCTCGGCAGTCAGGTTCCAAATGAAGAATTTGTTGCAAAGGCTATAGAGTTCAATGCAGATGCATTACTTGTATCCCAGACAGTAACACAAAAGGATATTCATATAAAGAATCTTACAGAACTTGTGGAAATATTGGAAGCTGAAGGAATAAGGGATAAAGTAATTCTTATAGCCGGTGGTCCAAGAATTACACATGAACTTGTAAAGGAAATAGGTTATGACGCAGGATTTGGTCCAAATACATATGCTGATGATGTTGCTTCATATATTGCACAGGAATTATACAGAAGAATACAGGAAGGAAAAAATAAATAATTCAACATAAATGGGAGGTTGAAAAAATGAGAATGGAAGGAAAAGTATGTATAGTAACAGGTGGAGCAAGAGGTCTCGGAAAAGCAATGGTTGAAAAATTTGCAAAAGAAGGCGCAAAAGTAGTATATGCTTGTGATTTAAATGAAGAAGCATTAAAAGATTTAGAAAAAGAATATTCAAATGTAAAGGGTTATGTATTAAATGTAACCGATAGAAAAGCAATAGAGGAGTTTAAAAATAAAGTAATGGAAGAAGAAGGACATGTTGACGTACTTGTAAATAATGCTGGTATAACAAGAGATGCATTAATTCAAAAAATGTCAGAAGAAGATTGGGATATTGTAATTGATGTAAACTTAAAAGGTGTGTTCAATATGACACAATTCTTTGCACCTGAAATGATGAAAGCCGGAAAAGGCGCTATTGTAAATATTTCTTCCGTAGTTGGTATTTATGGAAATGTTGGTCAAACAAATTACGCAGCAACAAAAGGTGGTGTAATTGCAATGACAAAAACATGGGCAAAAGAATTTGCAAGAAAGGGTGCTCAGGTAAGGGTTAACGCAGTTGCACCAGGATTTATAAAAACTCCTATGACAGAAGTGGTACCTCAAAAGGTTATAGACTATGTTGTAAGCAAAACACCTCTTGGAAAAATGGGGGATCCTGAAGATATAGCAAATGCCGTATGTTTCCTTGCAAGTGATGAAGCTAAATTTATAACAGGTCAAGTACTTGGTGTAGATGGAGGACTTATACTTTAAAAATAAATAAAAGTAAAAAAAGGGGGAAATAAATAATGAGTAAAGTATATATTGTAGGTGCAAAAAGAACAGCAATTGGAAGTTTTCTTGGAACATTAAAAGACAAAAAAGCAGCTGAATTAGGTGCTGTCGCAATAAAAGGTGCTTTAGAGCAGGCTGGATTAAAACCTGAAGATGTTGATCAAACAATAGTTGGTAATGTATTAATGGCCGGTCAGGGTATGGGACCAGGAAGACAGGCTGCAATATACGCAGGAATTCCTGTAGACAGACCTGCATATACAGTTCATATGGTATGTGGAAGCGGTATGAAAGCAATTATGCTTGGCGCAAATGAAATAAAACTAGGTAATTCAGATATTGTTGTAACAGCTGGTATGGAAAGTATGTCAAATGCTCCAATGTTATTACCAGCAAAAGCAAGAGCCGGATTAAAATTTGGAAACATTGAAATGATTGACCATATGGTATACGACGGATTAACAGATGTATTTAATCAATATCATATGGGAATTACAGCAGAAAACCTTGTTGAAAAATACAATCTTACAAGAGAAGAACAGGATGAATTTGCTGCAACAAGTCAGCAAAGAGCTGAAAAAGCAATCAAGGAAGGAAAATTCAAAGATGAAATTGTTCCTGTAGAAGTAAAAACAAGAAAAGAAACAATAATATTTGATACTGACGAATATCCGAGATTTGGAACTACAAAGGAAACACTTGCAAAACTTAGGCCAGCATTTAAAAAAGATGGTTCAGTAACAGCAGGTAATTCTTCAGGAATCAACGATGGTGCAAGTGCAATAATCCTTGCTTCAGAAGAAGCCGTAAAGAAATACGGTTTAACTCCATTAGCAGAAATAGTTGCATATGAGCAAGGTGGCGTTGATCCAAGTATAATGGGAATTGGTCCTGTTGCAGCTATAACAAACCTTGTTGAAAAGAAAGGCATAAAGTTAGAAGCAATGGAATTATTGGAATTAAATGAAGCATTTGCAGCACAATCATTAGCAGTAATAAAAGAACTCGGAGAAAAATATGGCCTTTCAAAAGACTGGTTTATGGAAAGAACAAATGTAAATGGTGGAGCTATTGCTTTAGGACATCCAATAGGAGCCTCTGGAAACAGAATCACCGTTACATTGCTTTATGAAATGAAAAAGAGAAATCTCGAATATGGTCTTGCTTCATTATGTATAGGCGGCGGAATGGGAACTGCTATGGTAATTAAGAATTTATAATAAACATAAAAAAGAGAGGGGAGATAATTCCCTCTCTTTTTATTTTTTTTGCTATTTTTATCTCACTTTTCCGGCATTAAGAATTTTTTTGATGCAATTATGAGAAGAAAAATTCCTGTTATTAACAAGACGATATTTAAAAAAACAAGATATTGAATTTTCATATTGTCAATTCCAAATGTATAACGAATTCCATCTATAACATATTTTGTTGGAAGTATATAGGATAATGGTTGAAAATATTTGGGTAAAAATTCTATAGGGAAATATACTCCGGAAAAGAACATCATTAATGTAAAGAATGCAGAAGCAGCATTCTGTGCTGTCTCAGTATTTTTAAAAAAGAATAAAAACAATAAGCCAAGCCCCATCATTCCAAATGTAGCATTTAAAGCTAATATAATATACGCATTCCAATTAACTGTTATTGTAGAAGAAAATATTATTTTTCCGGCATATATAAGTATTATTGAGGAAATAAATGTCATAAAAATTCTTGATATTGAAAATCCAATCACAAATTCAATTGGATTCATTGGAATTAGTATAAAACGTTTTAATATATTCTGTTTTTTATATTTCCCAAACAATGTAATAACAGAAAACATTCCATTTGAAAGTAAGGAAATCCCAATTAAACCAGCTAAAAGAAAGTCTATATATTCATGCTCTTTTTCAGTTGTTAATACTTTATTTTCTCTGACAACTATATAATCATTTTTAATATTAGAACGATTTTTTATAAGTAATTTTTTTAAGGTTAACTCGAGAAAATTTATATCCTGAGAATTTTTTATATCTGAAGAATTATAGAAAATAATTGCATTATATTCCGAAATATATATTCCAATATTTGCTTTTCCTTTTTTTACTGAATCTTTTACATCGTTTTCAGACTTTTCCGGAATTACATTGTATATTTTATCTAATTCATTTTTATAATAGTTACTATCAGCATATAATGCAACAATAGACTTAGAATTTTGCTGTTCAAAAACAAAACCAAAAATAATAAGTAATATTACAGGAAAAAATATAACAAAGAACATATCCCCTTTATTTTTTATTATATCTCTGGTGATGTATTTGCTTAAAATATAAATCTTATTCATATCCCATCACCTTCCTATATTTTATTGAAAACGCCATAAAAGACATAATAATCCATAGCATCGGAACTATTATTAGCCAGGCATTTGAAATAGGAGATATATTCATTCCTATTGTTCTTCTCATACCTTCTACAAGATATGTAATAGGGTTTATATATACTATCCATTTTATTGCCCAGGGAATATTAAATACAGGAAAATATAATCCCCCTAAAAACATAAATATTTGAAAAAGAATATTTAAAATTGACATAGTTGAACTAATATTTTTCGAAAATGCTGTTATTAACAATCCAAAAGAAAAAATAGTAATTATAGAAAAAAGGTATAAGAGAAAAAATCTTACAGAGAAAAATTCTGAAGAAACATGCATTATAATTCCAGCTAAAAATAAAAATATGCTAGATAACATTACTATAATTAAATCACTTAAAAGTATACTCAAGAAATATGTAAAACCATTTACCGGTGTGGTTAGCATTTTCTTGTTAATGTCAGAATCCCTCGAAAATAATATGTCATATGGAATTGAAAAGAATCCTATAGACATTATGGACATAATCAATATTCCCGGAAATAAAAAATCCCTATATCTAAAAACATCTTTTGAATCTATAGCAATTTTTTTTATTTCAGGCTCTTTTATTTTTTTTACATTTTTTATTATCTCTATATTTGAGTATTCAAAAAAGATTTTTGATATTTCCTTTAATATTTCTGAGTTATTTCTGCCTTCTACATAATATATATCCACATTTGCTTCTTTTTGTTTTATTCCAAACAATGAAGAATTAAGATTTAAAGAAAAATCATCTGGAAAGTAAATTATAATATCCAATTTTTTATTTTTCAATTCATTTAATGCTTCATCTAAAGTATTTATATTTTCTGTTTTGAAATTTGTATGTTTAAGCATTTGAGAGATAATGGTTTTCCCAAATCCTGTAAGTTTTTTTTCATATACAATTCCTGCTTTTAATGAATTAAAAGAAAGGTCTTCACTATAATTAATATTATCAAAAATCATTACAAAGATAACAAAAAGAACCACAGGAAAGATAAATGCCCAAAAGTAACTATCAAACGATCTAATATTGTTTTTTAACATTGATTTAGTCAATATGATTAATTTAGACATAGTCATTCACCTCAATCCCTTAATGAACGACCGGTAAGATGTAGAAAAACATCTTCAAGATTTGGTTTTCTTATAGTTAAGTTATCAACAGTAATTTCTGATTTTTTTGTTAAATTCAATATTTCAAATAATACTTTTTCAACTTCATTTGTTTCTATTTCCACTTTTTCATTCGTAACATTTATTTCTCTAAACTTATCTAAAAAAAGATCAGGTGTTTTTGTTTCAAATGTAATAATTGATTTTTTATTTAGAGATTTAATTAATTCATTAACACTGCCATTTGCAATTATTTTTCCATGATCTATTATGTAAACTCTATCTGAAAGATATTCAGCTTCTTCCATATAATGTGTGGTTAAAACTATGGTTTTACCAGCTTTTTTAAGGTTTAAAACAATTTCCCATATATTTCTTCTTGACTGTGGGTCAAGTCCTGTAGTTGGTTCATCGAGAAACAGTATATCAGGATCATTGATTAAAGCAATGCCTATAGCAAGACGTTGCTTTTGACCACCGGACAATTTCTTTACTTTTGAATTTTTCTTTTCATTTAATGACATAATTTCAAGTATTTCATCCGCTTCTCTGGTTTTGGGATATAAACCTTCAAACATTTTTAATGTTTCATATACTGTAAGGTTATCAAAAAAAGCACTGTTTTGTAATTGAACACCTATTCTTTGTTTTATGTAATTATCCGAAGGGTCAGTATATTTATCAAAATATATTATTTCTCCGGAATCCTTTTTTCTAAGTCCTTCTATAATTTCAAGTGTAGTGGTTTTTCCTGCACCATTTGGCCCCAAAAAAGCAAACACTTCACCTTCGTATACATCAAAGGAAATGTCATCTACAGCCTTAACATTTTTATAATACTTTTTTAAGTGCTTAATCTCAATTATTTTTTTCATATCAAATGCCCCCAGAATTTATTTACTCTTCTATCACTTTCAATGCGATACTTGAAACTCCACTATCAGAAATAATTCTTATATCTGGATTAATATCTGTTTTTATCAATCCAGAATCAATATGAGTATTTTTCACCAAACCATCAAGAGAATAAAAATATGTGCTGTTTTCTGGTATTTTCAAAGATAATTTCAAAGCTCCGCTATCTGTATTTATTACAAGCGGAATGTTAAATCCTTCTCTTATTTCTCCTTTTATATTAGCGGCACCAGCGTCTATTGAAATTTTTTCTATATTATTATATTGTTCTTTTAATTCAAAGTTAGCGGCACCTGCATTAATATCAAAATTATATGTATATTTTGAAGGAAGATCCAAAATAATTTTATATCCGTTTTTTAAAAAAGTATCAGAATTAATCTTTATTACATTACCATTATTCCTTATTTCAAGAGGCTCAGGACCATAATATGTTCCTTCTATTTTATCTATATCATCTCTAATATTTACTTTTACAGTTACTGCAGAAAAATCCATTTTAAAGGTTTTATTCTCATACTCATCTGGCAATATTTCAAAATAATTTTTTTCATATTTCTCTTCATTATAATCAAATGAAAAAGATGTATCAAAGGTATTTTTATTCCAGAATAATAAGAGTAAAATAAATATAATTCCAACTACAGTATTAAGATGCTTCATCCATTTTAGCTTTTTGGTTGAAGATAATATGGAAATTCCTATCATAATAAAAATAAACGGCCAGAATCTTGTGAAATTGAAAACTATTCTTGTAAATAAATCAATGTCAAAACCATTTAAAATAAGAAAAATACCCATTAATACGAAAAATATCCCCATTACATATTTCATCTTTTTTCACCCCATTCATTGTAGATTAAATATATACCCAAAAATACAAGTATTATACCTGCTATTAGAGCTGAAGAAAAATGAACAATTTCAGGAAAAAAATTATAAAGTATTTGAAGTATTCCAATTATAATAAACGCTGAGCCTATAAATATGCTTTCCATCTCTCTATTTCTCTTTTTATAGTTTTTTCCTTCAATAGTTTCAGTTTCAAACTTGTTATTTAAAGGTTCCGTAGGGATTATTAACCACGCAATAATATATACCCATATTCCAATACCATTACTTAAAAATAAAGCTATACATATTAATCTTACTATAATAGAACTTATATCAAAATATTCAGCAATGCCACCACAAACTCCTGCAACTACACGATCCTTTCTCGAACGATAAAGTTGTTTTCTCACAATCTCCACCCCTTTTAAAATTAATTAACAATTATATTTTACACCTAAATATTATTTTTTTTATAAGTTTTCCGACATAACGTTCATTTTTTTATTTGAAATGTCATATTTTTGTTTTATAATATAATTATAGAAAGAAAAACTTTCGGAGGTGAATTATGAACTTGAATTTTCTTGTTTTGCAGTTTAACCCTTTAAATTCCCTTGAAGAAAATATAGAGTTTATTGAAGGAATGGTAGATTTTGTTTATCATAAAAATCCTTCTTTTATGTTTATAAACGGAAATGCTTTTAAAAATGGTTCTATAAACGATGATGAATTAGAACAAATATCTGATTTCCTATCAGCAATTGCAGACTATAATAATTTAACAATTATTACAGGGCAATTTTATCAAAAGAAATATCAATTACTTATTCAAAAACCTTTTGAAGAATTGGAAATAAAAAAAGATTTTGAATTAAAATTGAATAGCGGCAAAATAATTGCTGTAAATTCAAATATTGAAGATAATAATAAAAAATTAAATGTAATTATAAATCCTAATTTTGAAATTGAAAATATCGATAATATAAAGGCTTTTGAAAATTATGTATATTTAACTCAACCGCATCTTGGAAAAACACATATAAAAATAGGTGATAAAAAATGGGTTGGTGGAAATCTCGAAGGATTTATCTCTTTCTCCTGGTAATTTTTCTATTTCTCTTTAACTTTATAATTTTTAAAAAGGATAGCATTACCATAATTAATTTAAATCCCTTTGAAACTATAGAGTTTTTCAATGGGAAAGATTTTACTGAATATAATTTTGGAATAAAAAGAATAAAAATAGATGAAATTATGCTTATTAATTTTCAGAAAAACTATACTATACATATACCAATTAAAATAAACACTGATTTTGAAGTAAGATATACAAATAAGTTATATATTGCATATTCAATTCCTGAAAATAAAATTCTTTTAGATAATACTAAAATATATTATGAAGATAATTTCGATGTTTCTTATATAACAGAGGGAATTATTTTCCTAAAATCAGTAAATATTGAACTTCCAGAAGAGTTATATATATTTAATAATGAATATGCACAATCCTTTTTTCTTTATCCGAACTATATATTTCTAAGAAATATCGATTTCAAAAACGGTATTTTTGTGCACGAACTCTCGCACTATGTTTTTGGATATAAAATACAAAAAAAGAAAAAAAACGATATATGGCCTGAATTAATTGCTGAAGCAATAAGGTTAAACTATTTAAAATCAACAAACCGAAATTTGTATAAAAAAGTTATTGAAGATAAAGCTAAAAATGCGGATATATATAGTAAAGTTTTAGATTATCCTATATTGGTGAATAATATATATCAATTTATATCTACTTTTAAAGAACAATATTATAATAAAAAGATGTCTGATGATGAGTTTTTTAGTCTTTTGGATAAATACAGAAAGGAGATGGAATAATTGTTATTGGATTTTGTCCTTGTAGTGATTGGAATGATTTTACTAATAAAAGGTGCAGATTATCTTATTAGCGGTGCTGTTGGCTTTTCAAGAAAAATGGGAGTTTCAGAATTATTTACAGGACTAACATTAGTTGCTTTTGGCACAAGTGCTCCAGAATTATTTGTTAGTATAAGTGCTGCTTTTAAAGGTTCAGCAGGTATTGCTTTAGGAAATGTAATAGGAAGTAATATCGCAAATATTGCTTTAATTCTTGGGCTTTCATCGATGGTTAGAAAGAGCATAATAAAAAAAAGCACTTTATTATATGAAATACCGTTTGTTATTCTTATTTCTATGACATTGTTATTTATGTTGCTTGATGGAAATAGTTCTCTCTCAAATTACGATGGTTTTATGCTACTTACATACTTAATTATATTTATAGCTTATATGTATAATATGGCAAAAATGGATAAAACCTTTCAGGAACAATTTTCTGAAGAATTAAATGAAGTAGAAACTAAAGATATGTCCTGGGGTAAAATTACATTCTTATCATTGCTTGGTATTGTAATGTTGGCTATTGGTGGAGACGTAACTGTTAATGGAGCATCAGGACTGGCTATAGCGATGGGATTGTCCGAAACACTTATTGGTGTAACTATTATAGCTTTAGGAACTTCTTTACCAGAACTTGTTACAAGTATTATCGCAGCAAAAAAAGGAACAAACGATATTCTTGTTGGCAATTTAATAGGTTCTAATGCTTTTAATATCTTAGTTGTTCTTGGAATTTCTGCAAGTATTCATCCAATTGTACCTGATAGAAATGTAATATTCGATGCTTATTATATGGTTGGAATAATAATATTAACAGAATTATTTATGTTTAGAAAAAGAGAAATGGGATTTTTTAAGGGGTTAATTTTGTTGTTGTTATATTGTATATACATTGGAATCAGTATTAACATCGGCTAAGGAGGGGATACTATGAAAGTAACTTTTATCGGGCATGCTACAGTATTAATAGAAGGAAGCAAAAAGTTTATTATTGACCCTTTTCTCAATGACAATCCACAATCAACACTAAAAGTTGACGATGTAAAAGAATTAGATTATATTCTTGTAACGCATGGTCATTTAGATCATCTTGGAAATACAGTAGAGCTTGCGAAAAAAACTGGAGCAGTTGTAATATCAAACTTTGAAATTTGTGAATATCTTGGTTCAAAAGGAGTAAAAAATATACACCCAATGCATATAGGAGGAAGAAAACAATTTGATTTTGGTTCATTAAAAATGACCCCTGCTTTACATGGTTCTGGAATTATAGAAGGAGATAAAATAATATATGGTGGTAATCCTGGAGGATTTATTGTAGAAATAGATGGAAAAAAGATTTATCATGCTGGTGATACAGGATTAACTAAAGATATGGAATTATTGGAACTTGAAAATATTGATATTGCATTCTTACCTATTGGCGGAAATTTCGTAATGGATGTTGAAGATGCAGTAATTGCAACAAAGATGATAAAACCAAAAGTAGTAGTTCCATTCCATTATAATACATGGGATATTATCAGTGCTGATCCACAGGCATTTAAAACAAAAGTAGAAAGTCTCGGAGTAAATTGTGAAATTTTAAAACCAGGAGAATATATTGAATTTTAAATTTCAAGCACTGTTAACAAAATTTCTTTAATATTTAAAGTCTATTTGTTAAAATCCCCCTGAAAGAAAAAATAAAAAGTAAGGGGGTTATGAAATGATAAAAGCTATGTACTTTGCAAACAAAACATGCAGAACATGTAAGGCATTATGGCCAAAGGTCGAAGCTTTAATGGCAGAAAACAATATTGAAGTAGAATATGTGGATATTGATGAAAAAATGGAAGTCGCAGGTCAAATGCTTGTTTTCTCTGTACCAACACTTGTATTTGTTGATGAGGATAATAAAGAAATTACACGTTTCTATAGAAACTTTGGTATGCATGAAGTTCAGGCATTTGTGGACAGATATATGGAAATAATAAACTCATAATTTTATAAAAATACCGCCAGTTGAAAAATCTTCTGGCGGTATTTTTTATTTTCTCAAAAACTTTTTGAATTTTAATTTCTGTTTTTGTAACTTAAAATGGTATAATATATGTGAAAAAGATTCTGGAAGGAGGAAGATAATGTCAATTAGCACTGGCGGTGGAGATAAAGGTCAAACAAGTTTATGGTCTGGCGAAAGAGTAGACAAAGATGATGCCAGGGTTGAAGCATACGGAACTATTGATGAATTATCATCTTTTTTAGGAGAAGCAAAACATTATGTAAAATCCTATAAAGTAAAAGATATTATCCACAAAGTTCAAGATAACCTTTTCAGGGTTGCAGGAGAACTTGCATCTGAAAGCAAACTTTTTGTTCAACCAATAACAAAAGAAGATGTAGATGAAATCACAAAACTTGTCCATTATTTTGAAGATGCAGTGCAATTAAAAGGCTTTGTTATACCTGGAACAACTATACAATCAGCAAAACTTGACATTTGTAGAACTATAGCAAGGCGTGCAGAAAGAAGAATAATAACTCTTTCTAAAAAAAATAAAGTAAATGAATACCTTATAAAATACGTAAATAGATTATCTGATCTTTTATTTATTATGGCAAGATTTGAAGAATACATCGAAGATAAAATCGAATATAAAAAGTGGTGAATATGAGAGTTTTATTGGCATATTATCAAATTAGATTATTTGATGTACATTCATTAAAAGAAAAAAGAAGCATTGTAAAACGACTTATAAATAAACTGAGAAAAAAATTTAATCTTGCAATAACTGAAAGCGATTTCCATGACAATAAACAATTGCTTGAAATATCTATAGTTACGCTTTCCAAAGATAAAGATTTCCTTATATCCTTTTTTGAAACCATAGAAGAAGAAATAGAAACAGAAGGTTTTACACTTTATTCTTCAGAATTTGAAATTTTATGAGGTGATATATTGGAAACAATAAAAGAAGAAATAAAAGAACTATTAAATAAACTCGTAAGCCCTTATAGATTAAAACATATTATGGGTGTAGCATATATGTCAAAAATACTCGCAAACCTATATGGTGTATCTGAATTAAAAGCTGAAATAGCCGCCTTTGGGCATGACCTTTTTAGGGATGTGAAACCTTATCGTTTCTTAAATATGGCAAAAAGTTATGGATTGGAACTCTCCAAGGCAGAAGTCAAAAATCCAATATTATTGCATGGAAAAATAGCCGCTGAATTCTTGAAAAAAAAATATAATATTTGTAATGATATTTATGAGGCTATATATTTTCATACAAGTGGCTGTAAATGCTTTAATACAAATATAATTGGAAAGATATTATTTATTTCAGATTCAATTGAACCTACAAGGAATTATGAAAATGTTGAGTATTTGAGAGAATTAGCAAAAAGAGATATTGAAAAAGCTTATATAGAAATATTAAAAAATAAAATAATTTATGCTATTGAAAAAAAACATTTATTGCTGTATGAAACTGTTGAAGCATGGAATTATAATATTATGGAGGTGGAGTAAGTGGCAACAAGATTACAGGTTGGAAATACAAGAAGAGGTTCATCAGGAAGTCTTATATGGATAATTTTATTAATTATAATAATTGCAGGTATTGGTGGAGTATATTATTTTTACAATAATTTAAAAAACAGCACAGAATTAAAGGCCGACTCAATTAGTTATCTCATTTCATATGAAGATGGAAAGAATACGGAAATTTATTTTGTTAGAATAAAAAATAATTCAAGAAAAATATTTATTGTAAAGAGTCCTGATAATGTTTATTATTCAGAAAAAAACCTTTATATTGATTCTTTAAAACCGGAGGAAGCTCTAACAAATTTTGAAGAAATTTTTGAAATCAATCCATCAACAATAAAATACTACTTTTCAGTAAAAAAAGATACAGTTCCTTCATTAGTTGCAAAGTTAAAGGGAAGTGGAACAACCATCGATAATTTCTTTGATACATTAAAAACTCGAAAATCAGGACTCATGGATATGTTTACAATTAATAAGTTAATAGACATAATCAGAAAAGATGGTAGCACAAATATCTCTTATAATGGAATGTTTGCATTATTACAGGCTTTTTCAAAATATTCAATTACTGGTTATGATAAATTGGAAATAAAAACACTTTTATCTCAGCCAATAGAGATTAACTTACCAGACTTAAAAAAAGATGTAAAAAGGAATTATATAGATAAAACTAATATTGAATCATTGAAGACTATTATGGAGTGATTAAATGAAATATTTTATGTATTTTCTGGGAATTATTTTCTCAATCATGGTTATCATTTCCATGATATATCCTTTTGTAAAAACATATGCAAATATAGAAAAACTTCCTGAAACATATTATTTTTTAGTTCTTGGGATGGATACAACAGATGTTAATGAAAAGGTTTCAAGGACAGATTCTATATTGTTAGTTGGAGTAAATACAAAAAAAGAAAAAATACTGGTTTTACCAATTCCCAGAGATTTACTTGTTACTATAAATAACAACACTTTAAGAGTAAATGCAATATATGTAAAATACGGCGCTAAAGAATTAATAAATTTATTAGAAAATATGTTTAAGGTGAAAATATCTGATTATCTTGTTTTTGACTATGGATTATTTAAAGAAGTCGGAAATCTTTTTGCACCTGTAAGAATATACGTTCCAAAAGATATGTATTATGAGGATTATCATCAAAATTTGCATATAGACTTTAAGCAGGGATATAACTATTTAAATGGAGAAGAGCTTTTATATTACGCTCGTTTTAGACATGATGCAATGGGTGATTTAGGGAGAATTCAAAGACAAAAGGACGTATTATTCGCCTTAATGAACGCAGCAAAAAGCTCAGGAATGTCAAAAATAATTAAATCCATTGATATAGTTTTAAAAAACACAGTAAATTCATTTGATTTTAAAAAATTATTCTCTCTGTTTCTGGTTTCAAAAAATGCAGAAATTAATTTTTTGAATTTGCCTGTTGAAATCGTTAATGATTACGTAAAGCTTTCTTCCAAAAATGCAGAATATATGCATCAATACCTTGTAAAATTTGAAGAACCAAAAGAAAATAAGAAAATATGGGTAACATTAATAAACAACATGGAAAGTTTTGGTTTAAGTTTTTATACTGTAACCAGAAACAGATGGACAAATGCGCGTGGATATTTAATTGAAATAGTAGATATACTTCCAAATGTCGATGGAATAAAACATAATAAATCATACATATTTATAAAAACTCCGGAATACAAGGAAAAGATATTAGAAGAAATACGCAAAAGATATAAAAATGAAACCTTTGAAATTGTTGATATAAAAGGAAATGAGATGGTGTATTTTTCTCTGATAAAATTTTTAAGCAATAATTACTATAACACTTTAAAATCAGATGCTATTATATTAGTGGGGAGTAATTTATGAAAGAAATAGTTATACTTATTAAAGGATTTTTGAAAAAAAACAGGAAACATTTCTTGTTTCCTTTTTTATCCATTTTGATAGGTGTTTGGGGAATGATTGTTGTTATATCTGTAATAAAAGGTTTTGATGTTTTGTTAATAAGGTCTATTACCTCTTTTAATCCACACATCACCATTTTTCAACAATATAACAAAAAAATTCCTGAAGAAATTTCAAGAATAAAATTTTCCACATATCAGGGTTTTTTTAATATTTACGGTAAAAAAATCGGCGCAAGTTTAATGGAAGTAGATGATATAACAATATTTAAAAAGTTATTGGTAAAAGGTTCCTTTGAAAAAGCAGTAATAGGAAATGCTTTAGCTCAAAATTTAAATATAGATATTGGGGACAATTTAAATCTTATATATACAGATGACTCTGGAAATATTAAGATGAAAATACTAAAAGTTTCTGGAATATTCAAATCAGGAATATACATTGTAGATTCTGCTTTCATTTTACAAGAATCAACTAAAAAATCTTATAATTATATAGGTATCTACTTAAAAAATCCAGAAAAAGCTCAGGAAATTAAAAGTAAATATTTAAATGGAATCTTATCTACAACCTGGGAAGAGCAAAATGAAAATTTTGCCAAAGCCGTTGAAATGGATTCATATTTTGCAATGTTAATTACCTTTTTTGTAGTTTTTATGAGCGGATTTAGCATTTCAAATTCTGTTATGTACTCTATTTTTGTTAGAAAAAGAGAAATTGGAATTTTAAAATCGCTTGGTATGGGAAAACAAAAAATAGCTATGGTTTTTATTGGAGAAAGTATGATAATTGCTCTTGTAGGATTTGTTTTTGGAAGCATCTTATCAATAATTACAGTAAAAATACTTGAAAATGTTAATATTCCTATACCACAAAATATCTTCTATATCGATAAAATCCCATTTTATTTATCCTCAACAGATATAATATTAGCCTTTATATTTATCACATTATTATCTTTTACTTTTTCTTTTATTTCATCTCGAAAGCTTCTTTCTTTTGATATTGTAGAGGTGCTTCATGGTGAATAATATTATTGAGATAAAAAATATTTCATATTCATATGATGGAAATCATAATGTTTTAGAAAATATAAATTTTTCAATTCCGGAAAATTCATATTTCGGCATTTATGGTCATTCTGGAAGCGGGAAAAGCACTTTATTATTTTTAATTGGAAACTTATTAAAAATTCAAACTGGAACAATTGAATATAATTTTGAATTTCATAAGAAAAAAATTGGTTTTGTTTTTCAATTTTTCAATTTAATAAACGAGCTCACTATTTTTGAAAATGCCAGATTAGCTCAATTAATACGCGTAAAAAAAGAAAATAAAAATGAAATTATGGATTATGCTAATTTATTAGGAATAGAATCAATTATAAATAAATATCCTCATGAAATATCTGGTGGTGAACAACAAAGAGCCAGTATTTTAAGAGCCATTGTTGGTGATACAAAAATAATTTTAGCAGATGAACCAACAGGAAGTTTAGACCTAAAAAACAAAGAAATTGTTTTTAACCTTTTTAAAGAGTTAAAAAATATCGGCAAAACAATTGTTGTTGTTTCTCACGAATCAAAACTTCTTCAATACTGTGATTATTCAATAAAATTAGAAAATGGTAAAATCAAGGAGACAGGGGGGATTTAAGTATGGTAGAAAGAGAATTTATTTTTTTGAAACCCAACACTATAAGAAGAGGATTAACAGGAGAAGTTATCAGTAGATTGGAAAGAAGAGGAATAAAGATTATTGCCTTAAAAATGATACAGTTTACAAGAGAACAGGCTGAAAAACTATATGAAGAACACAAAGATAAACCTTTTTATAATGAGTTAATTGATTTTGTATTATCTGGTCCTTCTGTTGTTATGGTAGTAGAAGGACCAAGAGTTATAGAAATGGTAAGACACATAATAGGTGCAACAGATCCATTAAAAGCTTCTCCAGGAAGTATAAGAGGAGAATTTGGAATGAGTGTTACAAAAAATATTGTTCATGCTTCAGACTCACCAGAAAAAGCAGAAAGAGAAATGAAAATCTTCTTCAGTGAAGAGGAAATTTTAAACTATAGATTGGATGTGCAGGGCGATTTATGATAGTAGTGACTTTAAAAAAAGGAAAAGAAAAAAAGATTAAAAATGGATATTTATGGATTTTTAAAGATGAAATTTCCGAAATCACCGGTGAAAAAAAAGACGGTGAATTGTGCAATGTTTTTTCAAAAGATTTTGAATATATAGGAAAAGGATTTTTTTCAAATAGCTCAAATATTGCTGTAAAAATCTTAACCTTAAAAGATGAAAATATAGATAAAAATTTCTTCTTAAATAAATTCAAAACCGCATTATTAATAAGAAAAGGATATGGAGATTCATATCGTTTTTTCCATGCAGAAGCTGATGGAATTCCTGGAATAATAATAGATAAATATGAAAAATTTCTTGTAATTCAGTTTAGAAATAAAGGTGTAGAAAATTTCAAAAATGAAATTATAGATGCATTGATTGACTTATTTGGAAATGAAATTAAAGGAATATATGAAAGAAGTGATTTTGAAACATCTTCAAAAGAAAATCTTGAAAGAAATGTGGGTCTTTTATATGGAGAAAATCCACCAGATAGATTTACTATTGAAGAAGAAGGTATAAAATATATTGTCGATATAAAAAATGGCCAAAAAACTGGTTTTTTCTTCGATCAAAGAAAAAATAGAATATATATAAGACAATATTCAAAAGATGCTACAGGATTTGACGGATATTCATATACAGGTGGTTTTGCATTAAACATGGCTGTTTTTGGCGCAAAACGCGTTGTTGCTGTTGATAAAGATGAATACGCTATTGAATTATTAAAGGAAAATGCAAAATTGAATGGTGTAGAAGATAAAATCGAAGCAATATATGGAGATGTAGAAAAATATCTTGAAAATACAGATTATAAATTTAATCTTATGATGTTAGACCCACCATCTTTAATAAAAAAGAAAACTGAAAGGCATAAAGGCGTTCAAATATTCAAACGAATATCTCGATCCGGTATTCTAAAACTCGAAGATAATGGCATATTAAGCGTATGTAGCTGCGCCTATCAGGCAGATATAGATTTGTTGGTAGAATCTTTAAGAAGAAGTGTTGAATTTGAAGGAATTAGATTAAATGCAATAGATATCATTACTCAATCTAACGATCATCCATGGATACTTCAAATACCTGAAAGCTTATATTTGAAATGTATGTGGATAAGAATTTTGAGGTGAATTTATGCCAAGTATGCTTGCACATATTATATACGCAATGAAAAAACACAATAATTGGAACACGGAACTATACCTTGGAGCTCAAGGGCCAGATGTATTCTTTTACGCAAATGAAAAAAAATATAAAGAAATTGGAGATATATTGCATAAAATATCATCTAATGAATTTAAAGAAATAATGAAAGGGTTCCCGAATGATTTTTATAAAGGTTTCATATTGCATATGGAACTTGATGAAAAATTACATGGTATCATTAATTCATATTATTCAGAACCAATTTCTCATACGCATTTTGAATATAATTTTGACGAATTATTATCTTTAAAAATATATGGAATGCATTTTATTGAACAAAAATGGTGGAAAATTCTACAGATTGAAAATATAGAAATTATTGACAGAAAATTCAATGATGTATTAAAAAAAGAATTTGGAATAACAGGTATAAGTTATGGTTATGCGTACAAAAAAATGCTTAAAAATTTAAAATTATTATTTCAATATCCAATATTCAAAAAAAATCTTTTAATGCCTGTTATAAAATTAATTGGCCTGGATTATTCATATTTATATCCAGATATCAAAGACAAGGATATTGAAAAATTAAAACATCTTGAAAGGGAATTTTTCGACTTATTTGAGGGGGAATGATAGAATGAAAGTTCTCGGTTTAATTCTGGCAGGTTCATCAAAAAGCGGTATTGAACAATTAACAATGAAAAGAGCCAGTGCAGCAGTTCCGGTATTTGGAAAGTATAGAGCTATAGATTTTACAATTAGTAATTTTGTAAATTCAAAAATTAAAAAAGTTGGTGTGCTGACACAATATTATCCACGAAGTTTAATGGATCATCTCGGAAGCGGTAAAGAATGGGATCTCGACAGAAAAACAGGCGGTTTATTTATTTTACAACCTTTTTTTAGAAAAAAAGACGAAATCCCTGTTTATAAAGGTACTGCTGATGCCATATTTCAGAATATGACGTTATTAAGGCGTGGTGACGAAGATTTCGTTTTAATTGGTTCTGGTGATCATATATATAATTTTGACTTTTCAGAATTATATAGATTTCATCTTTCAAATGCTGCTGATATATCCATATTAACAAAAGAAATTGATAATGAAAAGGAATTGTCTCAATATGGCCAGGTAATTACAGAAAATGATGGAAGAATTACAGAATTCTACGAAAAACCTGAAGAAATAAAATCAAAAAGAATTTCACTTGGAGTTTATTTTATAAATAAAGCACTTTTAATAGAATTACTTTACACCAGTATTCCTAATGGCGGTAAAGACCTTGTAAAAGATATTATAATTCCGAATCTAAAAAAATTAAGAGTATATGCCTATGATTTCAAAGGATACTGGTCAAATATAAAAAAATCCATAGAAACTTATTATAATACAAATATGGATATATTGAAAAAGGAAATACGACAGGAATTATTCTATCAAAATAAAATATATACCAAATTAAAAGATTATGCGCCACCTAAAATTAACATTAATGCCAGCGTTAAAAATTCATTTATTGCCGATGGAACAATAATAAATGGAATGGTTAAAAATTCCATTATTTCACGAGGTGTTCGAATAAAAGCAGGTGCGGTAGTGGAAAATTCCATTATATTACAGGACACAATAATTTCTGAAGGAAGCGTTATAAGAAATGCCATTATTGATAAAGACTGTGAAATACGTGAAGGCAGGGAAATTATTGGTGAAAATGACATTAAAGTAATTGAGAAAGGTACTATTATATAGTATTGGGGGGAGAAAGATGAATGTTGTTGCTTTAATACTTGCTGGTGGTCAGGGGACAAGACTTGGCGCTATTACCGAATACCTTGCAAAGCCAGCAGTTCCATATGGAGGAAAATATAGAATTATAGATTTTGCTTTAAGTAATTGTGTAAATTCTGGAATACATAATGTAGGAGTTTTAACTCAATATAGACCCCATATTTTAAATAAACACCTTGGAATAGGTCGTCCATGGGATCTTGATATAAAAACCGGAGGATTAACTATACTTCCACCTTACGTAAGCAATACCGATCAATCGTGGTATCGAGGAACAGCAGATGCCATATACCAGAATATAGAATATATTGATAGCCATAACCCTGATTTTGTAGTAATTCTTTCAGGTGATCACATATATAAAATGGATTACAATGAAATGATTGATTACCACATTGAAAAAGGTGCTGATATAACAATTGCCTGTATGGAAGTACCTATTTCAGAAGCACATAGATTTGGGATAATGGTTACAAATTCTTTTGGAAAAATTGTTGAATTTCAGGAAAAACCAGCAGAACCTAAAGGAAACCTTGCTTCTCTAGGAATATACGTATTTTCGTGGGAAATTTTAAGAAAATTATTAATAGAAGATGCTGAAGACGTAAATTCAGATCATGATTTTGGTAAAAATATAATACCAAAAATGCTTGAAAACAAAAATGAATTATATGCTTTTAATTATGAAGGCTATTGGAGAGATGTTGGAACTCTTCAATCATACTGGGAATCTAATCTTGAATTATTAGGACCTATGCCATTATTAAATCTACATGAAATTAACTGGAAAATATATACACAATCTGAAGAATTACCCCCAGCATATATTTCAGAAAAAGCCCATTTAATTGGTTCACTTGTAAGTGAAGGAAGTGAAGTGTATGGCTCTGTTGAAAATTCTGTAATTTTCCAGGGTGTAATAATCGAAGAGGGTGCTGTGGTAAAAGATTCTGTTATAATGAACAGCTGTGTAATAAAAAAAGGTGCTTATATTGAAAAAGCTATAATATGTGAAAGAGCTGAAATAGGTGAAAATTCTAAAATAGGTATAGGTGAATATGCAGAAAACTCTTATAATTCAAAAGTTTATAATTCTGAAATAACTTTAATAGGGTTCGATGTAAAAATCCCTTCAGGAATTGAAATTGGGAAAAATGTTTTAATTGGAAATGGTGTGAAGGAAATTGAAAACAATATTCCTTCAGGAGGGTATATTCTTTAGGAGGGGAAATTATGGATTTTTATGCAGTTAAGTTCTTTGCAACATCATCGTTAACAGCCGAAGTAATAGTTGGGTATATGTTTGGTAAACAAAAGGGTGCCCCTGAATATAAAATGTTATCAATACCAAAATCCAAACTTCCGAAGTTTGAAATACCGGATATTAATCTCTCATATATTGAGTATAAATCTAAAATTGAAGAACTTTATTACAATGCTATCAAGGATTCAACAGTTCTTGACTTAAATAAGCAATTTTTAGCTTTTGTTCAATCAACAATAAAAAAATATGGTCCTGAAATTATCAATGCTAAAATGTTTTTAGGAGTGCGAGATTCAGACATTATTATTGTAAAAGCTATACTTTCTGAAATCCTGGAAGAATGGGAAGGAGAAGTAAACATAAAAGTTGTTGCTGAAAAACTTACATATCAGGATTTAGTATGGTTAATGACACAAAATAGAAGTTTTACTGATAAAGAAAAATCATATTTAAATAGAATTGATGTTCAAAACTCACCTGAAGTTTTACCTTTATCTGATCCATTAACCGGATTAACCATTAACAATCTCGATGTTGGAGACCCTATTTATTCATTGGTTATTGATCCAATAGATCCTGCAAATGTAAACAAATTAAAGGAACTTTATCCAGATAAATTTGATGATAGCGGAAAAAATATAATGCCTATTGAATCTCAGCTTGTAGCTAAAGAATTGATTCCTGAAACAGACTATTTCTTCATTAAGGTCGATCTGGGAAGTGGGCTTATTGGAAAAGCTGTAATATCAAAAAATCTAAAAATGATGGTCGATGCAAAAAAAATTGAAGAAATGCATAAAAAAAGAGAAGAATATTTTAATCCACCAGAAGATAAAATAATAGGCGATGTTATAAAAGATTCAATTGCAGGTTTAAAAAAAGAAGCAAATTTACCAGAAAATAAGGTTAGAACATCTGATATTCTTATAATATTAGGACTTTCATTAGGATTAATTGTAGGAGCGTTGCTCCTTGGAATCTGGATGGGGGTCTTTTAGTGAAAATTTACTCTTTATTCTTAATAATTTCTTTAATAATTATAGGTATTGTATTTAATTTATATATGGTAAATTATATATATAGAAATGCTGTATATAGGAATAAAGAATTTGAAAATGGATTAAAAAAAATAAATGAAACAGAAAAAATGTTTTCAAATGGCGATTATAAAACGCTTATAATATATTCTTCAAAAGAGGCTACATTAATAAAATTAATTTTCGACAATGTGGTGGAGGGGATAAAAATTCAGGAGGAATAAAATGAAAATAAAATTATCCTATGCAACAGCTGCAATTTTGGGATTAAAAAAAGGAAAAATCAACTTTGAAATGCCTACTGCATATTTAATGCTTGGTGAAAAATGTCAATATAATTGTAGTTTTTGTGCTCAGGCAAAAGATGCAAAATCAGATGTTGATTATTTATCAAGAATAAAATGGCCAGAATATGATGTTGAAATATTTTTAAACAAATTAGAAGAACTTAATCCATTTAAAAGATTATGTATTCAAGTAGTAAATTCTATTGGATATTTTGAAGAATTAAAAAGTTTTTTGGAGAAAATTAAAGATTTTAATGTATTAAAAGCAGTTTCATTAAGGCCAAAAGATTTTGACGAAATAGATGAAATATTTTCATATGGAATAGATAATCTGGGTATTTCCATTGATGTTGCTAATAAAGATTTGTATTCTGAAATTAGAGGAGGAAGTTTTGACTTCCTCTTTGGTATGTTGACAGATGCATCAAAGAAATATCCTAATAAGATTACAACACATATAATTGTTGGTCTTGGTGAAAGTGATAAAGATTTAGTTGAACTAATGCTAGAAATGAAAAAAATAAATGTACTGGTTTCTTTATTTTCATTCACTCCAATAAAAGGCACTAAATTGGAAAATCTTGAGCCTCCTTCTATTGAAAGATATAGAATTATACAATATGCTCGTGAAATAATAGAAAAAAACGATGTTTCAATAGAAGATTTTGTATTTGATGAAAATCAAAAATTAGTAAGATTACCTCACATAGATTTTGATGTAGAAGAAGCAATAAAAACCAGTGGATGTAGTTATTGTACACGACCATATTATAACGAAAAGCCAAATAAGGTATTATATAATATTCCAGAAAGTAGGAAGTTCTGAAAGGAGGCTGGCGATGGGATTTTTAACCTTTAAAGGTGGGGTTCATCCACCAGAAAAAAAAGAATTAGCAGAACATGTTCCAATTAAGGTATTACCTTTACCAGAAAAGGTATATGTTTATACTACAAATCATATTGGAGCACCTGCTAAGATTATTGTTGAGGTTGGTCAGAAGGTTAAAACAGGTCAGAAGATTGGTGAAGCTAACGGATTTATTTCAGCAAACATTCATTCTCCTGTTACCGGTGAAGTAGTGGAAATTACAAAAATGACAAACGCTGCTACTGGTACAAAGAATGACGTTATCGTTATTCAAAGAACTGGAGAAGATGAATGGGAATTAATTCCAAACCACGGTGATTACACAAAGAAATCACCTCAGGAAATTGTTGAGATTGTAAAAGAAGCTGGTATTGTTGGGCTTGGTGGAGCTATGTTCCCTTCACATGTAAAAATGTCAATTCCAGAAGGGAAAAAAGCAGAGTTTTTAATTATCAACGCTGCAGAGTGTGAGCCATATATAACAATAGACCACAGAATGATGCTCGAAAGATCAAAAGACATCATCAAAGGTATTAAAATTATTATGAAAGCTATTGGCGTTGATAAAGCATATGTTGGAATTGAAAGCAACAAACCTGATGCAATTGAAGAAATGAAAAAAGCTGCTTCAGGTGAACCTATTGAGATTAAAGTTCTTCAAACCAAATATCCACAGGGTGCTGAAAAACAATTAATTTATGCAATAACCAATAGAGAAGTTCCTTCAGGGGGATTACCTCTTGATGTTGGAGCTGTCGTTTTTAACGTTTCAACAGCATATGCTATTTACGAAGCTGTTGAAAAAGGAAAACCGCTTGTTGAAAGAGGAATTACATTAACAGGAGAAGGCGTTAAAAAACCAGGTAATTTCATATATAGAATAGGTACATTAGCAAAAGACTTATTGGATCATGTAGGTCTTGTTGAAGAAGATAAAATCGATAGAATATTATATGGTGGTCCAATGATGGGAATCCCACTTCCTAACATTGAATTACCAACATTTAAAGGAAACAATGCATTAACTGTAATGACCAAAGATGTAGTTCCAAATAGAGAAACATATCCATGTATAAGATGTTCAAAGTGTGTTCAGGCATGTCCAATTAATCTCTTACCTTATTTGCTTAAAATGCAAATTGATAAGAGAGAATATGATAAAGCTATGGAATATGGTCTTATGGATTGTATAGAATGTGGTTCTTGTTCATATGGATGTCCTGCAAATATTGATCTTGTAAAAACATTTAAAACAGGTAAAAAAGTTGCAAGAGCTTTAAAAGGGAGGGCCAAAAAATGAAGTTAAATATGGCAGCTGGTCCACATCTAAGGACAGATGATAGTGTAAGAAAGGTAATGGTTGATGTATTAATAGCCCTCATCCCATCATTCCTCGTATCAGCTTGGGTATTTGGATTCAGGGCTGTATGGATTATGTTATTCTCAATGGTTGCAGCAGAAGCTCTTGAATTTTATATAATGAGAGTTTTAAGAAAGAAAAAAGACTTTAAACCTGATTTTAGTGCATCAGTCACAGGTTTATTATTGGCAATGAATTTAAGTTTAGCAGTAACCTGGTGGCAAATATTAATAGGTGTATTTGTTTCTATTGTTTTAGGAAAACATGTATATGGAGGTCTTGGAAGAAATATCTTTAACCCTGCATTAGTTGGAAGGGTGTTTATGCTTATTTCTTTCCCTGTTGCAATGACCACATGGTATAGACCATTTTATTACAAATATGACACTATTACAACAGCAACACCACTTGCTATATTAAAAGAAAAAGGTTTAGACTCATTAAACAACTGGGCAGACTATACAATAAATTTAAAAACATTATTTATTGGTACAATTCCTGGTTCAATTGGTGAAGTTAGTGCAGCAGCATTATTATTAGGATTTGCATATCTTGTATATAAAAAGAGAATAAAGATTTTGATTCCTGTTTCATATATAACAACTGTATTCGTAATTTCTGGTATATTCTATTTAATTGATCCAACAAAATACGCAAGTCCATTATTCCACATTTTAAGTGGAGGTATAATGTTAGGTGCATTATTTATGGCTACAGATATGGTAACAAGTCCTATGACACCAAAAGGACATATTATATTTGGTATAGGTTTAGGTATTATTACAATGGTTATTAGACTTTTTGGAGCTTATCCAGAAGGAGTTTCATTCTCAATATTAATCATGAATGCTCTAGTTCCTCTTATTGATATATATGCTAAGCCACGTATTTTTGGCACAACAAGAGGTGGTAAAAAATGAAGGAATATATGAAAACAGGTTTTATATTAATGTTATTTATAGTCATTTCTGGATTTATTGTTGCAACAGTTTATGTATCTACAAAACCTGCAATTGACAATGCAGAATTAAATGCAAAATTAAAAGCTATAAAAAAGGTTTTAATTGATTCAAGAAACGGTGGATTATTGCTTTCTGAAGATAAAATCCCAACTTCTTTACAACAATTACAAAGTGCTGAATGGGATTCATCAGATACAGGCATATTATACGAAGGAAAAAGTACAAAGGTTTATTCACCTGTATATAAATATACCAATAAAGATGGTAAAGATATATATGTATTAACAGTTTCAGGTATAGGATTCGGTGGTGAAGTTATCTCTGTAATTTCTTTTGTAAAAGATGGTAAAGAATTATATTTCAATAATCTTGAAGTAATTTCATACTCACAGGAAACTCCTGGCTTAGGTGCCAATATAGCTTTAGATAAGGTAAAAAAGAGATTTTATCCTATAAGTTATGAAGGATTATTAAACGGTGTAAAGGTTAATAAAGATGCTGGAGTAATTCTTTCTACACCAGAACAAATGAAAGAAGGAAAAGAAAAAGGTATTGTTCAAACAAGTGATATTATGACAGGTGCTACTATTACACCAAGAGCAGTAGCAGATTCAATAAATGCTGGATTTGAGTACCTCAAATCTAAAGGGGTGATTCAATAATGGCTGATATTAAAAATTTTAAAGCTGGTTTAGTACAGCAAAACCCTGTATTTGTTCAGGTTTTGGGCATGTGTCCAACACTTGCAACTACAACAAATGCAGAAAATGCTTTAGGTATGGGACTTGCTACATTATCAGTTTTAACATTATCAAATATTGTTATTTCTATAATTAAAAAATGGGTACCTAAAAACATAAGAATTCCTATTTATATTGTAGTTATCGCATCATTTGTTACTATGGTTGACTTATTAATGCATGGCTATACATATGATTTATGGAAAACTTTAGGTTTATTTATTCCTCTTATTGTTGTTAACTGTATAATCCTCGGTAGAGCTGAATCATTTGCTTCAAAAAACTCTATCCTCGATTCTATATACGATGCTTTAGGTATGGGTTTAGGTTTTACAGGAGCGTTAGTATTACTTGGTTCAGTAAGAGAATTACTCGGTAATGGAACTATTTTCGGTTTCCCAATTTGGGGAGATGCTATGAAGTTATATGTTATGATATTACCACCAGGAGCCTTCTTAGTTTTAGGTATGTTACTTGCAATGTTTAATGCTATTGCAATTAATAACAGAAAAAAGGCAAAGGCTGGTGATAAGAAATGAAGCTTTTCTTTATATTTTTATCAGCAATTTTAGTAAATAATTTTGTATTATCTAAATTCCTTGGTATATGTCCGTTCCTTGGAGTTTCTAAAAAAATTAGTTCAGCTTCAGGTATGTCAATGGCTGTTATTTTCGTTATGGTTGTTGCAAGTACTATAACATGGTTCTTGAATTTATTGCTTGTAAAACTTGGCCTTGAATTCTTAACAACAATTGTATTTATACTTGTTATTGCCACATTAGTTCAATTTATAGAATTTTACATAAAAAAGGTATCTCCAAATCTCTATGAAGCATTGGGTATTTACCTTCCTTTGATTACAACAAACTGTGCTATCTTAGGTCTTGCATTAATTAACGTAATGAATGGATATACACTTGTTGAAACAATTATAAATGCTTTAGGTGCAGGATTTGGTTTTGGTATGGCATTAATAATTTTTGCTGCTATGAGAGAAAGATTGGATTATTATGATATTCCTGAACCATTTAAAGGAACAGCAATTGCATTAATTACAGCTGGATTGTTATCAATGGCATTTATGGGATTCTCCGGTCTCATAAAAATATAAGGGAGGAGTTATAATGTCTATAATCATAAATGCAGTAATCTTGCTTGCTATATTGGGGTTTTTAGCAGGAACATTTCTTGCTTTTGCTGAAAAGAAATTTGAAGTTAAAGAAGATCTTAGAGTAATATTCGCAGAAAATTTATTACCCGGTATTAACTGTGGTGCTTGTGGATATCCTGGATGTCCTGGTTTCGCAAAAGGATTTGTAAATGGCGATGTAAAAGCTGATGGATGTTTACCTGGAAAAAGACAGGGAGTGCCTGAAAAACTTCAAAAACTTGCAAAAATGTCTGATGAAGAATTAGAAAAAATCTGGGAAGAAATTGGTGAAGATCCAGATAAAATAAAAGAAAAATTTTAATGTTAAAAGAGGCTTGAATCGATGATTCAAGCCTCTTTTATTTTTTAAGAAAGTTTTTCTAATAATATTTTTTTAAAAAATAAAACATCTTTATCTTCTGGATTTTGTTCTATATAATTCAACCAATTGTACAATTCAGTAAATTCATAATTATTTAGATAATCTTTTAATCTCCCTACTTCTTTTGAATTATTAATATTCGTTTCTTTTAATATTTCTATGTATAATTCCAATATTTCATTTATTAATTCTTCAGCCTGCAAAACTGTGTATTTCTTCTCAACAAGATATTCAATATACCTTGATTTTAAATTTTCAAAATCAAATTTATCAAAAAATTCTTTATAATTAATCGGTATCCTAAATAATATAGATGTATTTTCAGAAGTTTGATTTATATAATATGTAGCTCGCAATATTTTTAAATATTCCTTTATTATCAATACTCCATAAACTTCGAAATTTATTATCTTAGTTATATTTTTATTATTAAACAGCAACAAGAAATCATTTAATAATGTATCTGTTGTAGTTATTTTTATCTCTAAATTATTTTTTAGCATTATATATTCAATAGTAATATCACAATTATCTGAATTTTGAAGTAACATCGAAAGCAATTCATACATTATTCTAAAAATTGCATTTTTATTTGAAAAAACATATTCCTTTTCAGTTTTTATTTCTGAAATAATTTTTATGTTTTTATTATTTAAAATTGGCGATATTGAATATATTAGTTCATTATGCAATCCATTTAATTTAAAAAAGATAAATAATGTATTATCGTTCTCAAGATATACAAATTTTGAAATATCCTGAAATTTTCGAACAATATTTCTAATTTCTATAATGTTATTGTTAATTATTTTTATACTTTTTTCATCACCGCCATTTAAAAATATATAATCTAAAATATTCTGGAGTGGATTATTAATCATATGGGAAAAATCATTAATAAAACTTTTGTATGATACATATAATGTCTCCATTTGTTCTCTTAACTCTTCTATTCCTTCCAAACTATTTTTCAATTCAGTTTGAGTTTTTATTATTTTATTTTTTAATTTTAATGCTTCATCTAATTTTGGTTCTACTTCCTCTAATTTATCAAAGTTTTCATTTAAAAATTTTAAATCAATAGTAGTATATTCTTTTGTATATTTAATAAGAAAATATAGCATTAATAACTCAAAGAAAAGCAACAGCACATAAATCAATATTATATGTGGTTCAAATATATCAAGAAATTGCACTTTTTTTAGAAAATAGAAATCAATATTATTAAAGGTTAAGATTTTTATTAAATCACTGTCAAAAAAGATCTCATTAATTTCACCACTTTTATTTATATATATTCCTTTTTTAACTGCTATTATTGGAAGAGGTGTAAATGCATTTAAAAAATCTATTAAATCTGAAACTCTATATGCATAAAAATACTTTTTATTTTTAATAATAAGAGATTTTATTATAAAAAGTTTTTTATTGATTTCATTTATAGAGTTTATATAAAAATCATTATACACAATATGTTTATTTTCATCCCAGATAATAATATCAAGAATTTTAAATGTAAAATTCTTATTTTTTAAATAAGAAGATATTCCACTTTCTATTTTATTGTTAAGCTTTAAAAATTCATTTTTTATCGCTGTTTGATGTTGATCTGCTACAAAAATATTCAACTCATTTTTTATATATATAGAAAATGAAAATAACGTAATGACAATTAATAAAAAAATTGAATAAAAAAATATTTTGAAATTTTTCATATTTTTTCCTCCAAAAAATATAATACACATTTATTATATCACAAATAAAAAAAACGGATCCAACGGATCCGCTAAATGTCTATCCATCTATTTCAGGGGGGGATAGGGGGATTTTCTTTTTACATCTATAGTATACAAAATCAAATGTTACTTTTCAATACCTTTATATTAATTGTGAATTTTCTAAGTAACAAAAAAATCAGTAATGTAAATTAAAATTATCTCTTTATTTTTAAAGCTGGAATATAAATAACTGTCATAAGCCACACAATAAAAACGCCTAAAACCATAGTTAAACTAAACTGTTTTAGCAGTTCACCACGAGATAATTGAAATGTTATAAATGAAGACATGGTTGTTAAGAACGAAAGAGTTGTAGCTTTTAAAGTGTGCCAATAATGCACTTTGTCTTCATCTATTGCATGGAAAAGATGTATGTAACCATCTACACCTATACCAAATATTAATGGAAATGAAATTACTGTTAAGAAGGTTGCCTTAATATTATAAAAGTAAATAATACCAAATGTAGCTAAAATCGAGAATAACAATCCAAATATTGCAATAAAGGTTTCATTAAGTGATTTTCTGGACATATATGTCAATATTCCTATTAAAATAATTGATACAACTATAACATACGGGAACTTTTTTTCTATTAATTTCATTATATAATATAAAGCTTTTCTTTCTCCTAAAAACCTCTCTCGATACTTTCCAACTGAATCAAAAAAATATTTTAATCCGTTATCTCTTGCAAGGGAAATTTTAGGTGTAACATAGATAATAAAATATTCCTGATTATTTTTTGTTATCATAATACTTCGCTTTAACTCTTCTGGTATAAGTGATGTAATTCCAAGAATAAAATCCTTTTGATTTTTTGATTTTGATGCAAGATCTATAATTTTAAGGGTATCAGAATATATATTGTATTTTTTCAATACAGAAACAGAAAATGGATCATTTACCAATTTTGAAATTTCCTGTGTCTTTAATTTTAATTTGTTAAAATCTCCAATTTGCTTTTTTAAAACATCAAGATAACTTTCCACTTTCTCAATATAAGGCGATTTTTTTAACTCCTTAATAATTTTGTCAGAATCTTCATCTATTTTAACAATAAACTTTAAATCATTAAACAATGATGCACCAAAATGTTCTGCAAGTTCATTGAAAACCCTTATACTTTCTGAATTAGTAGGAGCCAATCCTGGTGGTGTATATGAAAAATTTGAGAAATTAATTATTCCAAATATTGAAAAGAAAATTATTACTGATGGCAAAAGCGTAAGAATAAACCTTCTTTTTTTAGGTATATAAACTCCAAGTTTCTGAAACCATAAATTTATTTTATTTTCCTTATATGATTTTAAAATCATATTTCTAAATGGATAAAATAAAACAGGTACAATAAAAATCATATTTATAAAAAACACAATAAGTCCTATGCTACTTATGATCGCCATCTGGGTAAATCCCGGCAAATTCATTAAAATTAAAGAAAGAAAAACAAGAATTGTAGTTGCCACGCCATAAAACAAAGGAATTAATACAGTTTCATAAGTTATAGACAATGCTTCAATATAATTTTTTCTCTCTTTATATTCAGAAATAAGACGGCTTGTAATGTGGATTCCATAATCAATACCCAGACCTAATGTAATAGCCGCAACAAATGATGTAATAATATTTAATTCTTTAAATATTAATGTAGAAATACCTAAAGAAATTCCTGTCGATAAAATTAAAGAAATAAAAACAATTATTGTAGAAGGTAAATTGGCAAAAGTAATATAAAAAATTAAAATTATCAAAAACATTGAAAGATATGTTGTAATTGAAAAATCAAAATTTACAGTTTCGTTCGCTTCATAATCATATATATAAGAACCTGTTAAACCAGATCTTATATTATATTTTTGAGAAATATTCTGAGATATCTTTTTTACCCTGGGAATTATCGATTTAACAAAGTTAAGATCTGAAGTTGGTTTTAAAAAGGTTAATCCCATAACCATAACCTTTTTATCAGGAGACAAAGTATAATAACCTAATAAAGGATCATTTTCATTTGAAGCCTTAAAATTCGTATCTACTTGATTTAAAAGCGAAAGAGTTGTGTTTATATATTCAAATGATTTAAAATCATAGGGATTTAACTTAGAAAAAGAATCAAATGTATTTTCAAGGTTTTTCACAAGATCATCTATTAATTTTGAATTTGAAACGTTTAAAAAACCATATGAAAGCAAAAGTGAAAGATCTGTCTTTGCCAACCCATTAAAATCCGGAAGTTCTTTCAAATTATTATAATAGTCCAACGCAACTTTTTTATAATCTGTATTTTCATCAATAAAAAATGCTGTTATCAATACTGAGGAATTGCTCTTGGTTTTCTCTTCCTCTTTTAAAGAAAGAACTATAGGATCATCTTCCGGAAGTATTGTCAATAAATCAGAATTTATTTTCAAATTCTTTAAATTTAAAATAGAAAGAACTGAAAATATTAAAAATAATAATAATATAATCTTGTAGTGATCTGTCAAAAATTTTGATAGTTTCAAATACTTTTTCTGCATACCTTTCAACTCCAGATTATATAATATAGTAAAATATCAATCACAATTCCTACTATCAATGCATAAAATCGTTTTTCATTAATGTCCTTAACTCCTTTTAATATTTCATACCATATAAATGGATAATAATAAAAATTATTATAAAACGAAAAAAATCCCATCATTAAAAATACAGCAGAGGTTAATATATAATAAGGAAAAATTTTTCTAAATTCTTCAATAGGATAAAGAAATGCTCTTATTGCATTATTTACAAATAAAAACAAAAACAGGAAAAAGATTTTTTTTAATGATATATAATATGAAAAATTACGTATTAAAAGAAAATACGATAAAAAAATAAATGTAATTATTCCCACAAATATATTTTCATATTTCACATTTTTTATTCTATGAGGAGTAAAAATAATTTTAAAAATATTTTCAAGCATCAGTGTAAACCTCCGGTATAAACTTTCATATCATAGACCACAGAAAAACCCAGATTTTCAAAAACATCAAGTAATGGTTTAATTCCCGGATAATCAAGTATTTCTTTATCTATAATAACCCCATTTTCATTCTTCAAAGCTTCAAGAACTTTGGTTTTAAATGAATAAGATTTATAACTTTTTTTATCCATAACATAATATTTTAATTTTAAAAATGTCAATTCTTCATTTGTTAGATTATTTAAATCAATAATGGCTATTGTGGGATAATTTAATAAAGTAAAATTCTTTGAATAAACAATACTTTTTTTTAGTTTTAAGCCATAATAAAAAACATTTTTTTGAATTTCTTTTATGTTTGAATCAAAGGATTTTAAAGATGTCTTTAATTCCTGAAACATTTCATCATTAATAACTGCTATAGTAATATGATTATTAAGATAATCTATTTTAATTTTCCCTATAAACACACCAAGATCCTCAATAATAAATAACATAGTAGATAAATTTTTGGAATTAATAGTAATATTAACAAGGGAATCTTTTATTCCCTGATGAAAAGTATTTATTGTATATACTGGCATTGGTTCTCTAACAACATTTTCAACGTCAATATTTGCAAAAAGGAAATATACAATAGAGCTCAACAAAAGAATGGTAATAGAAAAAACTATTACCATTCCATATATTCTCAATTTATTTTCCCCCCATTATTAAAACTTCTATGGCTTTTTTAAGTTGTACATCATTTTCTGGATCAATAACAGCTTCATATGTAGTTGTATTTTTAGCTTCTAATTTTTCAACATTCTTAAGTTCTTTTTTGGGATTTTCAATTTTAATGTCTGGCTCAATGCCTTTTAAATGTATATCATTTCCATTTGGTGTGAAATAATGTCCTATTGGCAACCAAACTTCTCCACCATTTTCAAGAGGAATTGGTCTTTGAACAGCGGCTTTACCATATGTTGTGGTTCCAATTACTGTAGCAATTTTATTATCTTTCAAAGCACCTGTCATAATTTCAGAGGCTGATGCTGAGGATTTATTTACCAATAATACTATTGGTAATTTATCAAGAAAATCAAAATGCTCAAATGTTTTTGGCTTAACCACTTCTTCAGAACCATCAAAATAACGCACTGTAACTATTGTTTTATCTTTAATAAACATACTTGCTATATCTATTGCAACATTTAAATATCCACCTGGATTATTTCTCAAATCAAAAATTATTCCATCTACATGCTCCCTTTCAATAGCCTTTAATGCCTTTCTCATTTCAGACGCACTTTTTTCACCAAAATTAGTCAATTTTATATATCCTATTTTAAATTCATCACTTTCAAAAACTTTATACTTAGCTGTAATAGTTTCAATTTTAGCCCTAACAAGAGTTATTTTTTTAGCTTCTTCCCAACCTTCTCTAAACACTTCAATTTCAACTGTTGTTCCTGGTGTTCCACGCATTTTATTAATTGCTCCCATATATCCAATTTCAGAAACTGGTGATCCATCAACACTTATAATTAAATCATCAGCCTGTAATCCTGCTTCATATGCAGGTGTTCCAACCATTGGACTGACTATTCTGATTGCCTCTAATTTTGAATCATAACTTACCAATATCCCAAGGCCGCCATATTCACCAGATTCTTCAATATCACTTTCTTTAACCTGCTGAGCATCAAGATACCATGCAAAAGGATCATTTAAACCATCAACTAACCCTTTTAATGTTGAATCTAAAACTTTATCATAATCAACTTTATCTCTTTCATAGTACATATGTTCAATATAATATAAAAGACTATATATAGGATTCTGAAATTTTTCAAGATATATTTTTTCTATATCTCTTGTATCAGTTTTTGTGTTAGCTAATAACAAAACAAAAGAGGAAATAATTAGAACGACTGTGATAATACTTTTCATTTTTTTACTCAAAGAAAATCTCTCCTTTCAACCTCATAAATTAATTTATTAATATTTAAATGTACTTCTTCCAATAAATTCTCTTAAAATAGACTTTCTTGGTATTTCTTCCAATACAGTAATTGGCAAGAAATAATCAAGAAATTTTAATAATCTTTTTGCTTCTGAATATTCTGGATTTGAATTATCTACCATTAATAATAATGGTTCTGCAAATATCTTTAAAACAGATAATTCATAAATAAGATTTGAATTAAACATAATATCCGCTTCTTCCTGGAATGGGAAAATATTTCTATCTTCACCCCTTCTAACACTTGGCCACATTTTCAGTGTTGCTAAAGCGGAATGTCCTCTAAAATTAAAGTCTCTAACAATTCTTCGAATAAGCCTTGTATCAGTTGTGGTAATTCTATTCATTGAATCAAGATTCATTTGCGTTAACGCACTTACATAAATTTTATATTTAAATTCTCTTGGAATACTTTCTGTTAATAGCTCATTTAACCCATGAATTCCTTCTATAATCAAAACCTGATCTTCTTCCATTTTAATCTTATTTCCACTCCAAACTCTTTTTCCATGAACAAAATCAAACTTTGGCAATTCTATTTCTTCACCTTTTAATAATTTTGAAAGGTGAGTATTAAACAAATCTAAATCAAGTGCATATATAGATTCGAAATCATAATTTCCATTTTCATCACGAGGTGTTTTTTCCCTATCAACAAAATAATCATCCAATGATATTGGAATAGGTTTTAATCCATTTACTTTTAGTTGCAAAGCAAGTCTTTTAGCACTTGTTGTTTTACCTGATGAAGAAGGTCCTGCAATTAAAACAACCTTTATATTTTTTCTTTTAATAATTTCATCTGCAATTTGCGCATATTTTTTTTCATGCAAAGCTTCAGAAACCCTAATTAATTCAGTTGCCTCTTCTGGTCCCTTAGCAATTAAACTGTTTAATTCGCCAACAGTACTTACTTCTAATATTTTCAACCATTCTTTATATTCGTTAAAGGTATAAGATAATTTTGGATAATGTTTATACTCAGGAACTTTATCAGGAGATTTTGGTGTTGGATGCAATACTACAAATCCATCATCTATAGATTTTAAATCAAATAAATCAACATATCCCGTAGATGGTGGCATATAACCATAGAAATAATTGAAATATTTATCGCATATATAAATATTAACCTTATCTTTCTTTCTATATTTAAATAATTTAGATTTATCTACTAAATCAACATTTTCAAACATCTTTATAGCTCTAAATTTAGAAATTGTTTTCTTTTCAAAAGGGAGATCTTCCTTTACATATTCTAACATTTTTTCTTTTAACATTTCAAGTTTTTTCTGTGAAGGTTTTCCACTTCTTAATTCACAGTATAAGCCGCTTCCTATACTATGATGAACATATAATTTATCTTCTGGATAAAGATCCTTTAATGCCATATACAATAAAAATAATACACCTCTTTGGTAAATTCTAAATCCATCAAGCGTAGAAGTATCCAAAAGTACTATTTCTCCAGAATCCTCTATTTCTTTAAGCAACTCTTTTATATTATTATTATGTTTTACTGCAAGAATTTTAAAAGGATGTTCCTTTTGAATCTTTCTAATAATTTCTATATACTTTGTTCCTTTCTCTGCATATAAAATTTTATCTTTTATCTTCAATTCGTATCTCATAAAAATACCTCCTCCATTTTTTATTTTTTCGTAATAATCTTATTTAAATCCAGAAACATATTGGTGTTGACAAAATCAAAAATTATGATATAATAAGTATTGTGATTGGGGCGTGGCCAAGCGGTAAGGCGGCGGATTTTGGCTCCGTTATTCGGTGGTTCGAATCCATCCGCCCCAGCCAGAGCCGGCGAAAGCCGGCTTTTTTTATATCTAAACTCCAAAATTTGACGATATTAATTATATCATAAATTTTAAAAATTTGATAATTGGAGATGAGGAAATGGACCTCTTACAATTAAAATATTTCAGGGAATTGGCATACTCCCAGCACATGACTGAATTATCAGAAAAACTACATATCTCTCAGCCATCTTTAAGTATTACTATTTCAAAACTCGAAGAAGAATTGGGAGTAAAATTATTTGATAGAATTGGTAGAAGAATTGTTTTAAATGAATATGGGAAAATTTTCTTAAAACACGTTGATACTATATTTAATGAACTGGAATATGCCAGAGAAGAAATTAAAGAAGCAAAAAAAGCCTGTCATAAAAAGGTAATTTTAGCAACCACCGGAACCATATTTTTATCAAATTTCATTATTGAGTTTTTAGAAAAAAATAAGGATATTAACTTAAAACAATTTATTTCAAATAATGAAGAGGCTATTGAGCTGTTAGAAAAAGGGGAAATAGATTTTGCAATTACTTATCCCCCACTGAAATCCGAAAACATAGAAACTGTTATATTATTTGAAGATGAAATAATGCTTGTAATTCCAGAAAATCATCATTTTTCTAAAAATAGGGAAATAAGTCTATATGAATTAAAAGATGAAAAATTTATAAATCTTGTAGATCATTATGACTTTAGAAAAGTAACAGATGAAATATATAAAAATGCGGGATTTACACCTAATATCGTTTTTGAAGGTGAATTATCACTATTGGAAAAATTGATGAAAGCTGGAACTGGCGTTGCTCTCGTACCAAAATCTATAGTTGAATTATATTCAGACTTCCCTGCAAAAACATTAAAACTAAAAGAACCAAAATTTAAATGGACAATAGGATTTTCATGGTTAAAAAATAAATATATGGTTGAGACTTTAAAAAGGTTTAAAGATTGCGTATTTAAATATTATAATATAAAATAAGGCTGTCCCATACGGACAGCCTTATTTTAAAAACTCTGGATCTAAATATTCTGGATTTGGATATTTATAGAACCCTTCGCCTGTACTTACTCCTAATTTATTCTTATCAATAAACATTTCCTTTATTTTTTCTGCACGTTTTAAAATTTTTTCATCCTGTAATTTTTCACCACGCATTTTTATTATATTATAAAGTGTGTTCATTCCTATTAAATCAATAATTCCAAATGGTCCAAACTTAGAGCCGGTACTTATCATCCAGGTTTTATCTATACTTTTATAATCCGCTACTCCATCAAAATACAATGTTTCAGCTGCATGTAATAAAGGTACAAGAAGCGAATTTAAAACATATCCACTTTGTTCTTTTTTCAATGGAATTGGGACCATTCCAATGGCTTTAGCAAATTCAACTACCGTATCAAAAACTTCTTTTGATGTTTTTTCATGACCCATAACCTCTCCAATATTTGCTTCCCAAACCGGATTGGCAAAATGTAAAGCAAGAAATTTTTCTGGCCTTCCTGTAAAGTTCACTAATTGTGAAGGCAACATAGTTGAAGAGTTGGTTGTAAAAATAGTCTTTTCTGGTGCAACAGCAGCAAGTTTTTGATAAATATCCTTTTTTATTTCATATACTTCTGGAACAGATTCACTAATAAGATCAGCTTCTTTTACTGCTTCATTAAGATCTGTAGTATATTTTAACCTTGAAAAAGTTGCTTCAATTTCTTCTGAAGTTGCCCCTTTATTTTTTAGAAAATATTGTGCATATCCTTTATGAAAATTTTTTGATTTCTCTAAAGCATCTTCATTAATATCATAAACAATTACATCAAATCCCTTATATGCTACCTGCCAAGCTATTTGGGAACCTAAAACACCTCCACCAATAATAGTTACATTTTTTATATCCATAATTATCTTCCCCCTTACTTTAGAATTTTAAATATTTCTAATATTCTCATATTCTTAATTATATTACACAAATGCAAAGAAATCTAATACAAAAATATATATATGTATATAAATATTAATTTATATATTCAAAATTCATCACATAAAATTTTGTTACATTTTTAATACAATTTTGTGGATATTTTGATGATTTTTTTATTTAATATAATAGTAGAATGTTATTTCATATTCTACATAAGGGGGTATTACTGATGAAAAGATTGATGTTAGTATTATTTTTGATTTTCGCTTTAACTGTTTCATTTGCTGAACTGATTATTTATAGTAGTGTTGATGAGGCAAATGCAAGAAAAATCTTAAACGCATTTTCTAGAGAAACAGGCATTACAGTAAAATATATATTCCTTTCTTCTGGACCTGCATTAGCAAGACTTGAAGCAGAAAAAAAGAATCCACAGGCAGACGTATGGTTTGGAGCTCCAATGCCAAATCATATTATTGCAAAAGAAAGAGGGCTTACAGAAGCTTATAAAACAACCAGCATTTATGGAATAGCTCCAAATTTCTATGATATCGAAGGTTATTATCACGCATTCTATATGAATCCTCTTGGTATTGGAATTAATTTAAAGGTTTTGGAACAGATAAAGGCAGATATGCCAAAAAGCTGGCAGGATTTATTAAAGCCAGAATATAGAAATATGATTCAATATCCAAGTCCTCAGACTTCAGGTACTGCATATGCATTTATCACAGGACTTATTGAAATTTATGGAGAAGATGGCATGATTGATTATTTAAAGAAATTAGCAAAGAACGTTCAGTCATATACACAAAGTGGAACAGGTCCTTCAAAATCAGTAGGTGTAGGTCAGGCAGGATTGGGAATTCAATTTACACCTGCATTCTTCCAGTTTAAAGAACAGGGGTATCCTATAGAAGTTGTATTCCCTGTTGAAGGCGTTCCATATGAGGCAGCATGTGTATCAATTGTAAAAGGTGCAAAACACAAATATGAAGCAAAGGTACTTGTTGACTGGTTACTTTCAAAGAAAGGACAACAAACAATTGTTGATACAAAAACATTTTTCTATCCTGTAAGACCAGACGTTGATTTTGGAGCATTACAACCATTATCAACTATAAAATTAATCAGTGTTGATGAAAACTGGGCTGCACAGAATAAAAAGAGAATTGTAGATAGATGGATAAAAGAGGTATTACCTGTAAAGTAATTTAATAAAAAGGGGGAAATCTCCCCCTTTTTTTGGAGGGATTTTAATGAATATCGCTAATCAAGAGTTTTCAAATAAATTCAAAAATATGCTGAAGAACCCTTCATTAATTATATTGCTTATTCTAATATTTATATCGCTATTTATATTTATAATTTTTCCATTATTGAAGGTCTTTATAATAAGCTTTACAGATAATGAAAACAATTTTTCATTGCAGACATATAAGGATATGTTATCCAATGATTATATGAAACAGGGATTTAGAAACAGTATTCTTGTAGCCTCTTTAACAGCTATTTTAGGAACATTAATAGGATATTTATATGCATATACAATAAACAGGGCAGATATACCTTTTAAACGGTTTTTCAGAACAATTGCAGTAATTCCAATGGTTTTCCCACCATTTATAGGGGCATTGTCAATAATAATGCTTTTTGGTTTTAATGGTTTAATTACTGCAAAAATCTTTGGTATAAGAACCTTCCCTGTTTATGGATTATGGGGATTATTAATAGCACAAATAATTACTTTTTTCCCTGTAGCCTTTATAACCTTAGATGGTGTAATCTCAACAATCTCACCAACACTGGAAGATGCTGCTTTTAATTTAAAAGCAACAAGATTACAGGCATTCCTTAAGGTTGTTCTTCCATTATCTATTCCGGGAATAGCCAGTACAATGCTTGTATTATTTATAGAATCGCTTGCAGACTTTGGTAATCCTTTAATATTAGCTGGTTCAAGATTTCCTATTCTTTCTGTTCAGGCATATCTTCAAATAACCGGCATGTTCGATTTGAGAAGCGGTGCAGCTCTTGCTGTATGGTTATTATTACCTTCTTTAATAGCCTTTATCATACAAAAATACTGGATAGGAAAGAAAAAATATATTACTGTTACCGGAAAACCAAATACATCTCAATTAAAAAGCGTTAGCAAAGGTGCAAAATGGGTATTATTTTCCCTGTGCATGATAGTCTCATTATTCATATTATTAATCTATGTAACCATTTTCTGGGGTGCATTTACAAAAATATGGGGTATGAATAATGAATTTACATTGGAGAACTTTAAATATGTATTTGACGTTGGAAGAGAAGCTATTAAAGATACGCTTACAATTGCTTTAACTTCCACTCCTATTTCTGCATTACTTGGAATGATTATTGCATTCTTAATTGTACGAAAAACATTTCCCGGTAAAAGAACCTTGGAGTTTGTCTCGTTATTAAACTTTGCAGTTCCGGGAACTGTAGTTGGTATTGGATATATATTAGCATTTAATTCAAAGCCATTGTTATTAACAGGGACTTTTGCGATACTTGTATTGAATTTTATATTTAGATATGTGCCAGTAGGTATTCAATCTGGAATTTCACTTTTAAATCAGGTAGATCCGGCAATAGAAGAGGCTGCATATACACTTGGAGCTAATGATAGACAGGTATTTTCAAAGATTACTTTACCTCTCATTGTTCCTGCATTTTTTTCAGCTCTTGTATATTCATTTGTGAGGGCAATGACGGCAATTAGTGCTGCTATATTCCTTGTTTCTGCGGATTGGAATTTAATGACTGTTCAAATATTAAGCCAAACGGATTCAGGAAGATTATCAGAAGCATGTGCATTTTCTGTAATTTTAATAATGATAATTATAATATTTATTTCCCTATTAAAGGTATTCTTAAAAAATAAAGTTTCTCTGATGAATGAAAATTTTGCTTCAGAATAGGCAGGTGTATAACCCATGAGTTTAGAATTAAAGAATATTTATAAAATATTTAAAAGCGAAGGGACAGAAACAGTTGCTGTAAATGATTTTAATCTAAAAGTAGAAGAAGGGCAATTGGTAACCTTTTTAGGGCCTTCAGGTTGTGGAAAAACCACTACATTAAGGATGATTGCAGGATTTGAAATTCCTACCAATGGAAGGATATTTCTCAATGGAGAGGATATTACCAATATGCCACCAAACAAGAGAGATATCTCTATGATGTTTCAAAGCTATGCGTTATTTCCTCATATGACTATAAAAGAAAATATAGAATTTGGTTTAAAATTAAAAAAATTATCAAGAAATGAAATAACTGAAAAAGTGAAAAGAATAATAGAATTAACCAATCTTGAAGGCATGGAAAACAGAAGACCTGACCAAATTTCCGGTGGTCAACAACAGCGTGTTGCACTTGCAAGAAGTCTTGTTATGGAACCAAAGGTATTGTTATTTGATGAACCACTTTCAAATCTTGATGCCAAACTTCGTGAAAGTATGCGTTCTGAAATTAGAAGAATACAAAAGGAACTCAATATTACCAGTATATACGTAACTCATGATCAAATAGAAGCAATGAGCATTTCAGATGTTATTGTTGTAATGAATCAGGGAAAGATTATGCAGGTTGGGAATCCTCTTGAAATATATTCAAAACCCAAAAACAAGTTTGTTGCAGATTTTATTGGAAAGGTTAATTTTATAGAGGGCAAGGTTATAGAAAAAAAAGATGATGAATATGTCATATTCAATGAATCGCTTAATCAAAGTTTTACAGGAATTGGTGGTGAAGAATTCAGTATAAATGATTCCGTATTAATTGCCTTACGACCTGAAGCTATAAATACAGAGCCTAAGGAAAACAATATAACCGGAATTATAAAAAAGTTGGTATTTCTTGGTGCGCATGTAGAGTATCAAGTGGAATTAAAAGATGGTCAAACAATAGATATAGTACTCTTTAATCCTATTGAAAATGAAATCCCACCAATTGGTAAAGAAATAAAATTATATTTCAGCAAAAAAGCTGCATGGATAATAAAAAATAATTAAACCATCACATCACAGGGGGTGTTCTTATGAAAAAGAGTATTTTTTTGGTAGTTTTGTTAATCGTTGGCATTATGGCATTTTCAGCAAATGTGGTAAAGGCTTATACAACACTTGAAGAACCGCTTGCCAAGGAATTATTTGACAGATTTGAAGAAGAAACAGGGATAAAAGTAGAATGGGTAAGATTATCCACAGGTGAAACAGTAGCAAGACTTGAAGCTGAGAGAGAAAATCCACAAGCATCAATTTGGGTAGGAGGAGTAGGTCTTGGACACGTTGAAGCAAAACAAAAGGGTTTAACCACACCTTACAAATCACCTCTTGCACAATATACACCTGCACAGTTTAGAGATCCAGAAAATTATTGGATTGGTTTATATATAGGTGTACTTGCATTTGCTACAAATGAAGAAAGAGCAAAGGAATTAGGTTTAGAAGCACCAAAAGGATGGTTTGATATTATTGATTCAAAGTACAAAGGACTTGTAAGGGTTGCAAATCCTAATACCTCAGGAACAGCATATAATGTTATTACAACAATTTATCATTTATTCCATGAAGACGAAGAATTAACATTTATGTTCTTACATCATCTTGATAGAAGTATAGACCAATATACAAAATCAGGTTCAGCTGGTGGAAAACAGGCTGCTATAGGTGAAATTCCATTTGCAATAGGTTATGCACATGATTTATTTAAATTAATCGCAAACGGTGCTCCATTAAAGGTTACAGTACCAGAAGAAGGAACAGGTTTTGAACTTGCTTCAATGTCATTAATTAAAAACGGACCAAATCCAGTAAATGCAAAGAAATTATATAACTGGATGCTTCAAAAAGAAGCACAGGCTATGATAGCAAAATGGTTTGTAATTCCTGTATCAAAACTTGCTCCAAAGGATAAGGCTCCTTTAAACATTGACGATTTAAGAATTGTAAATCAGAATTTTGTATGGGATGCTGCAAACAGAGAAAGATTAGTAGAAAGATGGAATAAAGAAATTGGTGCAAAGTAAAAATTAAACCTACCAGACGGCTAAATAGCCGTCTGGTTAAAATAATATTCAGGAGTTGAAAATATGTTCACAAAAAAGAAGATAATATACTTTCTATTATTTTTACTTATTGTTGCTTCTGCAGATATATGGATATTCTCCAGCATAAAGGATTCATATACAAAAATAATAAATGATAATATTCTTGAAACTGGGAAGATAATATTTTCTTCTGTTTCTGATAAAACAGAGGATATTGATTCATGGATTTCTAACGTCGAAAATAATTATGAAAATATACGAATTATATATATAAAAGGGCTTCCTCAATTTGAGGAAACTACAGAGTTTTATAAAGATAAAGAATTTTATGAATTTTATAAATCCAAACTTTCCGATCCTATTTTTGAAAAAGGATTAGAAAGTGCTGTATATAGCGAATACTTTTTAACGGATAATATGTATTCGTTAGATAATTCGCAGTATAAGATAGTTTTTGCCCCAATATTAACTTCTGAGTATGATATAGTGGGAATAGGAATAATGTTTTTTAATATGGAAGGATATTTAAAATTCTATAGACTATTAAATATTTTTGCTGTTTCAATAATTGTGGCATTTGTTTTGGTATATGGGATTATTCTCTTTTCAAGAGATCCTGTAATGAATTTTATTATATTAGGATTATTTGTTATTGTAGGTATATTCACTGCATATCCTCTTTTCGAAGCAGTAAGGCTTACATTTATAAAAAACGGTGAGTTTTCCATGGAAATATGGAAAAAAATACTCACCACTGATCAATATTTAAAGGCTTTCTGGGGAAGTATTAAACTTGGTATTTCAACTGCCACACTTTCAACATTAATAGGCTTTCTATTTGCATTTACCTTAACAAGAACATCTATAAAAGGAAAGAAATTTTTCAGCACAATAGCTACATTACCTGTTATTTCTCCACCATTTTCTTTAACATTATCCATATTATTGCTATTTGGAAACAATGGACTTATTACAAAAAAAATATTGCATTTGCAAAATTTTAGTATATACGGTTTAACGGGATTAACCCTTGTTCAAACAATGGGAATGTTCCCAATAGCCTATTTAACCATGGCAGGAATACTTCATGCAATAGATTCCACATTGGAAGATGCTGCACTTGATTTAAACGCATCAAAATTAAAAACATTCTTAACGGTTACATTACCGTTGTCAGTACCTGGAATATTAAGCGCATGGCTTCTTGTATTTACCAATTCACTTGCTGATTTTGCAAACCCATTGATATTATCTGGAAATTATAGAGTACTTTCTGTTGAGGCTTATCTTGAAGTTACTGGTATGAATAGATTGGGAAATGGTGCAGCATTATCATTGTTGTTATTAATGCCAACCATTACTGCTTTTCTTGTCCAGAGATTCTGGGTATCAAAAAAATCATTTGTTACCGTAACAGGAAAACCTTCACCACGTATTACTGAATTGGTATCAAAACCTGTTAAAGTAACTTTGGTAACCTTAATGGTATTAATAGTGGTATTTTTGATTTCATTATACGGTACAATTGTAGCTGGATGTTTCGTGAAAAATTGGGGTATTGATTATACATTTACACTCGAAAACATCAAAGAGGCTCTTCAAAGAGGTAAAGATGCAATTACAGACACTGTAACGCTTGCAACAATTGCAACACCTCTTGCTGGAATTCTTGCAATGCTCACAGCATTAATTCTTGTTAGAAAAAACTTTAAAGGAAAGAGAATATTTGAAATACTTATAATGGCTCCATTTGCTATTCCTGGAACATTAATAGGTATCAGTTATATTCTTGCATTTAATAAACCACCATTAATATTAGTAGGAACAGGAGCTATCATAGTTATAAATTATATTATCAGGGAATTGCCAGTTGGCGTTGAAGGCGGAGTTGCAGCATTAAGACAAATAGATCCATCAATAGAAGAGGCTGCTCAGGATCTTGGTGCCGATGTACCAACGGTATTTAAAACCATAGTACTGCCATTATTAAGGCCTGCATTTATTTCAAGTTTATCCTACACATTTGTCAGGTCAATGACAGCTGTTAGTGCTGTAATATTCTTAATATCAGCAAAATGGTATCACATTACTGTTTTGATATATAATTTCTCAGAAAATCTGAGATTTGGTTTAGCCAGCGTTCTTGCAACAACATTAATCATTATAGTGCTTATAGCCTTTGGATTAATGCGATTAATAGTAAGACAAAGTGAAACACTTGAAAAAACCGTTTCCGGTGAGAGGTGAAAATTATGAAGAAAAAACAGGTATCCTTAAGATTGGAAAATGTAACTAAAATATTCAAGGACAGGAAAAATAATACAGAGGTAATAGCAGTAAACAATTCTACCTTTGAAATAAAACCAGGAGAACTCATTACATTGCTTGGACCTTCTGGTTGCGGAAAAACTACTACATTGCGTATGGTTGCCGGATTTGAATTACCAACGAAAGGAAAAATATATATAGGAAATGAAGACGTAACTTTCCTACCTCCTAATAAAAGAGATACTGCAACTGTTTTCCAGAGTTATGGATTGTTTCCACATATGACAGTATTTGACAATGTAGCATATGGTTTGAAATTAAGAAAATTATCCAGGGAAGAAATAGAAAAACGTGTTTTTGAAGCGCTTGAAATGGTTGGATTAAAGGATTTAGCATCAAGGGCACCATCAAGACTATCAGGAGGACAACAACAAAGGGTTGCGCTGACACGTTCAATTATAGTAGAACCGGCTATATTGCTCCTTGATGAACCACTCTCCAATTTAGATGCTTTACTCAGGGAACAAATGAGAATTGAAATTAAAAAAATACAGAGAAAATTAGGAATTACAGCTATATATGTTACGCATGATCGTGTTGAAGCAATGAGTTTGTCTGACAGAATAATAGTAATGAAAGATGGAAAAATTATGCAAATTGGAACACCTGTTGAAATATATGAAGATCCAATCTCTAAATTTGTAGCCGGATTTATAGGGAAGGTTGCCTTTTTTACAGTTGATGTAATAGGAAAAGAAAATGACAATATAGTAATTGATTTTAAAGGAAGAAAATTAATTATGAAAAAGTATGATAAAGAGTTAAATAGCGGAGATAAAGGTGTTTTAATGGCAAGACCAGAGTCTCTAATTTTAAAAGAAGAAAAAGAAGGGTTAATAGAAGGAAGGATAAAAATAAATGTATATCTCGGAAATACTGTAGAATCATTTATTGATACAGAATACGGTGAAATAATGGTTCAAATTGATAATCCTGGACAAAAAAAGATTTTCCCGGAAGGTGCTGCAGTTTCTATAGACATTGTCCCTGAATTGTGTAAGGTATTTAAGGAATAATAAAATTATTGCAAATGAGGCTTTGAATAAAAAGCCTCATTTCATTTTAAGAACGGTATGATATAATTTAATAAAAGGCTTATTGAAAAATCTTGAATTTTATAGAAAGGGTGATGGAAAAATTAGATTGGATATATTTTTAGTTAATAATAAATACGTTGATTCACGTGAAAAAGCACAAAGGCTCATAAAAGAAGGAAAGGTTTATGTAAATAATCAAAAAATTACAAAACCATCTAAAAAAGTAGATGAAAATGCTACAATAAAAATTACAGAAACAGAAAAATACGTAAGCAGAGCTGCATATAAATTATTAAAGGCTATTAAAGAATTTCAACCTAAAATAAATAACAAAATATGTGCAGACATTGGTTCCTCTACAGGAGGATTTACTCAGGTATTACTGGAAAATGGTGCAAAAAAAGTTTACTGTATAGATTCAGGAACAAATCAGCTTCATGAAAGCTTAAGAAATAATGAAAAAATAGTTTTAATGGAAAACACAAATGCTCGATACCTTAGAAAAGAAGATTTTGAATCTGTAGAATTTTTTACCAGTGATGTTTCTTTTATTTCAATTACAAAAATTATTCCATCAATAAAAGAAATTACTGCTAATAATGCAGAGGGAATAATACTCATAAAACCTCAATTTGAATTGGAACCATCAAAATTATCAAAAGGTATAGTTAAAAAGGAAGAATATAGAGAAGAAGCTATAAAAAAGGTTTTTAATTCATTAATTGAAAATGGATTTGAAATAAAAGGAATGGTAGAATCACCAATTAGAGGTAAAGACGGTAATATTGAATATCTGGTCTATATAAAGAAAATCAATTAACAGAGTATTAATTATAAAGCAAAAAAAATAACGTTTTTATCTGTTAAAATACAGAAAAAATTAAATATTCTGGAATTTTTCTTTTCCTATATAATTCCGGTAATATGGTCCGGAAGTCTCTACCAGATGGCCGTAAACCATCTGACTATAGGAAAAGGGGAGCTTAATATATATAATAATATATAATGCACCTCTTTTCCTAAGAGGTGCATTATTTTTATAGGAGGTGCCTATGAAAAAAGTATTGATTATTGATTATGGTTCGCAATATACACAACTATTAGCAAGACGTATTAGAGAAATGGAAATCTACTCTGAAGTTGCTCCACATGACGCTGAAATCACCAATTTAGAAGATATAACAGCTATTATACTATCTGGAGGTCCAAAAAGCGTTAATGATAAGGATGCGTTAGAAATTCCTGATTGGATATTCAAGTTAGATGTTCCAATATTGGGAATCTGTTATGGAATGCAGGCATTGGCAAAAAAACTTGGGGGCAAAGTTGAGAAAACAGAAGTTTCTGAATATGGAAAAACAATAATAAAAGTAAGCAATAACGTATTATTCTCAGAAATACCGGAAAAGATTATAACCTGGATGAGCCATGGCGATTCTGTTGTTGCACTTCCAGAAGGAAGCGAAATTATTGCTACTACTTATAATGGTATAAATGCTGCTGTAAAGTTTTCTGAAAAAATTTACGGGATTCAATTTCATCCAGAAGTAAAACACACAGAATTTGGATTTGAAATACTTGAAAATTTCCTCATTAAAATTGCAAAACTGGAAAAAAACTGGTCTCTTGAAAATCTCATCGAAAATAAAATAAAAGAAATAAAAGAAACAGTTGGTAATTCAAAAGCCATCATTGCACTTTCTGGCGGAGTAGATTCTTCTGTTGCTGCAGTATTGGTACACAAAGCCATAGGGGAACAATTGAAAGCAGTGTTCGTAAACCACGGATTAATGAGATTAAATGAAGAAATTGAAGTAAAAAAGATATTCAATGAATTATTAGGTATAAATCTTACAGTTGTAGATGCACAAAAAAGATTTTTATCTAAATTAAGCGGTGTTACTGATCCTGAAAAGAAAAGAAAAATAATAGGAGAAGAGTTTATACGCGTATTTGAAAACGAAGCAACTAATGAATATGAATTTCTCGTTCAGGGAACTATATATTCTGACGTAATTGAAAGTGCCGCATCAGGAAAAAATACGGCAAAAATAAAGAGCCACCACAATGTAGGCGGATTGCCGGAAGATATGAAATTTAAAATAATAGAACCTTTAAGGAATCTTTTCAAAGATGAAGTAAGAGAAGTTGGAAAATTATTGGGAATACCTGAACATATATTATACAGACATCCATTTCCTGGTCCAGGATTGGCAATACGTATAATTGGAGAAATCACAGAAGAAAAGCTAAATATATTAAAAAAAGCGGACCATATATTTATAGAAACATTAAAAGAGTTTAACTGGTATAACAAAGTATGGCAGGCTTTTACTGTTTTAACACCAATAAAGAGCGTTGGCGTTGTTGGCGATGAAAGAAGTTATGATTATGTGCTTGCAATACGCTCTGTAGATAGCGTAGAAGGAATGACTGCTGATTGGTCAAAAATCCCTTTTGAAATACTTGAAAAAGCCTCAAGTCGTATTGTAAATGAAGTAAATGGTGTTGGAAGAGTTGTATATGACATAACCTCAAAACCCCCGGCAACAATTGAATGGGAATAGAAAGGAGCGATAAAATGTTTAGAGAAGGATTGACATTTGATGATGTATTATTATTACCAAAATACAGTGAAGTAATTCCTTCGGAAGTTGAAACAAAATCCATACTTGTTAAAGATATATATTTAAACACACCTTTTCTTTCAGCAGCAATGGATACAGTAACTGAAGGCTTAATGGCAAAAGCAATAGCCCATGAAGGCGGTATTGGTATAATTCATAAAAATCTAACTATAGAAGAACAGGCTCATGAAATAGAAAAGGTAAAAAAAGCGGAAAATGGCATAATATACGATCCAATAACAATAACTCCAGACACAACAATATACGAAGCGGAAAAATTAATGGCTGAATACAAAATAGGGGGATTACCTGTTGTAGATGAAAATAATAAATTATTGGGAATATTGACAAATAGAGATATGCGTTTTGAAAAAAACACATCAAAAAAGGCAAAAGAATTAATGACACCTTTTAAAGACCTTGTTGTCGCAGGGCCACACATTACAGTAGTTGAGGCAAAAGAAATACTTCATCAAAATAAAATAGAAAAATTACCTATTATAAATGAAAATAATGAATTAATTGGTTTAATAACAATAAAAGATATAATATCCGTAGTTGAACATCCAAATGCTTCAAGAGATAAAAAGGGAAGATTATTAGTTGGTGGAGCAATTGGGGTTTCTGATGGGTTAGAACGTGCAAAAGCTCTTATAAAAGCAGGTGTTGATGTATTGGTACTCGATTCAGCACATGGTCATTCAAAAAATATACTGGAGACATTGAAAAAAATAAAAAGCAAATATCCTGAAGTACCTATTATTGCTGGAAACATTGCAACAGCAGAAGCAGCAAAAGACTTAATAAAAGCCGGTGCAGATGCTGTAAAAGTAGGAATTGGCCCCGGTTCTATTTGTACAACAAGAATAGTTGCTGGTATTGGAGTTCCACAATTAACAGCAATAATGGATGTAGTTAGCGTTGCAAAAAAATATAATATACCTGTAATAGCTGATGGGGGAATACGATATTCAGGAGATATAGTAAAAGCATTGGCTGCTGGTGCCAATACCGTAATGCTTGGCAGTTTATTTGCAGGAACAGAAGAAGCTCCCGGTGAAACTATACTTTATCAGGGAAGGAAATACAAAACATATAGAGGAATGGGTTCAATTGGAGCAATGAAAAGAGGTAGTAAAGATAGATATTTCCAGAGCAATGTAGAAGAAACAGAAAAGCTGGTACCAGAAGGTGTAGAAGGAATGGTGCCTTATAAAGGAAAAGCAAAAGAAGTAATTTATCAATTGCTTGGCGGATTAAAGGCTGGAATGGGATACATAGGCGCAAAAAATATTGAAGAATTGCATAAAAAAGCAGAATTTATAAAAATCACAGCTGCAAGTATGAAAGAAAGTCATCCTCATGATATATCCATCACCAAAGAATCGCCAAATTATTCAATAAAGTAATACTATTTATGATGCGGCTACATTTGTAGCCGCATTATTTATATAATAAATTATTGGACAATTTTTAATTTTTGTGGTATAATTTTGTTCGTAAAACTAACAAAGGGGTGATACAGTGACTTTCGCCATTTCAATTGCTCATTTTTTAGCGGACTTCTTAAACTCTTTCTTCAAACCGTTAGGTCCATACTTTATTGAAAGATATAATATTGACAGTAGAACATTTACAAGCTTACTTTCTTTAATAGGTGCATTGTCATCGATTTTGCAAATATTTTTTGGATTATATTTTGATAGGAGAAAACGCGATGGTGTATATATTATTTCTATATTGATAATGGAAATAATATTGATTTCTATCTTAGGATTTGTAAACAGTTTCTGGATTTCACTGATAGTAATATTTTTTACAAGATTGTTTAATTCTGCTTTTCATCCTATTGGTGCCAGTTTTGCAGGAAGAGAGAACAAAGGACATCATATTGCCTGGTTCTCAGTATTTGGAACATTTGGAGCTGCAATGGGACCAATATTTATTACAATGTATCTCAGCATAGTTGGATTTGAAAAAATCTATTACGTTGGGCTTATAGCATTATTATTTATTCCTTATTTATATAAAAAATTATGGAAATATGAAAAACAACAAATAGCAGAAAAAAGATTCCCTCAACTTTCTGAAGCACTTACATTAATTCCTATTTTTTTAATGGTAACCCTAAGAGGTTTTGTAATGGATATATTCCATACATTTGTACCTATATACGTTAATTTGCACGGTGCCAGTCTTGTTGTAGGTGGTGCCACTTTAAGTATTGGTATGATTATTGGAATGTTTACCAATTTCTATGGAACAAAATTAATGGAAAAAATAGGTATTAGATTTATAAATTTAATTGGTTTCCTTGGAATGGGTATTGCCGGTATATTATTATTAATGGTTGATACATCATTTTTAAGAATAATAGCCTTTGCATTATTTGATGCCTTTGGATTTTTAACAATGTCAGCAAATATTGTTGAGGCACAGAGTCTAATGCCTAAAAATAAAAGTTTTGCTTCATCGGTATCAATGGGATTTGCCTGGGCTATAGGAAATTTCATATCCAGTGGATATGCTGCAATTTTTGGAAATAACGTCTCTTTTGTTTTATATAGCGTTAGCATATTTTCCATATTTCTTGGTATAATATATCCTATATACTATAAAAATAAAAAAAGATTTAATAATTAAATTTCAGGAGGTGTGAAAATGAAGTGGGATTTAACTTTTTTCTATGATTCACCAGAAAATGAACAAATTAAAAAGGATTTTGAAAATGCGCTTGAAGGAGCAAAAAAGTTAAAAGAAAAATATTATCCTATACTTTCTTCAAAAGAATTATCAGCTAAAGAGGTTAAAAATTTTCTTGAAGAATTGGAAAAACTTATTGAAAAACCATATTTTGCAATGCAATATGCAAGTTTATTATACTCTGCAAATACTCAGGATAAAACAGCTCAAAAATTAGTTGCTATGGGACAGGATTACCTTACAAAAGGAGAAATGGAACTTTCATTCTGGAAACCTGTATTATTAAGCCATTCACTTGAAAAGCTTGAAGAATTAAAAAATTCACCTGAATTAGAAAAGTATAAACATGTACTTGAAGTATTAATTGAAGAAAAACCTCATGTTTTAAGTGAAGACGCTGAAAAAGCTTTATCTGCTTTAGAACCTGCTGGAAGAAGAGCATTTAGCAAGTTATATGAAAAATTAGTTTCCTCATATACATTTGAAATTGAAATTGACGGTGAATTAAAAACAATGACAGGTGCTGAAATTCGTTCATTAAGACAACATCCTGACAAAGATTTAAGACAAAAAGCAATGAAAATGTTCTTTGAAAGATATGAAAAGGATAAAATCATATTAGAAAGCACATTTAATTCAGTTGCAAAATATTACGATACAGAAAGCAAATTAAGAAACTATCCAGAACCAATTTCCATGAGAAATATGGCAAATGAGGTTAAAGATGAAATTGTAAAAATGGTAATAGATGTAACCACAGAGCAAACACCTATTGTTCATAAATACTATAAATGGAAAAGAGATTTCCTTGGATACGATATAACCCTTGCTGACATCTATGCACCATTAAAACCGGTAAAAAAGGAAATATCCTTTGAAGATGCAAAAAAATTGGTACTTGATGCCTACTATGAATTTGACAAAGAGATTGGGGATATTGTAAAATCATTCTTTGATGAAAACAGAATTGATTCTGAAATTCAACCTGGAAAACGTGGTGGAGCATTCTGTTCATATAATATTCCTAACTACAAACCATTTATATTACTCAACTATACAGGAAACATGAGAGATGTAATGACATTAGCACATGAACTAGGACATGGTGTGCATGGGACATTATCTTCAAAACAGTCATTATTAAATTATCATACACCATTAACAATGGCAGAAGTAGCTTCTGTATTTGGCGAAATGCTCGTAATGGACAAATTACTAAAGGAATTAGAAGGCGAAGAAAAACAGATGTTTATAGCTTCAAAAATAGAGGATATGTTCGCAACAATGTTCAGGCAAAACATGTTTGCTAGATTCGAAATACAGTCACACAAAATGATTGATGAAAATGGAATGGCTTCATGGGAAGAATTGTCAGAATTATATGAAAAAGAATTAAAAATAATGTTTGGTGATTCTGTAAAAATCCCTGAAGAATACAAATACGAATGGAGCACAATACCTCATATGCTTGCAGTACCATTCTATGTATATGCATATAACTTTGCAAATCTTCTTGTAATTGCATTATATGAAAAATATCTTGAAGAAGGAAAAGCATTTATCCCGAAATATAAAGAATTATTATCCAGCGGTGGAAATGCAGCTCCAGAAAAATTACTTGAAAAACTGGATATTGATATTACTAAAAAAGAATTCTGGGAAAAAGGCTTTAAATATATAGAAAGAGAACTAATTAATAAGTTATAAAAAGAAAACAGCCATATATTATGTGTCTGATAGACTGAAAACAAACCTCTTTGCTAAATCAAGCAAAGAGGTTTGTTGTTCTAAATATGCGACAAAAAAAGAAAAATTAATTATAATTTTACTCGGATTTCACATTATATATTGATATCTTTTTTTCTTTTTGATATAATGATTGTGAAATAAATAATTAAAAACTAATATCTTTTGATTATAGTGTAACAAATATTAAAAATATATATTTGTTAGGTTTTATTATGAATTATTAGTTATAAATTTCACAATATTATCAGTGATATTATTATAATAGCTGGTATAAATGGATATAGTTACAGAAAAAAATCTTTAAAAACCGTTATTCAAATCAATATTATAAGTAAGAGGTCAATTTTTTACCCCAGGGGGTCAAAAGTTATTAGTTGACATTTGCATTCAGTCGGCTGAGTTCTTCTGGTACCAGATGAAATATACGATAGAACTTTCTTAATTATATTATAAAAACTCTTTGAAAACATTTTCTCAAACTTTAATATAATACTTAATCAAAGGAGGAGGAGTCTTATGAAGAATAAAAATATATTTTTTATAGAAATTTTTATAACCCTTAGTCTTTTTAGTGTCTTTTTTACTTTTTCAAGTATTAATTTAGCATCTATGCTTGGAATCTCAAAACATGCAGCTGAAAAGGTTATAGATATCATTGATACATTTTCAACGGTAACAACAATTATTTCAATTATTACAGCAGTTATTGGAGCAGGAGCAATTACAGCAGGACTTGTTGCTGTTGCAAAAAAAATGATAAAAAAATATGGCAAAAGATATGCAACTATGTGGTAATCTTTTTTAATTAAAAAGGGAAGAATGATTTAATCATTCTTCCCTTTTCAAGGAGGAGATAAATATCAAATTACTCATAAAATATTGGATAAATAATTTTAAAATAGTTGAAGATACATTTATAAACTCCTTTATTTTTTTGTTCGTATATATTTTCATGATCTTAAGTTCTTTTTTTCTATATATTTTTCTTCTAGATAAAAATAATTTTTTAATAATTTATTTTTTTTCATTTCTATTATTTGACTATAATTTTCCTAATATTATTTCACTATTAAAACAGTATAGAAATGTACATTATTTAGTATCCAGGGAAGTTACTGCTAAATATGTTATATTTACTTTTTTAAGATTGAATCTTTTTAGCAGTATATTTATTATTTCAAATATATTGTTATTTTTATTATATTACAATGATTATAAAAAACTATTATTTTTGTTAATTAATTTTTTACTTCAAATTACCTTATTTTTTGTGAAAATATATACAAAGAAGGAAAAGTATATACTTATAGTTTTTGTTTTTCTTTATTTATTGTATATTTTAAAAATAAACATATTATTTTTTATTCCTGTTATTATTATTAATGTTATATTTTTATATCGCACATGGTTTTCACAATTAAAAAATATAATTATTAATGATAAAAAGTTTTCAGAATACCTTTTTTATTCAGAAAAAATTACTTCATGTCACTCTTTAATACTTTTTTTTAAGAGATTACCATTAAAAGAGTATGCTGAATTCATATTCGTTTGTTTTGGAGCAATTATTACCTATCATTTTTTTGGATTATATTCAGCAGAATATTTTTTAATAATTTTGTTACTAGCAGAATTAGAGATAGTTTTTGAAAAAAATTTTTTAAATTTTGACAGAGAATATAGTAAATATATATTTTTTAAAACCACAATACGTCCATATAAAAATTGGTTTCTTAATTCATATGAATTGAAAATAGGAATTATTTTTACCGTTATTATATTTTTATTTTTGTTTTTTATAGTATTTTCTGAAGGATTAAATTTTTACATTTTATTATTTTTTATAAATCTTCTTTTACTAATGGTGTACATAGTAAAATCTTATATTTTCGTTTATTACAAATCTCTTGAAAATAAAAGAAAAATAAATCATTATTTTTTGTTTGCATTTATAATATTTGTGGCAATAATTTTTCAAGTTCCTGATATGTATAGTAAAATCTTTTTTAAAATCCAAGGGTATCGCAAAATATATGGAGAATTCTTTAAAATTACCTTTTTGATGATTTTAAATATATTTAATATCCATAAACTGATATCTGATTATATTTTTAAAAAAAGGTGAATGTATGCCAAGAAAAAGACATATTTCTATTTATCTAATATTGTACCTATTTTTATGTTTTGAATTAATATATTTTTATGATAAGATATTTTGTTTATCCGGGGAAATATATGCAATACCACAAAAACATAGCTTTAAATTAGCTATTGATATTATATTAAATAATTTAAAAAATTTTATATCTTATATATTTTTATTTCCTTTAATGCCAGTATTCTGGATAATTGATCTATTTTCAACAACCTGGAGTATTTATATTGGTATAAAATCAGTAGGTTTATATAATACTTTTGATAAACTTTTTCCACATATTGTTATAGAATTTCCAAATTATATTATCTATTCTTATATATCCTATTGCCTTATGCTTAATTTTTATAGATTTAAATACAATGTGATTTTAAAAATATTTTCTGAATATAAGAGCATTTTATTAATAAATATTTTTTCTATTATAATAAGTGGGTTTGTAGAAGGTTTAATATCCTAATAAATAATAGGAGGAAAATTCTAAATGCTTGAACTTAAAAACTGCTCTAAGAAATATGGAAATAAAGTTATTTTTGAAAATGTATCCTATACTTTTTATAATAATATATATTGGTTAAAAGGAGAAAACGGAATAGGAAAAAGTGTATTTCTTAGATGCCTTTCAAATATAGAAGAATTTAGTGAAGGAATATATAAAAATAATTTTAAAAAAATTTTGTATATTCCAGAATTTTCACTTAATGAAGACTGGCTAACATTAGAAGAAAATATAAGATTATTTATGTATTATCATAATATAAAAATTACAGAAAATACCTTTAAAGAGATTTTAAAAAAATTAAATATAAATGATTTTTCCATATTTCCTTATAAAGCGTCTATGGGGACAAATTTAAAAACAATTTTTTCATTAATTTTTATACCAAAAGTGTGGAGTTTAATTGTAATTGATGAAACTCTTTCTCATATTGATATAAAAACACAAAATATTATATTTAATGAGTTAAAAAAAAGAGTATCTGAAGGAACAATAATAATATTTACTTATCACGGAATTTTAAATAGTCATAAATTTATAGAATTAACCTTAAAAAAGGAAGGGATATTTTGTGATTAAAAAAGAACACATTATTTTTCTTTTAACTTATATTGGTGCATTATATATATTTATTTCTTTTATTTTTGAATATTTTCAAAATAATCCTGAAATGAAAAAAAATATTGTTGATTTAGCTCAAAATACAGATATAAATATTTTATATTTAGATAAAATAATTATAGTTATTTCTTTTATTATTTTTTTCTTTTCATTTGTAATAGAGATATGGTTAAATAAATTATTTTTTGATTTTTTCTATTTGAAAATTAAAGAATTAAAGTTAGCAATAGGTATTTTAATAAGTAACATCTTCTCTATATTGATAGGTATCTTCCTTTTAAAAATAAAAATAAAATTTTATATATTACTTGTATTTACAAATTTTATTGGAATACTGATAATGATTATTTTATTTTCTGACGAATTAAAAAATAAAAAATTGTATTATGGTATATTTTTTGGCATAGTATATAGTATAAATTTTGTTATCCATTATTTTGGTAAATAAACCTTATTTTTTAAAATTAATATGGTCACCTTTTTGGTGACCATATTAATTTTATTCTTCTACCCAAACAGAGACAGAACCTCCATTAACTTTAAATTCTGCCCATCCATAATCATTTGTCCAAATTTCCTCTTTTATATTCCCCAGCAAATCTATAAACTTTGTTTTTTTCTTTCCAACATACATCCATTTGCTTCCACCAGGACCATCCGAAAGTATTACTGCCATGCTTTTTGGGTGTTCTTCGTCTCCCAATCTTGTCCAACCAATTATGTCTTGGTGATCTAAATAATCATATTGCTTTCCATATGAATATAACTTTCTTGCTTCAATAAGTTTTTTAATTGTCCTATATTGTTCTTTTATTCCAGGAGCACCATACATATCCCCATAAAAAACACATGGATAACCATCTTTTCGCAATAGAATCATTGCATAAGCTAAAGGTTTAAACCAATCCTGTACAGGAGAAGATAAAGACTGACCAGGCTGTGTGTCATGATTTTCAACAAAAGTAACAGCTTTTATAGGATTTTTCTGAACAAGTGTTCCATTAAAAATATTTCTCATGTCATAATAGCCCCCAGAATTCGATGCCTCGTAAAAATGTTGATGCAATGGAACATCAAAGAGAGACATTCTACCTTCTGTTTTTGATATATAATTTTCTAGTTTATTAATATCTGTACTCCAATATTCTCCAACTGTAAATAATTCTTTTCCTAATACATTTCTCATATAATCCAGCCAATCATTAAAAAAACTAAATTTTATGTGTTTTACAGCATCTAATCTAAATCCATCAATTTTTGTAAAATTAACATACCATTTACCCCATTTTTTAAGTTCTTGTACAACTTCAGGATGATCCATATCAAGATCTGCACCCATTAAATAATCATAATTAAAATTTTCATCATCCACTTCCCAATCCCATGCCTTTCCAATTCCATTAAACCTGAATATAGCTTTTTCACCAGTGTTTTGATCCCAATCTACACCATCAAAATGATACCATCTCCATTTAAAATCTGAATATTTATTATTTCGTCCTGGAAAATTAAAAAGTGTCCATGCTTTTATTGTTTTATTTTCAATTTCAATATTCCTATTATTCCATGAAACTTTTGTTGCATTAACCCATTCTGTATTATCTGCTCCCATTTTATGATTAAATACAATATCGCCATAAACCTGTATATTATATAAATGGGCATTTTCAATTAATTTTAAATATTGTTCTTTCGTTCCGTATTTTGTTGAAATAGTACCTTTTTGATTGAATTCTCCAAGATCATACAAATCATAGACTCCATACCCCACATCACTTTTTCCTGCCTGCCCTTTATATGCTGGTGGAAGCCATAATGCCGTTATCCCCATTAAGGCTAAATCTGGAATTTTTTTTGATAACTCTACCCATAATCCGCTTTTGGTTTTCTCATTATATTCTGGCAAATACCATTGAAAGGCCTGTAGCATTACACCATTTACAGCTTTTATATATTTTTCAACTTTTATATAATGAGTATCATCATAAAAAGTTATTTTATAAGTGGTGTAAGGTTCAACTTCATAATCATTAGCGGGATAACTTTCTTTCCAATCACCAAAATGATCTATCTTAAATCTTGGTTTTCCATAACCATCTCCATTATTAAATTTAATTATAATTTGCCATGTATGAGGACCTATTTTAGACATATGAGTAATTCCCCAATTGTTTGGTGTGCCTCTAAAATATGCATTCCCCCATTCACTTTTAACTTCTTTTAAAATTTGTTTCTTTTCATGATATGATGTTTTCAGAGTTTGGTTAACACATCCATTTAAAATGAAAAAAAAAGATAAAAAAAACATAAAAACAAAAGTTACCACTAACTTTTTCATTTTTCCTCTCCTTTCATAAAAGATGTTATTTTTTTTTAAGTATAGAAATTATATAATTCTTAGTTTAATTTTAAAAAGATAGAAAATAAAAGTTAATATACAAAAATTAAAAATATCACCTTATAATCAATAATAAAAACAAATAATACATCATAATAATAAAAAACTCTAATGCAGGTATTAAATATAATAAATACCCACATTAGAGAAAAGTAATTAAATTTATTACTGTATTAAATTTCTTATAGCTACATTCAATGTTGTTGTTAATGATAAGGTTAGATTATATTTATTTAATTCTGGAGAATAGAATCCTGCAAGTTCGAGATTTAAAGGAATCATTGAATCGGTTAAGAAATAAAGTTTTGGCGATAATACAATTGATGTCCCTAATAAATTCTTTTCATCGGTATATTTATATAAAGCATTCAATGATATATTTACATTACCTAAAGAAAATAGATTATATACATTTAAACGATTTTCAGCATAAAAAGTCTGATGAAACAATTCAACATCCAATCCATAATAATATTTAACCTTGCTAAATTCAAAAGTAAATGTATTTGGAAATTCTTCATCAAATATTACTTCCCTGCCATTAAGCGCATTAAACATCTCAGCATTTGAATATGCAACTTCTATACTGAAAGAATTAAAAAACTTTGAATAATTATCAAAGAAATATGCTGCATTTCCAATAATTCCATAATTATATTCATTATCTTCATTCATAAAATAATAACTACCATTTGTATATAATCCTGAATTAAATAATTCAGAAACTTCAAATCCAGTATATACATAATAATTTTCTAAATCAAAAAGTTTTAAACCACCATAAAAAGCTTTATTCCCTGTTAATATTTTTGAAGGTAATCCTATATCAAGTTTTTGAGGTAATGCAAATAATAAATCAACATTAAATTCCTGAAATTTATTAATATAATCAAATGAAAAGTCCGATGAAAGTGAAAGCCATGGTGACGGATTGTATTTACCAATAAAATAAATACCTTCATATATTAGTTTTTTATCAAACCATGAATAGAAATCTTTTGGTTTTTTCATTAATGAAAAATATCCTACACCTAAAGAATAATATGGATATGCTTCAAATGCTAAATAAGCCGTACTTTTTGATTCTAAAATATTTATTGGTTCATAATCTGTTTCAAAATTTATAGAATACGAATCATAATCTGAATAATTTGAATTTTCAGGAATTAAATTTGATTTTATTATTACAGGATAATGATTGTTTCTTCTATTCACATCAAATGTATGCATATCAGGATCAATATCTATTCTTTTTATATTGGAAATATCGTATTTTAATACGGTACTATCTGTTGTTACAAAATCTATTGTAGCCTCTTTAGTTATAACCTGAACTCTAACTGGAACATGCTTATTATCTAAATCTATAACGAAATGATTATCCTGATATTTTATTGATGGATCGAAATTCTCTTTACTTTCAAATAAATCATATACAATTTCTTTTTTAACTCCATTCTTTATAAGAAATTCATAAAATTCTTCCTCTGAAGGATCTTTCTCATTATATTGTTTATAATACTTCGCAAGTAGTTCTGTGAATTTCTTTCTGGTTAATAGTTCTTCTAAAGAAAATAATGCTCTTTTTCCTTTTATATAATAAATTGAGGAAGCAAAGTTATATGGAATTTCATCAATGTTATCAGAAACTGCATTTTCTATATCAAAATACTCTAAATAAAATATACTTTTTTGATCCATTTCTGAAAATGTTTTGGGCATATTTTTAACAAGAGATTCTGTTAAAAAATCTGGCAAATAAAAGTTCATTAATGGATCATTATCATACTTTTCAAACATGGAAATATGCGCAGAATAATCTGCAAAAGCCTCACTCATGAAATTATTGTCAAAAAAATCAACGCCAACACCTATTCCAAACCAGAGATGTGCCAATTCATGTGATACTACATAAAATGTAAGTGGCTCAGTCAATCCCGGCAATAATAAATCTGCTGTGGTAAAAAATCCATCCCCAAGCAAAAACATTCCATCTGCTGCCATTCCATACATTCCCGGATATGGATCCTGAACTACATTTATATGAGAATACTTTAATTTCCCATAATTTTCTGTATGTATTTCAAGCGCTTTTATTACATGCGTTGCCATTACAGCAGCTCTTTGTTCCTGGCCTTTTTTATACCAGATAGAAATTTCATAATCTCTGGCTTTAAGCTTTAATTCATTATAAACGTTTTTTTTCACAAACACTATTGGAAAAGAACGAAATTTTCCTTCTGAAACATAATAACCATCTATATATTTGCCAGAAAATACAGGAATATAATCTTTATTATTAATAGAATTAAACCTAACTTTTATATTATGCGCTTTTAATACATATCCGCCATTCTCTGGAAGTATCATTGGATACCATCCAAAACGCCATATAAATATGTCCTGATATGCAACATTATCAGCACCGTTCATTTTTACAAAATATGTTTTAAACTTGATATGTATCTTCCTTTTATCTGTTTTTACAAGTAACACGCTATTTTTCAATTGATATTTTCTCAAATATTTAGAGTTATAATCTCCAATTGTATAATCCAGAGGTTCATTTTTCTCATCAGTAACCGTTAAAATCTCCATTTTTGTTTTACTATTAGATTCAAATAATGCATTTAGATATGGATTGTCTTTGCTATCCAAATTTGGATATAATATAAATTGAGGTTTTTCGCCATTTTCCAATTCAACAGTCATATTTCCCCAAACAGCTGCTTCATCAGGAAGAAAGGTTAAATCAATTGTATATTTTGCTGAAAATACTATCACAAAAGATAATATAACCATAATAATCAGTAATACCTTTTTCATTTATTTCCCCCTCCAAGCATTTCATCAAGGAATTTAACAGCATTTTCTTCTGTATAACCTATACTTTCAAGAAGTTCTATGGCAAAAGAACGTGTTATTTTTTCAGTAAGCAATAACTCTAAAATCTTCTTTTCTTCAATTGTTAATACCATATTTTCCTCCTTTAAATTAGAAGAGTCTTTTAAATTTTCATTAACTTTATTATTCTCCTTGTTTATTTTTTCAACATTTTCAATTCTTTTTAATTCAATATTTAAATCACCAGAAACACTTATAAAATCAATTATTCTATTTTCTCTTTTTTGATTAAATTCCACATCTATACCTTTTAAATATATATCTCCACTTGCTGTTTTTTTATTTACATAAACCTTTTCATTTCCAGCAATAACTAAATCACAATCACCAGAAACATTCTTTACATAAACCTTTTCAAAGTCTTCGATTAAATAATCCACACTTAAATCACCAGAAACATTCTTAAAGTCTATAACCTTACATGGAGTTTTTGAAATATCAAGATCACCACTGGTACTTGAAAAATTGATTACATCAATGGAAGAGTTATTTATGTCAGTATCTCCAGAAACAGTTTTTATATCAAATTTTTTTAAAGTTATGCCGTTACAGTCACAATCACCGGTAACACTATTAATTGAAAGTTCTTCAATATCTTTAGAAATTTTTAATGTTGCATCACCATATACTCCACCTGAAAATCCAAAAAATTTCTTTAAAAAGGAATTTTCTTCTTTTTTTACCTCGATAATCCATGTATCTCCTTTTACGTTTTCAACAATTTCACAATCCGATGGAAGATCATCATACTCAAAAATATTTGTTTCATTTTTTGATGAAACAACATCAAGATCAATACCTACTGCTTTAATAACAATCTTCTTCACTCCATCCCGCGTTAAGATTCCATTCATTCTTTATTCCCCTTTCCTTTTAAGATTTCTTTGGCTTCTTCAGGAGTAAGTTCTCCTTTTTCTATTTTTTCAAGGATTTTCAAGGTATCAACTGTATTCTTTTTCTCATCAAATCCCATAGCCCTTACAACACCTTCAAGCCTTGCTTTTGCTGTTGGATATGATATGCCTATTTCTTTTTGAACATCAGAAAGATTTCCTCTGTTTTTAATAAATATCTTTAAAAAATATAATTGTTCATCTGAAAGTTTTGCAAAATCATCAAGGTGGAAACTACCTTTTATTGTAATATCACATGTTGGACATCTAAATTCAGAAATAACAAGATCACCACCACATACAGGACATCTGGTTAAACGTTTTTTCTTCATCATGTCACCTCCAGGAATTTAAAAATTTTTATTTACATAATAAATAATACCACTTAACTTTAAAAAAGTCAAGTGGTATTATTAAAAAAATAAAAATCCATATTCAAATAATTTTATTATATGATTTTAATTTAAATAATTTCAATATTAACCTTTAATTTTTCTAAGTCCAAAATTTCTTTCATACTTTTTCCATTTACACTTTTTATGAAATCTTCAATTACAGCAACATCATATCCTTTTTTAATTGCAGTTTTAATTGTTGCAAGGACACATACATCACCAGCAAGTCCAAAAATAATAAGTTTTTTAAAGTTATTTTCTCTAAGAAATTTATCCAGTTCTGTTTCATTTTTTGTTTCCATATCCTCGTAAAATGCTGAATAACTATCTGTATTTTCTGTTGTTCCTTTTTTTACGAGGAAATCATAATGTTTTATAAATAATTCATTTCCATATGTTCCTTTTATACAATGAGGTGGCCATTCATTAAATGATTTGTGATTTTCAGGATGATCATCTTTACTTGCAATAATGGTATAACCAATATCTTTTGCTTCCGCTATAAATTCATTAACCTTTTCTATCCATTTTTCATCCGTACCTTCTACAGGCAATTCTTCTGGACATCTAAGAGTAAAACCATTTTGGCAATCAACACATAAAATTGCAGTATCTTTAATATCATAGTTTAAATCTTTCATTTTTTCAACATACATATAAAAAACCTCCTTTTTGTTAATTCATCTTTAATTATACTAAAAAATAGGAAAAATGCAAAAAAGACAAATATAATGAAAAATTTTTCATTATTTGATAAATTTCGAGAATAACCGTTGCTTTGTAAAGTTTTTGAGGTAAAATAAGTATGGTATAATAAGATGGAAAATTACAATCCAATAAGGAGGGATATAAAAATGGCAAAGATGATAAGAAAAAATTATTTGTTGGCACCAGGTCCAACACCAGTTCCAATTGATTTATTATTAGAAGGTGCAAAGGATACAATTCACCACAGAACACCTCAGTATTTAGAAATTCAAAAGGTTGCTTTAGATGGTGCTAAATATATTTTCAGAACTGAAAATCCTGTATTTATTTTATCCTCTTCAGGTACAGGAGCTATGGAAACAGCTGTTGCAAATACCTTAAATCCAGGAGATAAAGCAATAGTTGTTGTAGCAGGTAAATTCGGAGAAAGATGGATGGAAATTGCAAAAGCTTATGGAATAGATCCAATAGTAGTTGACCTTGAATGGGGAGATTATGTAAAACCAGAAACAATAAAAGAATTATTAGAAAAAAATCCTGATGTAAAAGCTGTATTTACAACATTAAGTGAAACATCAACAGGTACAGTTCATCCAATAAAAGAAATTGCTGAAATAGTTAAAGATACAAATGCAATAATGGTTGTAGATGCTATTAGTGGTATGTTAGCTCAACCATTAGAAATGGATGCATGGAATCTTGATATTGTAGTAACAGGTGTTCAAAAAGGATTTATGATGCCTCCAGGTATCGCTTTAATATCAGTTAGCGATAAAGCATGGAAAGTAATCGACGAAAATAAAAATTATCATTATTACTTTGATTTAAAAGCATACAAAAAGAAATATCCAGATTCACCATACACACCACCAGTTAACCTAGTATATCAATTAGCAAAATCAGTTCAAATGATTGAAGAAGAAGGTATTGAAAATGTATGGGAAAGACACAGAATTATGGCTGATGCCACAAGAGCTGCAGTTCAAGCAATGGGATTAGAATTATTTGCTAAAAATCCTGGAAATGTTTTAACTTCAGTAAAAGTTCCTGAAGGTGTTGATGGAGGTAAAATATTAAAATATTTAAGAGATGAAGAAGGAGTAACATTTGCTGGTGGTCAAAATCACTTAAAAGGTAAAATAATAAGAATTGCACATCTTGGTTATATGTCAAAATACGATGTAATTGTTGGAATAAGTGCTCTTGAAATGGCATTAAAGAAATTCGGATTTGATGTTGAATTAGGTGTAGGTGTTAAAGCAGCACAGGAAGTATTCATGAAAGAAGGTGTTTAATATGTGGATTCATATAAATGATCCTCTTGATAGTGAAGCAACAGAAAAGCTAAAGGCTGCTTTACCTGAAGCAAAAATAACAATAGAACATTTTGAAAAAGATGAATTAATTGAAAAGGTTAAAGATTTTGATGTTTTGGTTGTAAGAAGTGCAACTAAAGCAACAAAGGAAGTTATCGAAAATGGAACTAATTTAAAATTAATTGCAAGGGCAGGTATGGGGTTAGATAATGTAGACCTTGAAGCAGCAAAAGAAAAAGGAATAAAGGTTATAAATACACCAGGTGCAAATTCATTATCAGTTGCTGAATTAGTTGTTGGATACATGCTTTCAGTATACAGACATTTAGTAACAGGAACAGTTACATTAAGAGAAGGAAAATGGGAAAAGAAAAAATTAAAGGGTTTTGAATTAACAGGAAAAACCCTCGGTATAGTAGGATTTGGAAATATTGGAAAATTAGTAAGAAAATTAGTAACAGGTTTTGATATGGAAGTGCTTGTTTTTGATGTTTTCGAAATTCCAGAAGAAGTTCAAAAAGAACATAATGTAAAACAGGTATCCTTAGAAGAATTAATTAAAAACTCTGATATAATTACATTACATGTACCTTTAACAGAAAAAACAAGACATCTCATTTCAGAAAAAGAATTTGAAATGATGAAGGATAATGTTGTAATTATCAACGCAGCAAGAGGTGGAGTTGTCGATGAAGAAGCATTATTAAAATACCTCGAAAACGGAAAGGTTCTTGGTGCTGGATTGGATGTGTTTGAAACTGAACCTCCAACATCAGAAATACAAATGAAATTATTAAATCACCCAATGGTTGTTGCAACCCCTCATATTGGCGCAACAACAAAAGAAGCGCAAAAAAGAGTAGGGCTTGAATTGGTAGATAAAATTGTTGATATAGTAAAAAATATGTAATTTGTTAAATTATTTTAATAATTTTTGCTATATTTTGAGTTATAATATACTTGTAAAATTTAAAATATGGAGGTGTTAACCGTGAAAGTATTCGTAGATAGAGATGCATGTATCGGTTGTGGTGTTTGTGAAAACCTTTGTCCAGATGTATTCAAAATCAATGACGAAGGTAAAGCAGAAACATTAATGGAAGAAACAGATTTACCATGCGCACAGGACGCAGCTGATTCATGTCCAACACAAGCTATCTCAATTGAAGAATAATATCCTCTTACAGACCAACCTTGGAAAAGGTTGGTCTTTTTTATTCAATTTTATATAAAATTTATTCAATAAATTGCAAAATGCATGTTTTGCGAATTATAGATTTTGATATTTTGAAAAAATGTTGTATAATAAGAATTGAAATTTTGTTAATTACAATCTGGAGGGGGCTAATATGAAAAAAAGCAAAGTAATTGTTGTTACATCTGGAAAAGGAGGAGTAGGAAAAACCACCATATCCGCTAACATAGGCACTTCTCTTGCTTTATTGGGATATGATGTATGTTTAATAGATGCGGATATTGGATTAAAAAATCTTGATCTTGTATTGGGATTGGAAAATAGAATAGTTTACACTATCCTTGATGTTGTAAAAGGCGGAAAATCTCCTCTTGAAGCTGTTGTAAAACACAAACAATTAAAAAAGCTTAACTTACTTGCATCTTCGCAAATAGCTAATAAAGATATGATTTCTCCAGAAGATATGAAAATGATAATAAATGAACTTTCAAAACATTTTGATTATATAATTGTTGACTCACCTGCTGGAATTGAGAGAGGATTTAAAAATGCTGTTGTTGCTGCACAACACGCAATTGTTGTAACAACTCCTGAATTAACAGCTATTAGTGATGCTGATAGAGTAATTGGGTTATTGGAAAATGAAAAATATGATGAAGATAGTATATCATTAATTGTAAACAGAGTAAAACTTCACATGGTAAATAGAAATGAAATGCTATCTCCTGAAGATATAAGGTCTGGACTTGCTGTTGAATTATTAGGTATTGTTCCGGATAGCGAAGAAATAATTATTGCAACAAATAAAGGAATCCCTGTTACAATGGAAGATGAATCAAAGATTTCAAAAATCTTTATGAATATAGCAAAAAGAATCTCAGGTGAAGAGAATCCTATTGAAAACGACCTTGCTTTATTAAAAGAATCCTCAAAAACCGGATTCAAAGGATTCCTGCAAAAGATATTTGGTGGCAGGTGATATGAATGGGCTGGTTTAATTTCGGAAAGAAAAAAGCAAGTAGAGATATTGCTTTAAAAAGAATGCAAAATCTCGTTGGAAATAGGAGAGAAAAGGTAACAAGGGTTGTCTCAAGTGAAAGCAGAGGCAATGTTGCTGTTATGGAAAGAACAAATGTAAATATTAATGTAAATGAAATGTCAAAAATGATAAGGGATTATGTTTATAAAAAAGCTAAAATTGATAAGAAAAATGTCAAAATTCATATTAGCAAAGATGAAAATGGTTATACAATAGTAACAAATATCTTTTTCAAGTAAAAGAGGTGATTTAGATGCTTAAAGAATTTCATATTAGAACTTCTACAAGAAATGAATTTATAGATATTACCTCTCAAGTTGAAAGTTATATTTCTGAATCCAATGTTAAAGAAGGTATTGCAATTATTCATGTTCCACATACTACTGCTGGAATAACAATAAACGAAAATGCAGATCCTTCTGTAAGATATGATATGACATCATTTTTAAGCAAGCTTATTCCTAATTTAAAGGAATTTACACATATGGAAGGAAATTCTGATTCTCATATAAAATCCTCACTAATAGGTCCGTCTTTAACTGTTATAATAGAAAATGGCAGATTGCTTTTAGGAACATGGCAGGGAATATATTTTTGCGAATTTGACGGTCCAAGAATGCGAAAATTTTATGTAAAAATAATCGAAGGATAATAAAAAAGGGACGTTTAAAACGTCCCTTTTTTATTATTTAAATTTTAAATCTTTTTATTAAATCTTCAAGTTTTTTAACTGAGTCTTCCAATGTTTGAGAAGTTTTCAAAAGTTCTTCACTACTCCTCTCTATATGAATAAATTCTTCTTTTGACTCTCTTACATATTCATTTACGTTTAATACATTTTTCGATGCCTGATCCATAGCAGCTGCCATTTCTTCAGATGATGCACTCTGTTCTTCGGAGCTTGAAGCAAGACTTTCGACCATACTTACTATATTTACAACAGCATCTTTTATTGCTGTAAATTCATTTGAAACCTCTGAACTTTTTGAAGAAACCCTTTCTATTATTTCAGAAACATTCATTGATTTCTTACTTACCATATCCGCTTCATCTTTTATTCCTTTTAAAAGATCTGATATGTTTTCTGTAGCCTTTCGTGTTTCTTCTGCAAGCTTTCTTATTTCATCTGCAACAACAGCAAATCCTTTACCAGCTTCTCCAGCTCTTGCAGCCTCAATTGCAGCATTTAATGCCAAAAGATTTGTTTGTTCTGCAATGCTGATAATTGTATCAACAATTTCACCAATATTTGCTGATTTTTCCTGTAAGCTCTTTACACTCTTTGTATTTTCTATCGCTGCATTTTTAGCCTCTAATGCTATTTCTAAAATTTCATTTATACTTTTTTCCCCAATTTTAACTGATTCTTCTACATCTGTACTTTTCTGACTTAAATCCTGTGCGGCCGAGCTTACCATCTGAGCTGCTGATGCAACCTCTTCAATTCCTGATGTTGTTTCTTCAATGGAAGATGCTGCATTATCTGATTCTGTTAATGCAATGTCTAATGTTTGTTCAACCTTTTGAGTTACTTCTCTCAATTTATTAGATGCGTTTAACACATTGTTTTTCTCTATACTTAATTCATTATTACCGGCTATAATTGACTCTATAAGATTTTTAAGAGATACTCTCATATTTTCAAGAGATTGTTCCAGATGTCCTATTTCTGATTTTGATGTAATCTTAATTTCTTCATTTAATATTCCCTGTTCAATTTTTTTAATATTTAATACCAGCATATTTATTGACTTTGTAATTAATATCTTCATTATATAAAAAATAACAAAAACCAAAATAACCAGTATAGCAACTAAAATAACTGCATTTTGCATGGTTGAATCATATAAAGGTTTATATATTTCATCCTCATATGCTGCTAAAACAACATATAAATCCCCACTCATCCTTTTTACATAAGCTATCTTTTTATACAATTTATCAGAACCTTTTGACTTTGGATAATAATATTCATAAAAACCTTCACCTTTTTCTATAGCCAGATCAACTATTTTTTTACCTGTTTTTGGATCAACAGACGTTGCTGGCTTTCCTATTTTAGATTTATCTTTATATATAAAATACCTACCATCTCTGGTATATACTATAGGATATGTATTATCTCCTACATATGAAGCAGTATACAAATCATTATACAAATTATTTAAAAATTCTTTTTTTCTTTCAGCTAACTTTTTATCAATATCGTCTATATATACTCCTGTTCCAACCAACCATTTAAATTCAGGAATCCAGAATATTACACTTATTTTTGGAAACTTTTTATCTTCAGGTTCTCCAGGTTTTCCCCATTCATATTGAAGAGTTGCTGTATTATCCCCTTTTTCATATGCTTTTTTAGATAACTCTATCATTTCTTTTACTATATATTTTCCATCTTTAGATTGTAAAGAAGACAGATTTTTTCCTTCAAGAGATGGTGAAGCCGCATGCATTATCGTTTTTCCAGTTTCATCAAAAATAAAATAATATCCTGTTCCATTATCATATCTTAAAATCCTTATCTGTTCCTTTATAATATTCTTTGCTTCTTCGCTTGAAATCTCTCCTTTTTTCATTTTTTCAATATATACATTCACTATATCTTTAGCTATATCATTTAATGTTTCCAGTCTACCAATAGCTGCTTTCATCATTTCATTTTGTAATTCCTGTGTCCCAACTCTGTATGTTTCCATTGTTGTTGCTATACTCTCAACACTCTGTTTTAAAATTCCATTTTTTACATATCTGTCTGTTAGATTTTTAATATTTCTATGTGTTGAAAATCCATTTATTAAAAATCCAAGAACTATAACCACTGTTACATAGAAAATTACTTTAAAACCTAACGTTTGATGAAATTTAAGTTTTTTCATACTTTCACTCCCTTTTTCATATATACAAAAATTATATATATAATTTCTTATTAATATTATATCACATTTTTCATAAAATTAATATATCATTGATATATTAATTTTATGAAACAACAAAAATACCAGGTTTTAATGCAAAACCATTAAAACCTGGTATTAATCATTGTTATATTAACTTTTATCTTTTAATTTCTTTTTCATATTTTTTAAACTATACATATTCTGATCCGCTTTTAATAAAATCTCATCAATATCACTATTTGGAATATATCTTGCAAATCCAAGACTTACACTATAATGAATATAACTATATTTATTTAAATGCTCCAGTTTTTTATTTATTGTATCTCTAATTCTTTCTGCATCTTCAATAGTACAATTATATAACCCCATAAAGAATTCATCGCCACCATATCTCGCAACAACATCTGAATGTCTAACAGAAGATTTTAATATATTTGCTATATTTTTTATAGCTTCATCACCTTTAGAATGGCCATATACATCATTTATTGTTTTTAAATTGTCAACATCCACAAAACCTATTACAAGAGGCTTGTTTTCTCGTTTTGACAATAATGCCAGTTCTTTTAAAATTTCCATGCCAGCTCTTCTATTATATAACCCTGTTAACGAATCATAATGAGCAAGTTTTTCAAGTAAAATCTCATTTTCCTTTAACTTTGTAATATCTCTGCTAATTAAAGCAACACCATATTTTTCTCCACCTTTATATATTGGATAATAGCTATTACTTACCCAATATATACTGCCATCTCTTCTTTTTATAGGTTTTTCTATAACGAAACTTCTTTCTTCATTATATGCTTTTTCCAATTCTAATAAAAATAACAATTCTCCTTCAAAAATTTTTCTTAAATTAGAACCTTTTGTGATATTTTTATGAAAATCCGTTCTTGTCCTCTCTTTAAAAACATTATTAACAAGTATAACATCAAAATTCTTATTTACAAATAATATTCCATCTATACTATGTTCTATAAATGATTCCAGAAGTGCCTGAGATTCTTCGAGTTTCCCCTTGGTATTTTGAAGCTCTTCCATATTATGTTTTAAAGTGTTGTATAATTTTTCAACTTTCTTTTTATTTTTCTCCAGCTCTTTATTTCTTTCTAACAATTCTTTTGTCTTTTTTTCTATATTTCTTCTCATTAGATAAATAAAAATAATTAATATAAAGGTTATTATGCCTATAAGCAAAAGTACCGGTAAAATCCAGGTTGGAATTTGCTTTTTATATAAATATTTATTGATAATTTTATAATAATAAGATTCATCATTTCTCTTTAATTCTTTAAGTCTTAAATCAAGTCTATCTATAATTGGTTTTAATGATTTATTACTATATATCATATATATATCAACTGTATTCAATATCAATTGTGTTTCTTTTATATCATACTTTTTTCTGGTATTTAGACCAAAAATCCTGCTGGCAAGAGCATAATCAACTTCACCATCTTCCAAACTCTTAAAAACTTCTTCATATGAATTATATTCTTTAAATTTTATATTTAAATTCAAATCACTATCTATCTTTTTTAACCCCTGTGGTCCTTCATAATATACATCTTTTTTCAATACAGCAACACTTTTATTTTTCAAATCCATAAAACCATGAAGTGTAACATTTTCTCTGGAAAATATCTGTCCCCAATCAAATAGCAAAGGTTCTCTGCTATATTCAAAATATTTTGCTCTCTCTTTTGTATATGCCACACCAAACATAATATCGGCAAGATCATTTTTTAAATATTCAAGACCATCTGCAAAATTTAAATAAATATATTTATAATCTATTCCTTCTTTTTTAGCTATATAATCAAATATTTCCGGAAATATACCTTTTACCTTCCCATTATCAATATACATAACCGGTGGTGCACTATATATAACCACCGTCAATGGTCTTGCTATCGTAATCGTTACCATTATTATTATAATAAAAAAAAGAAACATTTCTTTTTTCATTCCAACACCCCTAATTGAATTGTATGGTTAGATTCACCATATTCATCAAAGGATAATTCACCAAATGTTGTTTTAAACCTATATTTAAAAAATGAATCTCTTATCGCATTAACTTCTCTACCTTTATTTTTTATAATTTTAGATATTACTTCAAGAGCCTCGTAGGTACCACATGCATATATTGTTGGTTCTCTTTGATATAGTTCTTTATATTTTACAAAAAATTCTACATCTTCTCGAGGTTTATATCTTAAATAATATGAATATATAACATTCTTTTTTACATTTAATAAATCAGAGAGTTGATTTTTATCAATCCATGGCGTTATCACTATATATACATCTTTATTAATTGATTTAAGATAATTAGCTATCATTGCTGTATTGGTTACAGAATTAATTAATAAATACACAAAGTTCTGTCCTTCGTATATATTTTTAACCTGTTCCAATATTGAAATATCAGAATTTTTTAATACACCATAATATATTTTTCCGTTATAATATTTTTTAAAATTAACGAAAGAATTATTTATATAAAGCGGATTTTCAAAATCTTTTATCACAAGTAATTCATCTGTTGTTTTATTTAAATATTTAGCAATTGCTTTTTGTTCATTTTCATTTGATATATTTAACCTAAAAAAATTATCGTTTTTGTTTTTAAATTTATCTGCAGTAATTGAAATGCCAATACCTATAATCTTTTCATCCTTTAATTTTCTATATATAGGTTCAAATAATGTGGACGATGAATCAAATAATATTACCCTTACACCTTTTCTTTTTAATTTTTCAAAGGCTTTTTGCGTATCTTTGATATTTCCACCATCATCTTCTATAATAATTTTAAAATTTTTAGAATTGGAATTTAATTTTTTAAATAGTTCAACACCATTTATTGTATCAGAAATTATAAATGCTTCATTACCACTTAAGCTGGCTATAATACCAATCTTAAATGGCTCCATAATTGAATAAATAATATAAATTAAAATTATTGAACCTAAAAAAACAGATAGTATTTTAATATTTTTTTTCATTAAAATCCCCCATAAAAACTTTTTTATTTAGATTATATATAAAAAAAACAAAACTTATAAACAATTTAATAATAAGATTTGTTATCTTTGATATTTTTGTAAACTCTTTTCGATTTTTCTCAGAATTTCCTCTTTGATTCCATCGTTAAAAATCACAAAAATATATTCATCATTTTTTTCACGAGCCCTATATGTAAGATTATAACTTCCAATTAATACACCTTTTTCATTAATTAAAACCTTCAAATGCATATTTTTTTTTCTATCTCTTATAAATTTCAAATCAATACCTTTTAAATATCTTAAAATATTTATGTTTTCTAAATTCCAATCATCTGCATAAATTTCTATTTTTATATTACTTTTACTTGAAAGTTTCTCAATTAAATATGCAATTCTCGAATCGGTAAAAGAAAACGTATATACATATAAATATTTTTTTGTGGATAAAATAAAATCTTTCACTGCATTATATATTTTTTCTGATGGTCCAGTAACTAACTTTGCTTTTCCAAATTCTTTGGTAAAAACATTTCTATTAATTATTTCTTTATCTTTACCAAATTTTCCTGATTCAAAATTTTTAAATTCTTTTAAAAATAAATTTACAACTTTTATATCTTCAGAATATATAAAAAGATTTATGTCTTCAAAAATACTTCCTGACGTAAAATTTCCAGTTCCAAATAACACGCTTTTATTGTTAAAAATTATAAACTTTTCGTGTAAATAACCTTCATAGTTTCTATCAGGCAATATATAATTTAAATTGCCCTTTAAATCATTTTCTATAAATCCTTCTGTCTTTCTGGAATCGAGTATATCTATAAATGGTTGTGAAATACTTAAAGAAACAAATTTTATATTTTCAGATAAAAAAGATTTCTCTTTTATAAAATAAAAGAGTTCCTGTGAAGGAGTTATGAAAATTTTATACGGAAATGTCATAGAAGAAAAAATTATTATTATATTTAAAATAATCTTTCTTCTCATATTAAAACTTTATTCCGGTAAAACGTAGAAAAATACAGCAATAAAATGTGCAACACTACCAGCAAGAACAAATAAGTGCCATATCATATGTCCATATGGCAATTTTTTCCATATATAAAATACAGCACCTATTGTATATGCAAGTCCTCCTATTACAAGCCACATTAATCCACCATATGGTAAATTTGCAACCAATGGTTTTATAGCTACGACTACTAACCATCCCATCATCAGATAAAAAATCGTTGAAAGGATTCTGAATTTCTTTACAAAAAATATCTTTAAAATAATACCGACTATTGCCAGACTCCAAATGGTAATAAATAACGTCCATCCAATTTTTCCATTTAGTGTAACAAGAGTAAATGGTGTATATGTTCCTGCTATAAGCAAATAAATTGACGAGTGGTCAATTATTTTTAAAAATTTTTTTATTCGTGGTTTTTGAATGCTATGATAAACTGTAGATGCAGTATACAAAAGAAGTAAAGTTGAACCATAGATAGCAACACTTAATGTCTTCAAAAAGTTATTTGTTTTTGCAGAAAATATTATCAATATAATCAATGCCACCAGACTGAAGATAATACCAACACCATGAGTTATGGCGTTGGCGATTTCTTCACCAAGAGTATATTCCTTGTATTCAGTATTTTTTGTACTCATTTTTCATCCCCCTTATTAAGTTTTTTTTCTATTTCAAGTACTAAACCTTCAGCTGTTGCAAGATTTGTTGCCAAAGGTATATTATGAACATCACATACTCTTAGTAAAGCAGATACATCTGGTTCATGGGGTTGAGCAGTAAGTGGATCTCTTAAGAATATAACAAAATCCATATTACCTGATGTTATTAACGCTCCTATTTGTAAATCACCACCATATGGTCCTGATGCAAATTTTGTAATTTTTAAACCAACCTTTTCCTCTATTAAGCTTCCTGTTGAATTAGTTGCATATAAATTACATCTTTCAAATACATGTTTCCACTCTCTAACAAACATCACGAGATCAAGTTTCTTTTTATCGTGTGCTATTAATGCTACATTAATCACATTCTCTCCTCCTGAATTTAAATTTATGATATAAATAAAAAGCGACCTGATTCTTCTCAGGTCGCGAATTTTTAAACATCTCATTTTCATTATATCATATAATTTATATTTTGTCAACAGGATAAAAGTTACTATTTTTTTAATTTTTTCAGTTTAAAGAATTCTTCTCTCTCAAATTCTTCCAATGTATCCTGAATAAATTTGATAGATGATTGTAACTGTGGAATTACAACATTTTCAAGTGCAGAAACTCTTTTCTTTGTTTTCTTTACTTCATATGCAAGCTTATATACTTTATTTTCTATCATTGCTGCCTCTGTAATTAGTTCAAGAACCTGTTTAAAAGATATATACGCTTTATCTAAAGCTGCATCGGTTCTATATATTTCATATGGTATTTCTGTTTTTTTCTCATTTTTATATATTTCAGGTACTTCAACACCCATAATACTTCTAAATCGTATTTTCATTCCATCGAATTCTGGAACCCCCTTAGCGTATTGTTCTACATTTTCTATTCCAAGATCAAGGTTTGCAAGTTGCAATGATTCATAAGCTATTTCAAAGATCTTAAGTATTCTCTCCTGTATTTCCTGTGCCTGTTCAATTAAATCAACTAACTCTTTCATTATTATATTTCTCTTTTTTTCAAGCAAATCGTGCCCCTGTTTGGCAAGTTTATATTGTTGTTTTAAATTTATAAGATTTCCTTTTGTTGGAATAGTTTGATTGAATATCATAATTTCACCTTCATTCTTAATGCAATAAACTTATGCATTTTGAGGTTTATAATACTTTTCTATATATGCTTTTTTCACACGTGTTAATTCGGTTTCTGGCAAAATTGAAAGCATTTCCCATGCCAGATCCAGTGTTTTCTCAAGTGGTCTTTCCTCATCAAATCCCTGATTAATAAACTTCTCCTCAAACTCTTTACCAAATTTTAGATATAATTTATCGATATCAGAAAGATCTTCTTCACCTATAATAGCTGCCAATGACCTAATTTCAAATACTCTTGAATATGCTGCAAAGAGCTGTGATGAAATATCTGGATGGTCTTCCCTTGTATATCCTTTACCAATACCATCTTTCATTAACCTTGATAAAGAAGGCAATACACTAATAGGTGGATATATATTTTTCCTATGTAAATCCCTTGATAAAACTATCTGCCCTTCAGTAATAAACCCTGTTAAATCCGGTATGGGATGCGTTATGTCATCATTTGGCATTGTCAGAATTGGAATTTGTGTAACAGAACCTTCTTTTCCTCTAATCATACCAGCTCTTTCGTATATTGAAGCAAGATCAGAATATAGATAACCCGGAAATCCTTTACGCCCTGGAATTTCACCTCTATAATTTGATAATTCTCTTAACGCTTCACAATAATTTGTCATATCATTTAATATAACCAATACGTGTTTTCCTAATTCAAATGCAAGATATTCAGCAACAGTTAAAGCTATTCTCGGAGTTGCAATTCTTTCTACTATTGGATCACTGGCGAGGTTTAAGAAAACTACCATATTTTTTATTGATCCACTTTCCTCAAAGTTTTTGATTATAAAATTTGCATCGTCTTTCTTTAATCCAATTGCACCAAACACAACTGCAAACTCTTCATTTGATTTTAATTTTGCCTGTTTTGCAATTTGAACCGCCAGTTTATTATGAGGAAGTCCATTTCCTGAAAAAATAGGTAATTTTTGTCCTCTTATAAGAGTAAGCATACTATCAATTGCCGAAACTCCTGTTTGAATAAAATTTCTTGGATATTCCCTTGCTGCTGGGTTAATAGCGGAACCATTTATATCAACACTTTTTTTGGAAATTATTTCTCCCATTCCATCAATTGGGCGACCTAAACCATCAAATGTTCTCCCAAGAATATCTGGAGAGAGATTTATTTCAAGCGGTTTCCCTAAAAATCTAACTGTTGTATCTCCCAAAGATAATCCCTGAGTACCTTCAAAAATCTGTATTACAGCAGCATCTTCACTAACCATAATAACTTTTCCGCTTCTTTTTTGATTATTATGAATTATATCTACAACTTCATCATACTTTACATCTTTTATATTTTCAATAATTGCAAGTGGTCCTTTTATTTGAGATAATCCTGTATATTCGCGTACTGCCATTGTATCACCTCTTAATCATGATAGGTACTTTCAAGTTTTTCAAAATGTTCATCAAGCATCTTTTCAATACCTTCAAATTCTTTTATTTCCTTTATTTCTTCCTTCATAGTTAGTAACTTTGATATTATTTCAGGTGGTAAAACCTGACTTAATGCAATAGACCTATCAACATATTTCTTTGCCTTTTGATACGTATCCATTATTATTTTTAATAAATAATATTGTTTTTCAAGCGGACAATAAGAATCAACCTCGCTAAATGCACTTTGCTGCAATATACCAATTTTTATCATCTTAGCTATTAAAACCGTTAATTTCTGATTATCTGGCAATACATCTTCACCAACTATTTTAATAATTTGTTGTAATCTATCATCTTCTGTAAGCAGTTTCATTGCTTCATCTCTATATTCATTCCAATCGGATTTCACATTTTCTTTAAACCAGTCATTTAAATCTTCCGTATATTCACTATAACTCGTTAACCAGTTTATCGATGGATAATGTCTTGAATATGCAAGGTTTTTATCCAATCCCCAAAAACATTTTACAAATCTTCTTGTATTTTGAGTAACTGGTTCTGAAAAATCACCACCGGGAGGAGAAACAGCCCCTATAATTGTTATAGAACCTTTTGTTCCGTTAAGATTTTCGCTAATTCCAGCACGTTCATAAAATTGCCCTATTCTTGATGCAAGATAGGAAGGATAACCTTCTTCAGCTGGCATTTCTTCAAGTCTTCCTGATAACTCCCTAAGAGCTTCAGCCCATCTTGATGTTGAATCTGCCATAATCGCAACATTATATCCCATATCTCTAAAATATTCTGCAATTGTAATTCCAGTATAGATGGAAGCTTCCCTTGCTGAAACAGGCATATTAGATGTATTTGCTATTAATACAGTTCTATTCATTAAAGGTGCTCCTGTTCTTGGGTCTTTCAACTGTGGAAATTCTTCTAAAACTTCTGTCATTTCATTTCCACGTTCTCCACAACCAATATACACTATAATATCAGCATCTGACCATTTTGCCAATTGATGTTGCGTAATTGTTTTTCCAGTACCAAAACCTCCTGGAATAGCTGCAGTTCCACCTTTACTTATTGGAAAGAATATATCTATTACACGTTGCCCTGTAACTAATGGTATTGATGGTTCCAATCTTTTTTTTACAGGTCTTGGGACCTTTACAGGCCATTCTTGATATAGTTTTATTTCATGAATATTTCCATTATTATCCTCTATTTTTGCAATTATATCTGTTACTTTATAATTTCCATCATTTACAATTTCAACGATTTTACCAGATAAATTTGGGGATACCATTATTTTATGGACAAGATGTTCTGTTTCCTGAACCTCTGCAATTACTTCTCCACCTTCAACCAAATCCCCTTGTTTTTTTATTATCTTTACTTCCCAGTATTTATTGGTATCTAATCCAAATGCATCTATTCCTCTTCCTATAAACGATCCAGACTTTTTTATCAACTCATTTAAAGGTCTCTGTATTCCATCATATATACTGCTTAACAATCCCGGCCCAAGAGCTACAGATAACATTTTCCCTGTAGATTCCACAGGTTCTCCAGGTTTTAACATAGATGTCTCTTCATATACCTGTACTGTAGCAATATCTCCATCTATCCCAATAACTTCACCTATTAACTTATAATTACCAACTCTTACCATTTCATTCATAAATAAAGTTTTTGCATCTTTTACCTTAACAACAGGACCATTTATTTCTTTAATTTGCATTTAAATCACCTACCTCTTCTAAAACAAGAGTGAATATTTCGCCCTTTATTTCTTCAATATATGAATCTATTGTGTTTCTTATATTCACCTTTTCACCTTTTAATAATACTCCACCTTCAATATTTGAATCACCAATTACTTCGTGATCCATTACAAAAGACTTTACAATTTCAATATCATCAGGATTACATAAGACAACATATTCTTCATCTATTAAATTTTTTGCTTCTATATATAATTTTTGATAAAAAAACTTTTTTCTTTTGGCATCAAGATTATATAAATCTTCCTTAACCTTTTCTAAAATCCTTTCTAAAAACTTATTTTTTAAATATGTATTTTCTTGATTTAATTTTAATTCCACTTTTGATTTTGCTATCTTTATTATCCTTTCACTTTCAAATTTCACATCTGAAAGCCTCTTATTCTTATATTCTTCAATTTCCTTTTTAATCTGTTTTTTATACTCTTCTAATTTTTCATCATATTGTTCTTTCATTGATTCGTATTCAACTTCAAAATCTTTTTCTAATAAATTTATCATTTTATTTAATTTATTCTCTATACTACTCATGGACTCTCACCCCAATTGCTTCTTCAACATACCTGGTAATAAAGTCTTTTTCACCACGCCAACCGTGTCTATCGGGAATTACAAAAATCAAAGGTAATTTACCTGATAATTTATGATTTTTTAGCTCCTCAGGTATTTTATTTGCAGCAAGTTCAGTTATTAAGATTACCCCTATTTCTTTATTTTCAATTGCATTATTAAATTCTTTTAATATCTCTTCACGTTCATGAACAACAACACCATTGACACCACTTAATCTCAATCCTATAGATGTGTCAATATTATCGCTAATAAGAAAGAATTTCATTGTTAAATCCTCCCAAGAATCATAATAGTAACAATTAATCCATAAATTGCTATACCTTCAGCAAGACCAACATATATCAATGTTTTACCCAACAATTCTGGTTTTTCACTAATTGCACCAACTGAAGCAGCACCTACCATACCTACACCAACACCTGCACCAATAGCTGCAAGTCCTGTTGCCAATGCAGCACCAACAAGACCTAATCCAAGGTTGTTATTTGTATCTGTTACTGCTGCTTGTGTAGTTCCTTCAGCAAATACATTTGTTGGGAAAAGTCCTATTACTGCAAACACTAAAATAGCAACAAATAAAGCTATGTTTCCGACAAACACCTTTTTAGCAAATAATCTGGCTTTTTCTGGATTTTTTGAAAAGTAAAAACCTGCCCATACTGTTGAGATAACTAAAAACATTAATGAGATAACATATGCCATAACTAACACCTCCGTGATTTTAAAATTTAAATATATTTTTAATAATTAAAAATAAAAGTTCTTTTAGATAGTGAAATTTTTTAGTTTGTATTTATTATAAGAAAATAGTTAGAATAATGTGAGCGAAAACTTGAAAATTCCCGAAAAAATTCGAAGTGGAGCCGGTCAAAATCACACGGATGTGATTTTGAGTGAAGACGAACATGGATGTGAGTCTGCAACGACCGGCAGGAACGAGAATTTTTGAGGATTAGAATTTTCTACCGTTTGAGCGAACATTATTCGTACTATTTTCTTCATATTAACCTTTAAAAAAATTTTACTAAAATTTATATTTTATAGGATTAAATTCCTTTCCATCACCTTTAAAGAATCTTGTAAAAAATTCATAATACTCAAGCCTCAACGTTTGAATAAATACTACAAGACCTTCAAGAACGATTATTATTATATTTCCAAGCAATAAAATAACAAATGACGATACGGGATTATTTGTCATTTTTGCCATCATATAAAAAGCCAAAAACAAGCCTGCATGATTCATTGCAAAAGCACCAAGCCTTATAAATGAAAGCGTATTACTCAAATATCCCAATAATACTTCAAATAAATCAAAGAATCCCTGAACAATTTTCTCTCCAAATTTCCCTTCTTCAAATAAAATACTTCTTAAATATATTAAAACTACTAATGTAATTATGAATATATAACTTATTTTTGGAAATACCCCATTTTTCATCATATAGAATACAGAACCCAACAATATCCAGTACAAAGCTATTCCTGAGATGCCATTTGGGTCAAACAACAAAAAGCTTTTTTCTCCACGTCTAATTCTATTGGCTATATTTAAAATCATTGCCACAGTTATAATTGCTATACCAAAATATACAGAAATTAGTAAAAAATAATTTATATTATCCATTGGACGTTTCCATAAAGGTTGTATTATATCTTCAAAACCAAAAACACTTCCATATAAAATTCCAAATAACATTGAAGATAATCCTGAAGCACCTATTACATAAAACAAATCGGAACCTTTCTTTTTATATAACCAAAAACCTAATGCTGAAAGTATAAAACCATGTCCTACATCTCCAAACATCATTCCATAGAAAAACAAAAACATTAAAGTTATTAACGGCGTTGGATCAATTTCATCACTTGATGGAACACCAAACATTTTCACAATAAATTCAAAATGTTTGAAAAATCCCTTATTATTTAAAATAGTTGGTGCTTTATCATTAAATGCATATCTTAAAAGTAATATGTAATCATTTGTATTTACATGTTTTTCAAGTTCTTGATATGTTTCTCTGGTAGTCCAACCAGATATTACAAAAAAGTTTTCTGTAAACTTAACATTTTGAGCAAGATCATATATGTTTTTTAGAACAAATATGTAATCAAAATATTTGTATATAAATCTTCTATTTTCGAAAAATATCTTCTTTTTTGCCATATTTAGCATTTCTATTTCATACTCAATGGACTTGTATTCATCATATAATAAAAGTAATATGTCTTTTGGATAACCTGCATAGTCTTCATTAATCTTATATTCGACAAAATTTGCTATGGATAAAATCTTTTCTATTTTTAAATTGGAATCATATATTATAAAAACCCAGGTATTTACCTCATCCGAGTCAAGGATAATGCTTATTATATTCTCCTTTTTTATACTGTCACAAAACCTTTCAAAATAAAGCTTATTTAATTTTCCTATCTTATATTTTAAACGTTTCATTTTTTTTAGATCTGATACATCTATATCTATATTTTTCAATTTTTCAAATAATTCAATTTCCTTTGACAAAATTTCTTTTTTTTCGCTTAACTCTGACATTTTATTTGATATATTTTCCAGTTCTGTATTCAACTTTTCTGAAAAATTACTTATTTCATCCTTATCTATAATCATAGGGAAATCTATTTCTTTAACTTTTGGTTTGGGGGTTCTATTTACACTATTGAATATATTCATAAAATCATCATATATCTGTTTATATGGATTTTCTTTTTCTGTTTTCAATTGTTTTAATATTTTTTTATCTATTACCTTTTCAAGAGGAACTATTTCTATATTATTAGAATCGAGAATCTTTTTTGAAATAATTTCCAATTCATATTTATTGGATATTATAGTGAATGGTATCATTTCTTTTTTCATCTTATTACACCCCCATTAATAACAAAAACTCTTTAATCTTTTCATTTGGCAATTTATATCTTTTTCCTTCAATTAATGTTATTAAATCCTTATATTCATATTCCCTTATATACAAATATCCACTCATTACATCAAATCCATTTTGTGTATGAGATATTAGCTTCCTTGATGATTTCAACAAAATTCTTTCACATAACCTTTCAATAATATATGGAAAAATTTCCGGATCAATATTTTTAAAGAATTCACCATATTTATTTTCAGTTAATTTTGCAAGAAATTCATCTGTATTGGAAGCATTTGCAAGTTCTCTTAATTCATCCTGAGTTAATCTATAATGTATAGGCATTAGAAAATTCAAAACCTCTTCTGGAGACAACTTAAATAATATTCTTGAACGATATATCCACTGTATATTAGCAAGATCCATTTGTTCATAGAAAAGATATTTCAAGTTTTTTCCAAACATTGGCATTAAACTCAACATCGATTTCATATTGGTAAAATACCAGAAATCAAAAGCATTAAGAAGATATTGAATTTTTCCATTCTTTTGATAATTACTGTAAGCAGGTTCAAATATGGAGCCATACACACTATTTTTAAATACATTTAATGCATCATCAAAAGATTTAATAGTAAGCAGGGTATCTGTGGATATACTCTGGTGGTATAAGGGGAAGAATTTCTCCTCTGTAATATATTCAGGATGTTCAGAATGCAGGGAACGAAGGATAAATTTTATATTTTCTATTTCAAATCTCTTTTCCATTAATTTGAAGAATCTTTGACCTTCAACTGGAAGATAGAAATATATATTATAAAAATCTTTTAAAATTGCCTGTCTTATAAGTATTTCTACATCTCTTCTATGTAGTTTTGAAATATCCACATTTTCAAAATATTCTTTGTAATGTGTATTTGCTTTAAGATATTCGGTTACCTCTGTAACCGTTTCTGTATTTATCAAATTATTAAAGTCTTCCTCTGTCAATATTTTTGAATGCAAGACTTTAACCTTTGACATTAGGGCTGGAAATTTCAAGGCTATCATCTCCAATTTTATTTTATTATAATTTTTTCAATAATTTTATTACTAATCTCATCTATATTATCATTTAATTTATCATACCTTTCTTTTAATTTTTTGATATCGTTTTCAAGCGTTTCAAAAAGCTTTTTTTCTTTTTCCTTTGCAGAATTTATTATTTCTTTACATTCGTTTTCAATCTCTTGGAATAATTTTTCTTTTTCATTGTCAATATCTTTTTTCTTTTTTTCAAAAAGCTTTTTTAATTCCTGTTCAGCAGTTTCCAATTTTTTAGAATGTTCAACTTCAGCATTTACAAGTTTTTTAACTATTTCTTCTGGGGAATATTCCATTTTTACACCTCCTTCTGTTATACATTATACTCCTTTAAAAATTAAAATAAAAATAAAAATATGGATTTTTATAAATAGATATTATTAAGAAAAAATTAAAGATATAATCTGTCATATTTAATTATATCTCATTGAAAAATCTAAAAACGTGATTTTAATCCTTGATTTTTTTTAACGCGTCTGATACTTTAATTAATATAAAATAAACCTTTTATGGATATAATTAAAATAAAGTTAAAATAGAAAGGAGTAAATTAATGAAAATAGCTTTTATCTCAGATATACATGCAAACTTAGAAGCTTTTGAATCTGTTTTAAAGGATATTGAAAAAAAAGAAATAAATGAAATTTATTGTCTTGGAGATATAGTTGGCTATGGTCCAAATCCAAATGAAGTTATTGAAATAATTAAAAATAAAAATATTAAATGTGTCAGAGGAAATTATGATGATGCAATAGGATTTGAAAAAGAAAGCTGCGGATGTGCATATAACCCTGGAAGAGAAACAGAAGTTGGTGATGAATCGATAAACTGGACTATAAAAAATACTTCAAAAGAAAATAAAAAATTTTTAAGGGAATTACCATTATATATGGAATTTGAAAAAGAAAATCTCAGATTTTTTCTAACCCATGGTAGCCCTTTTGATAATTTATTTGAGTATATAAAACCTTCTGATAATGCAGAAAAGTTCATAAAAATATCCCTGTATAATAATTCAGAAATATTTGTATTTGGTCATACACATTTAATGATGGCAAAACATATTAATGGAAAAGTTATACTTAACCCTGGAAGTGTAGGAAGAACAAAAGACGGGGAACCCTTAGCTACATATTTAATTATGGATATATTCAATGGCATTTATTCTTATGAATTCATTAAAGTAAAATATAATGTAAAAACTACCATAGAAAAAATTGTAAATGTTGGATTACCTGTTGAATTAGCTGTTGTTTTAGCTTTAGGAAAAACATATAATATGGGAAAAGCTAAAATTAATTCAAGAATTGGTTTTAGATTGTAATCTATTATTATAATAATATTAATATAATTATTTTAACATTAAAATAAGGGGGCCCGTTATGAAAAAATTTCTTACCTCTTTACTTCTTTTTATGGCATTGCTTTTTTTTGTTTCATGGTTATTTCTACCAAGAGGATATGTTTTAAAAGATTGGAATATTGAAGTTCCATTTTATAAAATTCTTGAAACTCCAGATAAAATAACCTTAGAAACAACTTTTAAAAAAGTTGATTATAATTCTTTGATAATCCCAAAAATAGCGGGAACAAGAATACAGGTTTTTATCAATAATAATATGATATATGATTTTGGAAGCAGTTCTGGAAATCTCTGGAATAAAGCTTTTCTTGTACGTTTCAACAAAAATATATTAAATGAAAATAATACTTTAAAACTTATAATTGAAGGTGCATATGATTATGGTTTAAGATATTATCCATATTTGGTTTCAGAAAATGTAGCCAATAAATATTATTTATTGATAAAAATATTCAACGAAGATATTTACCTGATAATAATTGGTAGTTCTTTAATTCTCGGTATTATTTTAATACTTTTATCCTATAGAGAAATTAATAGAAAACATTTCTTTTTTCTCGGGCTATCTCTAATATTTGTGGGTTTATATTTAATAGATTTCCATACACGTGTAAGCAATGGAAGCTTAATGCAATATTTTATTTTAAAGAAAATACTGATAACTTTTTCTTTTCTAAGTTCTCTATATATAATGCAAAGTGTAGAATTCTATATTTACAGCTATATAAAGGATAAATTTTTAATTATATTAACATTTTTAGCTATTTTGATAATCTGGGCCACTCCTAACTTTTATATATTAAAAAAGGTCTATGACATATCCAATTTAATAATTATTTTAAATCTTTTGGCAGCGGTATTTAGAATACATCAAAACGCTTTAAACCTTTATTATTTTTCAACATGGTTTTTGCTCTTTACGTCATTTCAATCAATTATAGTAGTATTATTTAAAATAAATCAACCGGTAATCTTTAATTATGGTATGTTAATTGTAAGTTTAAGCTATGGTTTTCATCTGGTAATTAATTATAGACTTCTTGCTGAACATAGTAATAAAATGTATAAAAAAGCTATCATGGATCCACTTACCAATGCATATAATAGAAGTTTTCTTGAAGAAATTCCACATAAGGGGAAATTAGTATTAATAGACCTTGATGATTTAAAAAAGATAAATGATGAATTTGGCCATAAAAAAGGCGATGAAATATTAAAAGAATTTGTGGAAATTGCAAAAAACAATCTGAGAGAATCAGACTATGTAATAAGAATGGGCGGAGATGAATTTATATTAATTATTAATGCCAAAAATGCTGAAAATATTATAGAGCGTATTAGAAATATTTTTAAAAACAAAACTGGTTATGACTTTTCATATGGTATTTCTGATTTTAAAGAATTCTATACTTCTTTTGAAGAAGCTGATGAAAAAATGTATATAATGAAAAAAAAGAAAAAAAATTCAAATGTTAAAGAGGGATAATTATGTATTATTTCAATGAAGATGGAAAATTCATATATAAAAACACTAAATTTAATAACAAAAGCTTTGCAATTCCAGTGGTTACAGATACACATATGCATATATTGGGATTTGGTGAAAAACTTTTAAATCCTGACCTTTTACATATGAAAGATAATGAAATAATTGAGCTAATTCTAAAAAAAATAAATGAAGCACCTGAAAAAATCATTCTAAGAGGTTGGATGAATACAAAAATAAATATTGGTATGCTGGATAATATTACCAAAGATATTCCTATTATTATGATAAGAAATTGTGGTCATATTGCTTTAGTTAATTCTAAAGTTTTTGAAGATATTGATTTTAAAAATAAAGAAAATATTGATGTAAAAACCGGATTAGTAAAAGAAAAAGCACTTGAAGAAATTTATAATAAATATGGCTATTTTTCTGATATTAATAAAGCATTTTCTACTGCAAAAGATTATCTATTAAAACGAGGATATGGTTATATACATTCTGATGATTTACACGGAATTGATATAAATGAACTTCCACAAGATGAGGAATTATTTATATATGAAAAAATAGCTGTAAATAATTTTGATGAATTAATTCAATTAAATAATAAGAAAATATTCAAAAAATATAAAGCTGTAAAAGTTTATATAGATGGCTCTTTTGGAGGAAGAACCGCATATTTAAGAGAAGTATATAATGATAATAAAAATACATACGGTATATTAAATTGGAAAAAAGATGAACTTAAAAAGGTGATAGAATTTTGTGAAAATAACAATTTACACCTTGCAATGCACGCAATAGGAGATAAGGCTATAGATATTATTCTTGACTCTTTTGAGGAATTAAAACCTGAAAAATGGCATAGAATTATTCACGCTTCAATGTTACATGATGAACAAATTGAAAAAATTAAAAGGTTTAAACTTATTTTAGATATGCAACCGCAATTTATGAAATCCGATGATAAAATGTTAAATGAAAGATTAGGAAATAGAAAAGTTCTCACATATAGATTTAAAGAAATTTATAATCATAATATTCCTATGTTCTTTTCTTCTGATGCACCAGTTGAAACACCAGATTGGGTAAGAGATGCAAAAATCTTAAATTTCTCAGGATTACCCATGGATTATATTTTAAAGACAATAATCTATTCGCCAAAATTAATTGACAGTAAAGATAGAAATAATGGTTATATTATCTTTAAAGAAAATCCTTTAATTAATTTAACCTATCCTGATGAAATTCAAAGGGAGTTTTAAAGATGTTATTGTATTTTATATCTGTTGGAATAATTCTAATTATTCTCCATCTTTACTTTGTTCGAAAAAGACATGAACAATTAAACAACATTATAAAAGATGCATATAAGATTCTTGATATGCTACCGTTTTCCATTGTTATACATGATAAAGAAAATATACATTATAACAACTTAGAATTTAAAAAAATGATTGGAAAAGATATTAATACAAGCAAAGAGTATATTGAACTCTTTCCTGAATCTGAAAGAAAAAAAATAATAGAAACATATGAAGCGTTAAAACAGGGAAAAGAAGTTCCAGATAGATTTAGAACCATTAACAATAAAATTTATTATTTAAATACACAAAAAATAGATGTATTTGGAAAACAATTATTTCTAAGTATCTATAAAGATATGACAGAAATAATAAAAAAAGAAAATGAATTAAGAGAATTTAAGGAAAAAACAGAAATATTAAATGATATCCTTAAACTTTCATATTCAACAGATTTTGATCTAAAAAATGACATAGGAATAATATACAATTATTTGAAAAAAATAAATATGATAGACCTTTTTGGTGTTTTTAAATATGAAAAAGAAAATGGTTATTATGAAGAATTTATATATTACAATAACGTGTTTTATAATGGAATTCTAAAACCCACACCTGATTTGGCCCTTGAATATATTAGAAAAAACAATATGAAAGAATTAGATGTGCCAATATTCAATAATGAAATAAAAATCGGCAATAGAAAATACATACTAAATCATGAAATATTTAAAAATAAAATATTTTATTCCAGAATATTTTTATACCATTCCGGCGACAAAAATGCTTCTGCAATCTTTATATTTGGCAAAAATAAAGCCATTTCGGAAGAAGATAAAAAATTAATCTCACTAATTATGAATCAGATATATATTACATTTCAATATAAAAGAGTTATAAAAAATTATAATGAAGAAAAAGAATACTTTAAAAGTATTGCCAATAAAGATCAATTAACAGGATTATATTCCAGATACTTCTTTAATGAATGGATTATAAAACATGTAGAATACCTGAAAAGAAGTCAGAAAAACTCTGTTTTTGTGATGATTGATGTTAATGAATTTAAAAAAATAAACGATACATATGGGCATTTAACTGGTGATAAAGTGCTAAAATACGTGGCCGAAAAGATAAATGATGGAATAAGAAAAATGGATATAGCTGTTAGATATGGTGGTGACGAATTTTTAATTGTTTTTCCAGAAACGGATATAAATCATATAAAGAAAAAAATGAATAAAATTTGTGAAGATATTCAGAATAATGAATTTGATTTTGAAGTTGGAATCTCTTACGGAATATCTGAATTTTCAGGAGAAGACTACCTTGAAGCATTAAAAAAAGCCGATAAGGAGATGTATATAATGAAAGAAGCAAAGGATTGTTAAGTCCTTTGCTTTTTTTATTTTTTTTGTTATAATATATTTGAATGATTATTCAATTATTCAAATAAAAGAGGTGAGAAAAATGAAAAAAAAGGAACTTGTACTCGACGGTTTAAATTGTGCAAGTTGTGCTGCAAAAATAGAAGAAAACGTAAAAAATCTGGAAAATGTTGAAGGAGTAGAATTAAATTTTATTACCAAAACATTGTCTGTTAATGTAGATGATGAAGAAAAAATAGAAGAAATAAAAAAATTAGTAAAAAATATTGAACCAGAAGTATTAGTATACGAAAAAAACAATAAAAATGAAAAAGATAATGAAAACAGTCATAATCATGGCGATGAAGAATTTAACAGAAAATTTGAAATTATCAGATTAATTTCTGCACTTGGTATATTTTTAACTGCCTTGTTTGTAAAAGAGCCTGTTTGGCTTCAGATTTCATTATACATTATTGCATACTTAATTTCTGGTGGAAAGGTATTAATAAGATCTTTTAAAAATATTATACGTGGAAATTTTTTTGATGAAAATTTTTTAATGAGTGTTGCAACAATAGGTGCTTTTTCAATAGGTGAATTTCCTGAAGCAGTTGGAGTTATGGTATTTTATGAAATAGGTGAACTATTACAGGACATGGCTGTAGATAATTCAAAAAAATCCATAAAAGCTTTGTTGGATATTAGACCAGATTATGCAAATCTTTTGAAAAATGGAAAAGAAATAAAAGTATCTCCAGAAGAAGTTAAAAAAGGTGACCTAATAATTGTAAAACCTGGTGAGAAAATACCATTAGATGGTTTTATAGTAAAAGGAAATTCTATGGTTGACACATCTGCTTTAACAGGTGAGTCTGTTCCCAGAACAATAAAAGAAAATGATGAAGTGATGAGCGGGTTTATAAATCTTAATGGTGTTATTACAATAAAGGTTGATAAAGAATATGCAGAATCTACTATTTCTAAAATACTTGATATGGTTGAAAATGCTGCAGCAAAAAAAGCAAAAACTGAAAAACTTATAACAAAATTTGCAAAGTATTATACACCTGTTGTTGTATTTCTGGCTATCGCTTTAGCAACATTACCTCCATTAATTACAGGTGCATCATTTAATGAATGGTTATATAGGGCTTTGATTTTCCTTGTTATTTCCTGTCCATGTGGTCTTGTTGTTTCCATACCTCTTGGATATTTCGCAGGAGTAGGTGCCTTGTCTAAACGTGGAGTTCTTGTAAAAGGCGGAAATTACCTGGAACGGCTTAAAAATTTAGATATAATAATTTTTGATAAAACTGGTACATTAACTGAGGGAGTTTTTGAAGTTGTTGATATAAAAGCTTTTAATAATTTTAAAGAAAAAGAAATACTTGAAATAGCTGCATATGCCGAAAAGCATTCAAATCATCCAATAGCGGAATCAATAAAAAGAAAATTTGGAAAAAATATAACTAAAGATAATATAGAAGATTATGAAGAAATTTCAGGTTATGGAATAAAAGCAAAAATAAATAAAAAAGAAATATTAGTAGGAAATAAAAAATTAATGAGTATGTATGGAATAAAAACTCCAGAAATTAAATACAATGGAACTATAGTATTTGTTGCTATTGAGGGTAAATTTGCAGGATATATTGAAATATCAGATAGAATAAAGCCTGGTGTCGCTGAAGTAATAAAAAATCTAAAGAATTTAGGAATTAAAAAGACAGTAATGCTTACTGGAGATAATAAAAAAGTAGCGGAATCTGTTGCAAAAGAACTTGAAATTGATGAATATTATGCCGAATTACTTCCCGGGGATAAAATAAAACTTTTTGAAAAATTTATAAATGGAGTTTCTACTGCTTTTGTCGGCGATGGAATAAATGATGCTCCTGTATTAACAAGAGCCGATGTTGGTATTGCAATGGGAGGTCTTGGCTCAGATGCAGCAATAGAAGCAGCTGATGTTGTTATTATGGACGATGATATTTCCAAATTAATTGATTCAATAATGATTTCAAGAAAAACTTTAAAAATAACCTGGCAAAATATAATATTAGTTCTTGGAATAAAAGTATTATTTCTCACACTTGGTGCATTAGGAAAAACAGACATGTGGGGGGCCGTATTTGCTGACGTTGGTGTAACTTTAATAGCAGTATTTAATACGTTAAGAATTTTAAAAAAATAACACTCGCGACTTTGCGGGTGTTATTTTCTTTCATTTATATGAATATATCCAACTTCTATTAATTCTTTTACATGTTCATCATCAAGGGAATAATACACTACTTTTCCAACTTTTCTATATTTCACAAGATTAGCCTGTCTTAAAACCCTCAACTGATGTGAAACGGCAGAAATTGTTTTTCCAAGAACATAAGACAAATCACATACACACATTTCTTCAACCTGCATTAAAGTATATAAAATTTTCATTCTCGTTTTATCACCAATAACCTTAAAAAGTTCTGTTAATTTATTCAATGTTTCTTCATCCGGAGTATTAGTCTGAACTTTTTTTACAATATCCCCATGAACTTCTATTGTCTGGCATATTTCAATATTGGACTTTGTGTTTTTTTTCATATTTTCACCTTCTCGATATAATTTATAAATATTATATAATGAATGCCTTCAAAAGTCAATTAACCTCTAAAAAAGCCAGAGGAAATTCCTCTGGCTTCAATTAAATTCTGCATTATTTTCCGGTTGATAATATTCATCTGGTAAAGAGAAATAACCTATTATCACAAATATAGAGGCAATAAAGTAAAGAACAAACCCTATAAGAATTACAAATAATATAAGCCCCCATTTTGTAAAGGTTGCTGCTTTATAAAAATAATCATTCCCAAAATAATCACCTAAAAGATTATATGCTTTAATTTTATAAATTACAGGAATTATCATTAATGCAATAAATAATAACAAAACCCTGAAGGAAGATGAAAAAAAGAAATTTGTTTCCACGTTATAATAATTAACCCCTGTGACAGTATCGTGAAAATCTTTTAAAATTCCTAAAAAACCAAATGCATAAATGGCATAAATAAATATAGTTGGCCATAACAAATAATTAAAAATACGTTTATCTCTTACAATCTGACTTATCTTATAAACTCCTATAAGTTCAAGAATTGCTCCAATTATTCCAAAATGCCCAGCAAATCCCAATACTGCCCCCACTCCCGCTAAAATTTTCGCTGTTTTTAATTCGTTATTCATGAAATCCCCTCCTTTTAATGAGAATTTATTCACAACTTAGTGTAAATTTTTATTTTAAAAAAAGAATATATATATAAATCATGCATATTATATCATAATATTTCATTTTTTTCAAGAATTTATAAAATATCGTTATAATGTTTCTTATTATAAATTCTAAAAAGTTATGGTATAATATTATTATAAACAGAAAACGTTATCAATACAAATAATACCATTAAAATCATAAAAAAGGAGTGATGAAAATGGATTACATGAAAGTATATGAAGAATGGTTAAATAGCCCATATGTAGACGAAGATACAAAAAAAGAATTATTATCCATAAAGGATAATGAAAAGGAAATCATGGAAAGATTTTACAAAGAACTTGAATTTGGAACAGCTGGATTAAGAGGTGTGCTTGGCGCAGGAACAAATAGAATGAATATATACACAGTTGGTAAGGCTACTCAGGGATTGGCAGACTTTATTGTATCAAAAGGCGAAGAATATATGAAACGCGGTGTCGTAATTGCCTATGATGTTAGACATATGTCACCTGAATTTGCAAAAACAGCAGCTTTAGTTTTAGCTGCAAATGACATAAAGGTTTATTTATTTGATCATATTGCACCAACACCATTATTGTCATATTCTGTTAGGAGATTAAAAACTGCTGCTGGTATTGTTATTACAGCAAGTCATAATCCTAAAAATTATAATGGTTATAAAGTATATTGGGAACAGGGATCACAAATTCTTGATGATGTTGCTATTCCCGTAATGGAAAATATAAAGAAATTAACAGATTTCTCTATGATTAAAAAGATTACTGAGGAAGAAGCTTTAAATAAAGGATTATTGGAATATGTAGGAAAAGAAATTGAAGACGAATATATTGAAAAAGTAAAAGGTCTTGCAATAAGAGAAGAAATTGATAAAGATATAAAGATTGTTTATACACCTTTAAATGGGACAGGAAATAAACCTGTAAGAAGAGTACTTGCAGAAAGAGGATTTAAAAATGTTTTTGTTGTTCCTGAACAGGAAAATCCAGATCCTGACTTCACAACTGTTGGTTATCCAAACCCGGAAGATTTAAAGGCTTTTGAATATGCAAAAAGATTGGCTAAAGAAAAAGATGCTGATTTAATTATTGCAACTGATCCAGATTGTGATAGAACAGCTGTAGTAGTTAAACACAATGGAGAATATGTTCCTCTAAACGGAAATCAAACAGGTGCTATTTTAATAAAATATATTATTGAAGGAAGAAAAGAAAAAGGCACTTTATCAGATAAAGGTATGATTATAAAATCTATTGTTACAGGAGATCTCGGTAAGGAACTTGCTGCAAAATATGGAATTGTAACCTTTGAAACTTTAACAGGATTTAAGAATATCTGTGGTCTTGAAAATGAATTAGAAGGGAAATATGATTTTGAATTTGGCTATGAAGAAAGTATTGGTTATGTAACAGGTACATTTGTAAGGGATAAAGATGGAGTAATTTCATCAATGTTTGTTTCAGAAGCTGCTGCATATTATAAAACACAGGGGAAAACACTTGTAGATGTATTATACGATTTATACAACGAAATTGGATATTACTTTGAAAACAACTTCTCATTGATTATAGAAGGTCTTGAAGGAATGGAAAAGATGAAGAGAATTATGGAAACATACAGAAAAGAATTCCCAAAAGAAATTGGAGATATGAAACTTGTAAGATATATAGATTATCTTGAAAGAAAGGATAAAGATCTTGTTTCAGGTGAAGAAAAAGAAACAGATGTACCAAAATCCAATGTTTTAAGATTTTTCTTTGATGACGGTTCATGGTATGCTGTAAGACCGTCAGGAACAGAACCAAAATTAAAAATTTATATTTACTCAAAGGATAAAAATGAAGAAAAATCAAAAGAAAAATTAGCTCTTATGAAAGAAAAAATAATGGAAATTATTAACTCTGTTGAATAATATAATAAATAAAAGCTCCCATATGGGAGCTTTTATTTTATACATTAAAATCCTACAGCAAAATTAATATTTAATCCAGTATTTACACCATCAAATAATTTGTCTGTATCTGGTGCTTCTGACTGTACTGATATATTTAATTCACCAAAGAAAACATTAACTCCAAGTCCTCCATCAAATCTCCAGAAATTTATATTTCCTCCATCATATGAGTAATTTCTTATTTCTGCCCATACTGGTAATAATCCCCAGAATAAAGCTTTTCCCGCAGAAACGCCCCATACTGTATCCTCTGTATCTGGTGCATATTCAATAAATGGAACAAAATCAAATATTATAGGTAATGTCAGGAAGAAGGTCATTTTCCATGGAGGCATACTTTTAAATGGCTCTTCATTTGTTAAGCTACCTATTTCAAAGTTTGTAAATTCAACATATTCAGTGTCCATTTCTCCATATACAAAATTTGTATCATATTTATATATATCACTACCCTGAGAAATTGTAATATCCTTTAATCCAAAACCTATTGCAGGGTAATTTTTACCTGCTACAAATCCTATGTCCATTGTGATTATTCCATTATTCATAAGTTTATCTGATAAATCTTCAATATCTTCAAATATCTTCATATCATCAAATAAAAGGGAATAGTCATATGGAAGTTCATGGATTCTTCCTTTAAATGCTGATACTACAATAAATTTTTCGCTTTCACTATCACATCTCACATCAAACACAGGAACATGACTTTTTACAGTTGCTCCAAATGAAAAATCCTTTCCTTTTAATCCAAAATAAACTCCTCCTGTTACCCATAATGAATTTTCAAGAAATTTGTTATAATCGATAAAATCCTTATTTGTTATATTTAATTCAGGAGCCACTACTAATGCACCTAACTTTAGTTTTGAATATAAATCAAGAATTTGTTTTCTTCCAAGAATATTAGCTTCTTCTAAATCATATAAACCAGATATATTTCCAACAAGATTCAAGTCCATTGCTTCTTCAAAGGATAAATTTGCATCCTGTACTATTCCTAAGTTTAAAGTTCCTCCTAATTCAATATTATTTCTTGCTGACCATGCTATTAAAGCCGGATTCACTTCCCGGTTCCATGGCGATAATGCGTTAATGGCAGAAAATGCTGTAATAACCATAAATATGGTAAGGATAAAAATAATGTTTCTTTTCATTTTAAACCACCCCTTTCAAAAATTTCAAATATATATATCGCCTATTATTATAAAAACTTTAATTATAATCGCTCCTCATTTTTATTATATCACAAAAATTACAAAATTGAAACTAATTTGTTTATAAAAATCAAACTAATATTTTTTGAAATGCCTTTATTCCAATTTCAATAATATTATCATCAGGTAAGAAAAGGGGTGAATGTAAACCTACTCTTTTATTAGTTCTGGTACCAAGCCAGAACATTAATGACGGATACTTTTCAGCAATAAACCCAAAATCCTCTCCTGTCATTTTATATCCACAATCTATAACTTTAAAATCATCTGAAACTTTTTCTATAAAATCCTTATACAATTTTTTGTTATTAATTACTTCCTTATACCTTGAACCAATAGTTATTTTATAATTTATTCCCATGCTTTGTTTAATTGATTTAAGAATTTCTTCTAATTTTTTTATATATTTATCTGTATATTCCAAACTTAATGATCTTATACTTCCTTCTATTTTTGCATATGAAGGAATAACGTTTCTAACATCTCCTGATTTTATCTTTCCAATTCCAAATAATATTGGCTCAACAGGGTTTAAATTCAATCTGTCTACATTATCAAGAAATGTTCTTAACGCATTAAATGCATTGATTCCATCTTGTGGAAATGCTATATGTGACTTTTTACCAAAAAATTCAATATCTATTTCAACAGCCGATGCAAATAATATACCTTCTGTTGTGGCAATAATTCCTTTTTCATATTCATCAGTAACATGAAGCGCATAAGCTCTTTTTATATTAAATTTATCAAATATACCACTTTCTATAATTTTTAAAGCTCCTCCTCCACCTTCTTCTGCAGGTTGAAATAAAAATAAAATATTTTTTTGAATTTTTTCTTTCAAAACATAATCTATCAATCCATATAAAATTGCCATATGAACATCATGACCACATGCATGCATATTTCCATTATATGATTTAAATATAGCATTTGTTTCTTCTTTTATAGGTAATGCATCAATATCCGCTCTAAATAAAATATATTCATTTTCATTTTCCAGAGGGCTATATTCTATAATCAATCCTGTTTTTAATGGTGTATGAATTTTTATATCGACTTCATACGCTTCTGCTAAATTAGATATGTACTTTTTGAGCATTGCAGTAGTTTTTATTTCCTGAAATCCCAATTCTGGATTTTGATGTAAAATATGTCTTAATTCAACAGCATTTAGCATATCAAACCCTCCATAATATTAATTATTTTATCTATTTCATCATATTTGATATTTAATGCTGGCAGCAATCGTATAACAAAATTGTTCTGAATCATATTTAATAATAATCCTTTACTTAATGCAATCTTTTTTAATTCATGATATGAATCATCTAATTCGATTCCTATCATTAAACCTTTTCCTCTAATATCCATAATTTTAAATGAATTTAAATTTTCTAATTTTTCAAAGAAATAATTACCTTTTTCTTCAATATCATTTAACATATGAGGAATATTATCAACAATATATTTTGCACCAGCTATTGAAACTGGATTAGGTGCGAATGTTGAACCATGATCACCCTTTGTTAAAATTTCAGCTGTTTCTTCAAGAAATAATGTAGCTCCTAATGGTAATCCTCCACCAAGGGCTTTCCCCAATGTAATTATATCAGGTTTCAAATTAAAATGTTCATATGAATAAAATTTTCCTGTTCTTCCTATTCCAGCCTGTATTTCATCAGATATTATTAAATAATTATATTTTTCTTTCCAAAAATTAATTGCTTTTGAAAAATCATCAGTTATGGGGATAATTCCTCCTGAACCCTGAATTGGTTCTACAAAAATTGCAATAACCTCTTCCCCATGATGTTCCATATAATCATTAAATCCGTTGACATCATTAAATAAAAATTCCTGACATTTTGAAAGCAACGGTCTAAATGGAGCTTTTAAGTTTTCAAAACCATTTATAGATAATGCTCCCAATGTTCTTCCATGAAATCCGTTTTTAAAATAAATTATTTTATTCTTTTTATTATGAGAAATCTTTTTTATTGCTTTTAGAGCTGCTTCCACTGCTTCAGTTCCAGAATTAGTAAAAAAGACTTTCCCTTTTTTACCAGTAAAAGATATGAGTTTTTCTGCAACATATAATGCATCTTCATCAAGAAAAAAATTTGAAATATGCATATATTTTTTCATTTTTTCCTGAAATTTTAGTAATAATGGTTTGTATGAATGTCCAAATGCCATTACTCCTATTCCAGAAAATGTATCAATATACTTATTTTCTTTTTTGTCGTATATATATATTCCTTCTGCTTTTTCAACTTCAATATCAAAATAATCATACATTTCAAGAATCATAATTCAAACTCCTTTGTTATAGAATTTATAGCTTCTGAAAGATATTGCTTTTCAATTAAACATGAAATTTTTATTTCAGATGTTGTAACCATTTTTATAGGTATATTTCTCAAAGCTCTAAAAAATCTTGAAGCAACTCCTTTTTCTGTTTTCATACCAATTCCTACAACAGAAACCTTAACATATCCGTGTTCATAATTTATTTCAGAACCATCTACATCTTCCAGAGCTTCTTTTAAATATCTATCAAAATGTTCCATTTCTTCTTCTATTATTGTAAACGAAAGATTCAATTTATTATTTATATTTATTATAGATATCATATCCACATTAAAACCTTTATGGGCAATCTTATCAAATATATTATACACCTTTTCATGATCAAGTGGTAGATTTGTTATTGTTACCTGAGTTTGATTTTCCAATATGCTCATTCCTGTAACAACTGGATTTTCTATATTATCTGCTATCACGTATGTTCCCTCCTCATTTAAAAAAGTCGAGGCACAGTATATTTTTACATTAAATTTTTTTGCTACTTCCACTGCTCGACTATGTAACACCTTAGCTCCTAAACTTGCCATTTCCAACATTTCATCATATGTAATATATTTTAATTTTTTTGCTTCTGGATATATTTTAGGATCAAATGTATAAATACCTGCAAAATCGCTGTATATTTCACAATTAATATTTAAAGCAGCAGCTATAGCTACTGCAGATGTATCAGAACCTCCTCTACCAAGTGTGGTATAGTCGCCATCTTCATTAATTCCCTGAAATCCTGTAATAACAAGAACATCATATATTTTAAAAAGAGAAAGTATTTTATCTGTTTTGAATTTTTGAATTCTTGCATTGTTATAATCACCTGTTGTAAAAATACCTGCCTGAAAAGCATTTAACGATTTTGATGAAATATTTAAATCATTTAATGCAATGGACAATAACGCAACAGACATTTGTTCTCCAGTTGTTAAAAGCATATCCAATTCCCTTGGATGTGGAGAATTGGAAACTTTTTTTGCCAGCTCTATCAGCTTATCTGTGGTTTTTCCCATTGCAGAAACTATTACAATTACTTTGAAGCCTTCTTGAACTCTATTAGAAATTTTTTTCGCCACAAATTTTATTTTTTCTGGTGTTGCAACAGATGAACCTCCATATTTTTGAACAACTATATTCATATTATCACCTATAATTCTCTTAAAGCATCAAGAATTTGTGTTTTGCTCTTGGTTTTTTCATCTACTTTTTTTATTATTTTTGCTGGAACTCCTGCTACAACCGAATTAGGCTCAATATCAGAGGTTACAATTGCACCTGCTGCAACAACGGAATTTTCCCCTATTTTTATTCCTTCTAAAATAACTGCATTTGCTCCAATTAATACATTATCTGCTATAATTACTGGATCTGCACTTGGCGGCTCTATTACACCGGCTATAACTGCTCCTGCACCAATATGACAGTTGTTTCCTATAATTGCTCTTCCACCAATTACCGCATTCATATCAATCATAGTTTTGCTTCCAATTTTAGCTCCAATATTTATTACAGCTCCCATCATAATTACAACATTATCTCCAATTTCCACAAGATCTCTTATTATTGAACCTGGTTCTATTCGAGCATTAATTTTTTTCAAATTCAATAAAGGTATAGCAGAATTTCTTCTATCTAATTCTATTTTATAATTTTCTATTTTTTCTCGATTTTCAGATAAAAAACTTTCAAACTCTTCTAATTCGCAAAATAAAACCCCTCTTTTTTCATCGCCAAAATAATCATCAAAAGGTAAATCTTTAAGATCTCCTTTTAAATATACTTTAACAGGAGTTGTTTTTTTTGATTTTGCAATATACTCTATAATCTCATATGAATTCATAGATATCACCTCTCTGATATAAAAATTAATTTTCAAAATTTTTTAAAAAATAACTAATGAAGAAAATAGTTAGAATAATGTGAGTGAAAAGTTGAAAATTCCCAAGATGAACAACTATGATTGAAAAAAATAAAAGTGAATGAATACTCGCAGAGCACCCGAAAAAACTGCGAATGAAGGGAGTCAAAAAAACAGGATGTTTTTTTGAGCGAAGCTTCCCCAGGGATGGGGAATCTGAGCGACTCCACGGATATGAGCAGTTTTTGAGGATTAGTGCTCAAGTCGTATGAATGAACTTTTATTTTTTTCAATCAACACCCAAAAGAACATAATCCACTTTTTTCAATTGCTCATATTGAACACATCATTGAATGTATAAAATCCTGCTATGCTTTTTATTGCAAATTCCGCAGATTTCAAAACCCCTTCTGCAAATGTCCTTCTCGACAATGCTCTATGTGAAATAGTAATTACCTCACCAAGCGTACCAAAATAAACTGTATGATCTCCTGGAACATTTCCAACTCTTATCGAAGAAATATTTACATCTTTATTTAACACATCCTTTAGCATTTTAGCAGTACCAGAAGGTTTGTCTTTTTTAAATCTATGATGCGTTTCTAAAATTTCTATATCTACATCTTTTAATAATGAATCTGCTAACTTTGTTAACCTCAACAAAACCTGAATTCCAATTGAAAAGTTATAGCTTTGAACAACAGGGATATTTTGCGAAATTTCATGTAATTGTTTAATTTGATTTTCATCTAATCCTGTTGTTCCTATTACTAAAGGAACCTTAAATTTATCAACATATTCTATAACTTTATTAAAAGCTTCTGGCAAAGAGAAGTCTATTAATATTTCTGGTTTTTCTTCAAAAAACTCACCTGATTTATCATATGAAAAAACAAGCTGATGTCCCTTTTCAGAAAATAAATTATATATTTCATTTCCCATTCTTCCATTTCTTCCAATTAATCCATACTTCATATTCCTAACTCCTTAAACAAATTATCAATTATCTTTTTTGAATTTTCACTTAATTCAACAAGCGGTAATCTTAAAATATTTTTACAATATCCAAGTTTTGAAACGGCATATTTTATCGGTATAGGATTCACTTCAATAAATAGCTTTCTCATTAAAACATTATATTTTTTATTTATTTCCTGTGCAGTTTTGTAATCATTTTTTATTATCGCATGAGTAAGTTTTTTCATAACTTCCGGTAAAACATTTGAAAATACTGATATAACCCCATCTCCTCCCAAAGCCATCAGAGGTAAAGCCTGATCATCATTCCCGGAATAAACTTTCATATCTTCCGGTTTTACTGAAATTAATTCTGCAATTTGAGATATATTTCCACTTGCTTCTTTTATTCCAATTACATTTTCATTTTTTTCAAATATTTTCACTGCTGTTTCTGGTAAAATATTTGATCCTGTCCTTGAAGGAACATTATACAAGATTATTGGTAAATCTGTTCTTTCGGCTATATATGTGTAATATTCAACAAGTCCATTTTGTGTGGATTTATTATAATACGGATTAACTATTAATAACCCATCTGCACCAGACTTTTTAGCAAGCATATTATTCGTAATTACGTGTTCTGGATTATTTGAACCAGTCCCCACAATTACAGGTATTTTTTTATCTACTACTTCAACAACTTTATTAACAATTTTTTCTCTTTCATACTCTGAAATTGTTGGTGCTTCACCGGTAGTTCCAAGAACTATAATTGCATCTACATATTTTGCCTGAAATTCAACAAATTTTTCTAATGCTTTAAAATCAACTTTTTTATCTTTATCAAATGGAGTAATAATTGCAGTTCCTACACCTTTAAACATAAATATCGCCTCCCTGTATTGTTGAAAAATAATCATCTATTGTTTCTGCTCTTCTAATCATTTTAAATTCTTTACCATCATAAATAAATTCCGCAGGACGTAATTTTCCATTATAATTAAATCCCATTGAATGGCCATGTGCTCCAACGTCATGAATAATCAAAATATCTTCTTCCTCTAATTCTGGCAATTCTCTATTTATAGCAAATTTATCGTTATTTTCACATAATGATCCAACAACATCATATTTTCTAACTTTTTTTGTTTTGCTTTTTCCTAACACACTTATATGATGATACGCTCCATATATTGCAGGCCTCATTAAACTGGACATATTTGCATCTACCCCGGCATATATTTTATAACTTTCCTTTATATACAAAACCTTTGTTATCAAGTAACCATGAGGACCTGTTATATATCTTCCATTTTCTGTAAAAATACGTGGTTTCATATTGTTTTTTATAAAATACTCAAAGTATAAGTCCTTAATCCTTATACTCAATTCTTCAAGATTAATTTCTTTCTCCTGCGGATGGTAAGGAATACCAAATCCGCCACCAATATCTATAAAAGAAAAATTTATATTTAATTTTTTGGATATTTTTAAAGCTGCTTCAAAAATCAATTCTGTATTTCTAGCAATTATATTTATGTCCAGAGTATTTGAAATTATCATGGCATGTAATCCAAATTTTTTAATTCCTTCTTGTTTTAATAATTCATATCCTTCAATTAACCTGTTATATGGCACCCCAAACTTTGCTTCTTTAGGATTCCCTATAATTCCCGTTCCATATGCTTTTTCAGGTGTATACCGTATAGAACCAATTTCAGGAAGAGAATATAATCTTTTAAGCTTTTGAATGTGATTAATATCGTCAAAATTAATTATCGCTTTTAATTCCAATGCCTTTTTATACTCTTCCATAGGAGTATTATTTGAAGTAAATAGAATATTTTCACCCACTGCTCCTACCCTTTCTGAAAGTATTAATTCTGTCATAGAGCTACAATCCATACCGCAATTGTTTTCTTTTAATTTTCTTAATATATATGGAGTAGGCGTTGCTTTTACCGCAAAGTATTCCTTGTAATTACACCAATTAAATGCATTTTGAAGACTTTTTAATGAATCTATGATTCCTTTTTCATCATATATATAAAATGGTGTTGGATATTTTTTAGATAATTCATAAATTTTTTCTTCAGGTATAGGTATTTTTTTCATTTAATCCCTCATTTCCAGGTGTTTTAATAATATTCTTACCGCATTTGTTGCAGCTCCAACCCTTACATTATCGGCAACTATCCAAATTAAAAAGGTATTTTTTCCCATTTTTCTTAAACGTGAAACATAGGTTATATTACTTCCAGCAACCATTAAAGGAGTTAACAACTTTTCTGTATATACAACATTTTCTGTAGCGGAAATAAGATTTTTAATTGTTTCTAAAGGAATATCTTTCTTTATCCTGAAAACTACGCTTTCTGAATGTCCATATAATACAGGAACTCTAACTGCAGTAGGATAAACACTTATCGAATCATCATTAAAAATTTTCCTTGTTTCATTAACCATTTTCATCTCTTCTTCAGTAAAACCATTTTCCAATATAGGACCAATTTGCGGAATTACATTATTCATAATTATATCCGGAAAATGGGCTGTATTATTAATTCCATTTTGTTGATTTAACAATTCTTGAATTCCTTTATTACCTGCTCCAGAAACTGCCTGATAAGTACTTACAAATATTTCTTCTATTCCTATTTGTTTCTGAATTTCAGATAATGCAAGGGCCATTTGAATAGTAGAGCAATTTGGATTTGCAATTATTCCTTTGTAATTTTTTATTATTTCACCATTTATTTCTGGCACAACCAATGGTATATTTTCCTGCATTCTGAAAGCTGATGAATTATCAATAATTACATTTCCAGCTTCAGCAGCAATTGGTGCATATCTCCTTGAAACATTTCCACCTGCCGAAAACAATAAATAATCATATTTTTCTCTCATAACATTTTCTGATATTTCCTCAATTGTATATTCTTTATCTTTAAATTTTAATTTTTTACCTGCTGATTTTTTTGAAGCAAATAGCCTTAATCCATCTACTTTTAAATTCGATTCTTCCAGAACTTTTATCATTGTTCTACCTACCTCACCTGTAGCGCCTACAATTCCAACCTTCATTCTCTCTCCTCCTTAAAAATTTATATAAAAAAAGGTCTTCCGAAAATACGGAAGACCCTATATTTGAAATAATCTATGTTATATACTATTTCAGCATATAACAACCTTTATTCCAAACGGCTCTCCGCATTTTCTCAAATGCGACAGTTACATGGGTATTCCCCATATAACCAGGCATACAGGATGGGTAAGTCCTGTACCCTTCGGCAACCTCGCCTTTCATCTATCCCAAGCCTACCCGGGCGATAGATAGATTACTCTTCTTGGTTGCGCCTCCGTTTGTTCGTTATACATATTAACTTTTGCTGTAGTTTAACAAAAAAGATTTACAAAAATTTTAATTAAATATTAAATTTATTTTTTTAAGTTTATATCCTTTACTTTTATTTTAACTTTTCTCATCCTTATTTTTTCAATAAATCTAATTATGGGACATCTCATTTTCCATCTTTCAAAAAATGTCATTATTTCTCCTCCATTTCATATATTACGTAGGTATTTTTTTGTTTTTTAGCTTTATACATAGCCATATCCGCTAATTTAAGCAATTCTTCAATTTTCTGACTATGTTCAGGAAATAATGAAACTCCTATACTCGTAGTTACAATAAAGCTTTTATTTTTTATTTTATATTCCCTTTTTGTACTCTCCTGAATCCTTTTTATAACAAGAGTTATATCTTCTATTTCTTTATATTGCATTAAAACAACAAATTCATCTCCACCAAATCTTGCTATTAAATCTGATTTTCTCATATGTGCTTTTAAAATATTGGCAAAATCAATTAGTAATTCATCACCTTTATCATGTCCAAAATTATCATTTACTGATTTGAAATTATCAAGGTCCATAAATAAAACTGCATACTTTAAATTATTTCTTTTTCCCAATTCCAGCATTTTTTCTGCATTATCAAAAAAGAATTTTCTATTTGGTAATTTTGTAAGCGAATCATGTGTTGCCGTGTAGTCAAGATTTTCTTTTACTTTATTTAAAGCCATATAATTATATACTATAAATGTCAATAGAATTATATTAAATAATATAAATCCCGCATCAAGAACTATCATCTTCTGTTTTTCTTTTAATATACTTGCCACATTACTTTCAAGTTCTTTAATTTCAATATTAATTATTTCCTGTGTATAAGAAATAAGCTCTGATAAATTGTCAAATACCTCTCCAGCATTTAAATGATAATAAGTTAAATTAAAAAGAGATTTGTAATAATTTTCAAGATCTTTATATTGATCCATATTTTTAATATTTTTTAATTTTTTTAATGTTTCTTCTCTAAATGGAAATTCCATAAAATTAATTATTTCTGTTAATCCATAATAGCTCTTATTAACGATATATAATTCTCTTTCTGATGGTGGCCTTTTATCAACAATCAGAGCAGAAAAAATTCCTCTAAATTCACCGATAAATTCCTTATTTTCCTCTATTAGATATATAGATAAAAGAGTTTTTGCTGTCTCAGGAAAAGAATCTTCTTTTAATGGATAATAATAAAATCTCAATAATTCATTTATGATATTGGTATATTCAACAAATATATCTATATTACTCTTTTTCTGAAAATTCTCCTTTCTAATATTTTCAATAGAGTATTTGATTTTTTCAATATTTGTACAACAACTATCGTCCACAAAAGCTTTTTCTATATTATTGAGATAAAAATCAACTTCTTTTTGTTCATGTTTTATTTTTTCAATAATATTTTCATCTCCACATATATGCATATTCATATATCCTCTTTCCTTTTGAAGATGAAATATTGCATTAGATGTATTTTTAATAACTTCTATTGATTTTTTTAAAATAACCAGGCTTTTTTGTTCCTTTTGGATTTGTAAAAAAAAGTTACCTGAAATTGCTAAAATACCTAAAAAAACAAGGATTATAGCCATAGTATTTAAAATACTCTTTTTCATAACTCACCTCAAATATTTGAATATATTTTATATTTAATATTATATCATAAATATAATTTCACAAAAAATCAAGGTATATTATCCATAATATTCAACACATATTTTATGTTATAATTGATATTGAATGGATTTAAATACTGGAGGTGTTAATATGTCATCAAAGGTTTATTTTACCAATTTAAGAACAAGACCTGGAATGAATTTGCTTGATAAACTCGAAAGATTGGTGAAAAAAGCTGGAATTGAAAATATAGATTTTAAAAATAAGTTTGTAGCAATAAAAATTCATTTTGGAGAACCTGGAAACCTTGCTTATATACGACCTAATTACGCTGCAAGATTGGTAAAAATTATAAAGTCATTGGGCGGAAAGCCTTTTTTAACTGATGCAAACACGCTATATACTGGAAGACGTTCAAATGCTTTAGACCACTTAGAAAGTGCCTATGAAAATGGTTTTAACCCACATACTCTTGGTTGTCATGTTGTAATTGCAGATGGTTTAAAAGGGACAAATTATAAAGAGATTCCAATAAATCTTGAATATTGTAAAACCGCAAAGATTGGAACTGAAATTGCAGAAAGTGATGTAATAATTTCCATGGCCCATTTCAAAGGACATGAACAGGCTGGTTTTGGTGGAACATTAAAAAATCTTGGAATGGGTTGTGCATCACGTGGTGGAAAACTCGAATTACATTCTACTTCAAAACCTGTTATAAAAACCAAAAATTGTGTGGGTTGCGGTATTTGTGTAAATAGCTGTGCTTATGACGCTATTCATTTAAACGAAAATAAAGTTGCTGTAATTGATTATGACAAATGCGTGGGATGCGGTCAATGTGTGGCTGTTTGCCAATATAATGCAGCTCAGGTAGTATGGGATGAGGCTTCAGAAATTATGAATAAAAAAATTGCTGAATATACTTATGCTATTGTAAAGGATAAACCTGCATTTTATATTAATTTTATTATGAACGTCTCTCCAGATTGTGATTGCTGGTCACATAATGATTATCCACTTGTTCCTGATATTGGAATTGCTGCATCTTTTGATCCAATTGCTCTTGATATGGCCAGTGTTGATCTTGTAAAAAGTGCTCCGGTACTTCCTGGAAGTAAAATTTATTCACACGAACATCAACAAGAATTTGTAGGCGAGGATAAATTTAAATTTGTTCACCCAAATGCCGATTGGGAAGCTGGTTTAATTCACGGAGAGAAAATAGGACTTGGATCAAGAAATTATGAATTAATTGAGGTATAATTATGAAAATAGATGTATATGGCGCTATATTTTATGACATTTATATTTACGGAGAAGAACCACATAAAAGTGAGATTTTAGAATTTCCTGGAGGTTCCGGTTTTAATATTGCCTATACTTTATATAAATTAGGAAATGAGGTTTATTTCAATGGAGTTATAGGAAATGACTTTAAGGGAAACTTTTTAAAAGAAAAAACACCTTTTAAGAATATAAAGGAAATTAAAAATCAGGAAACAGCTGTTTTCATTTCCAAAAACGATATTCCACTGGCAGTAAAAAGAAAAATAAATGATATTGAATTTTCTGATTTTGAAAAACATGGCGAAGTTGCTGTAATAACAAGTGAAATATCTATAAAAAATATTGAAAAAATATTAGCTTTAAACTATGATTATATATTTATAGATATAGGACCAAGACCTTTTTTAATTAATGATATTTCCTTTTCTGAAAATGTCTTTATTTTAGGAAATGAAAATGAAGCTAAATTATTTAATAAAAAAATTGATATTATAAAAGCAGGAATACGCGGCGTTTATTATAATAATAAATTATATCCTTCAAATGGTAAAAAGGCAAAATACACCACCGGACTTGGAGATATTTTTGATGCTTTTTTTATCGATAATTATATTAAAAATTTCGATATTGAAAACTCTGTATATAATGCTATAACCGCTGTTGAAAAAGTACTTGATATACCTACTCCATATCAAAAAATTGAATCCTGCACATAGAAGTGCAGGATTCTTCAATCTGATAACCCTTCCAGAAATTCTGGAAGGTCTATTTTAAAAACCTCTCAATAATATTATCAAGTAAAATTCTTTCATCATCTTCAAAAAAATAATATCCTAAAGCAACACGCTTATAACCTAAACCATATTTAAGGGCAAAATCGCGAACCTTCCCTTTTGGATAAGGAGTAATTGGCCATTTAATATCGTATCGAACGCAATTTTTTAAAAACATATCAAAAACTTTCATTTCCTCATCGCTGAGCTTAAAATAATTAAAAACAAATTCCTTAAAGTTCTTTGGTTTCTTAAAAAGCTCAGTGATGAGTTTTTTTCTTGCTAAATAAAATGGTGAAATATTATATTCCGCATCTTCAACATCTTCAGAATTCAATAATTTCCTTTCAGTTTTCTTCAAATACTCTTTTAATCTCCAACTTACAAAAAGTTAAAACTATTTTTACTAATCTTTTTTGAAAGTAAGAAACTTTAAAATTAACATTCTCTTGTAACATAATAAAAAATTAAGAAAAAGACAAAATAATGAATATAAAAGTATTTTAAAAAACGAAATAAAATCCCGGATTTTTCGATGTTACATGAGTTAATTAAAATGTAATAAAAATCAACTTCTGAAATACTGATAAAAAGCGGATTTTTATTTTTGAAAAAACACTTGCAAGTCATGTTAGAAATGGTAAAATTCAAAATAAGAGGTGAAATTTAAATTATCTAAATAAATTTCATTAAATAAATGCTTTATATTTCTTTAAATATATAAATCGGCCTGACCTCTAAAAAATGGAAGAGAAATAAAAAAATTACAAAAATTTAAATATTAACTGACAAATACACGTTTTTGTTTTTTATATTCTCTTGAAAGGAGTTGAATATGAAAAAGATAAAAAATATTATAAATTTCATATATTCAAGATTAGGAAATAAAATAAAAAGGAACGTATTTTTAATAATAATAGTCTCACTAATTGCAAATATTCTTGCCATTATTTTGCCATTGTTCCAAAAAAATATAATAGACGCTATTGTTAAGAGTAATTTAGAAAATGGATTAATATTTATTTTTCTTATATCAGGATTAACCATTTCGTTGATATATATAATTGAATCATTATTATTAGAAAAACTATTTAGAAATTTGAAGGGACGCGTACAATATGAATTATTGACTTCCATAACAAGACAAAATAATAAAATTATTGACCAAAGAGGACCTGGCGCATATATGACAGGTCTTTTTGGTAATTCAGAACAGATATCTATGCTATTAAAAAAGAATTATTTTTCTATGATTATAGGTATTATAGTAAGTTTATTTGCATTGATAATTTCGGCAAAATGGACATTAACTTTTCCACTATTAATTGTAGGTTCTTATATATTGATTTTTTCAATAATAAAGATAACAAACAAAATTCATATAAGTAATTTCAATAAAGCAAGAGAATTGGTATTTGAAACAAATCCAAAAGTACTGGAATTTATTGAAAACAAAAGGAGTATAAGCGGATATGGAAATATATTAAAGCTTGAAAATAGGATATATAAATTATTTGAAGAAAGAGATAATTATTTTAAAAAAGCATCATATGCATCAATATTTGGTAATTCATCAATAGTAGCAATAAAAAATATAGTATTGACAATATTTTTTATACTTTCAATGTTTCAAATACAGAAAGGAAATCTTGAATTATCAGCATTTATAGCAATATTATCATATTTCCCTATAGTGTTTAAACCCATAGATTCAATTCAGGAAATATATTCCAATATAAATAAATTCGAAATGTTTTACAAACGTATAGAAGACAATCTTTTAAAGAAACCTAAATTGGATTTACCTGAGAACAATAAAATAAAAATAAGCAATTGTTCATTTTCATATTCTAATACAGAAATAATAGAAAATCTTAATTTAGAGATAAATAAAAAAATAGGGCTTGTTGGATTATCAGGAGAGGGAAAGAGCACAATATTAAAAATGATTTTTGGAGAAATTTCACCGCTTAGAGGATATGTGGAATTTGGAAATAAAGATGTAAGAAATATACATAAACCTTTTGTTTATTCCAGTATAAGATATTATTCACAGGAAATGGAAATATTCGATGAAGATTTAAATTTTAATGTAACCCTTGGAAAAATTGGACTATCTAAAAATGAATATATGGAAAAATTAAAAAATTATGAAGCACAATTATTTAAACTTATAAAAAAAATAAAGACAATGAAAGAGCCTTTAAATTTAAAAAATCTTGATTATGAATATATAAATATGATATATGAAATCTTTAATATTAATGATTGTTATGTAGAGAAAGAAAATCTTCTATATGAAATAATTGAAAAAATAAAAGATAACAAAATTAATGTCTCATTTGTGGCTGAAATATTATTCTCGCGTGATTACTACATACTGGAAAAATATGAAAATATAATAAAAGAATTGGAACTTGAGAAATTGGGAAATAGAAAATTAGGGCAAAGAGGTAAAAAAATATCCGGTGGTGAAAAAAATAGAGTATGTATGGCAAGATTTTTGTTGCCAGAACATAATGGGCCATTTATAATAGATGAACCATTTACAAGTCTTGATGCGATATCTGAAGAAAAAAATCTCAAAATATTAAAAGAATATATAAAAAACAAAAATGGAATAATAATATCGCATAAGATAAATATTATAAAAGAATTAGCAGATGAGATAATAGTTATAGATAAAGGAAAAATAATTGAAAAAGGAACACACAATGAATTAATTCAAAATCAAAAGCTTTATAGCAAAATACATAAAAACTTTGTGAAAATGAAAAATGTATAATTAATATATGGTATTAATAAACAGGAGTGAAAAAAATGATAAAATTTGAAAATGTTGTAAAAGAATATAAGTTAAAAAAAGATAAGGCGGTAACAGCACTTAAAGGAATTTCATTTGAAATAGAAAAGGGAGATATCTGTTTTTATCTCGGGCCAAATGGAGCTGGGAAATCAACAACAATAAAATTATTGCTTGGAATATTAAAACCAGATGATGGAAAAATATTAATAAACAATAATGAATTAAAGAAAAAATATAAAAAAGAATATTTGAAAAGAATCGGAATAAGTATAGGTAACAAGTCCCATTTAATATGGGACATTCCAGTTATAGAATCGCTTAAATTGGTGGGGAAATTATATAAAGTCCCTGAAAAAGTATCAGATGAACGGATAAAATATATGGCCGAAAAGTTAAATATCACACATGTACTGAATAAACCTGCAAAGTTTTTATCTCTTGGTGAGAGAGTAAAATCTGATATGATATGTGCTTTAATTCATGAACCTGAAATTGTATATCTTGATGAGCCAACAATAGGGGTTGATATATTATCAAAAGAGATAATATTCGAATTTATAAAGGAACATAATGAGAAAAATAAAACCACATTCTTTATAACCACGCATGATATAAGCTGGGTGGAAAAGGTAAATACAAAATTAATTTTAATAGATAAAGGAAAGAAAATATATTCAGGTGAGGTTGAAAAATTAAAACAAAATTATAAAATACCGGAATCATTTATGATTGAATTTGATAAGAAGATTGATATAAATAACTTTTTAGATTTTAAAGATAAATTCCTTGAGTTTAAAACAAGCGATAATAAAATATCTTTTGTATCAAATAATCATAATGTCCATATTGAATTTATAAATTATTGCTTTAAGAATTATAATGTGGTGAGAATAAATGAAATGACAAATAAAAAACTTGAAGATATAATAATTTCAATCACAAAAAAGGAAAGTGAAAAATATGGCCAATTTTAATTATTATTTTGAAAATTTCAAAATAGAATTAAAGCGATATTTTTTATATACACAGGAATATATAATGATGCTGATAATGAATGTAACAATGGTCTTTATTCAGTACGCTTTGTTTTCCAATCTTTTTTATGCTAAAAAACAAGTAATAAACGGATTTACAAAAGAAAATCTTTTACAATACTTTATTATAAATTTTCTGATTTCACAATTGACCTTTACAGAAGTACATGCCTCAATTAAAAATGATTATTATAATGGAAAAATGGTATTATAAGTTTTTCAAATACTTATGGCCTTATGGTAAAGCATATATATACAATGATATATTCAATATTCTCCGGTTTTTTAATACCGTTAAATTTCTTTCCTTTATGGTTGCAAAAAATAGCCAGTATTTTACCATTTAGATATATGGCATATGAACCAATAATACTTTTTATATCTTTTAATAAAAATATATTTTTCAGGATTATAGGAATTCAAATATTCTGGATAGTAATCTTATATATTATTGTAAAGTGGATACATAATCATATAGGAGAGAGGTTGTATATAAATGGATAGCGAAATAAGATATTATACAACAATATTTATGGAATATATAAAAATAAAATTTAGGAAGTTAAAAAGAGCTAAAAATATGGTATATATATCTTCCCTGCAAACGCTTGTATTTCAATTAATGAATTTAATTTTGATATTTACTGTATATAAAAACGATATAATCATTAATGGCTGGAGTCAGTATGAATTATTGTTTTTGTTTTCTTATACCAGTATAATACTGGATATATATTATATATTCAGCGGTGGATTATTCACATTGCCATATATGTATATTCATCGCGGAAAATTTGATAAATTACTTGCATATCCATTTAATACATTAAGCCTTTTAATATTTGAAAATATATCTCTCTATAGATTAATTCCATTAATTTTCAATATAGCGCTTACAATAATATTTGGGATAATGATACATGTAAAATTAAATATATTATCTTTATTTTTAATGTTTTGGAATATAATAACAGGATTTTTAATACTTTTTGGATTGACAATAATTCTAACTTCATTTAGTTTTGTGATGAAAACAAGGCAATCACCAGCATCATTTTTAACGCTTATAACAGGATTTGCAAAGTATCCATTAAGCTTTTTTGATAAGTTCATTCAGATATTGCTAACCTATTTTATTCCATATGCTTATATATCCTATTTACCAATTTCTTTCATACTGAATAAAAATGTGAAAATAAATTATTTATGTATTTCAACACTACTGGCTATAATTTTATTTTTAACAGGAATAATATTATTTCAAATCTTTACTGAAAAATACAGGTCAGTAGGTTCAAACTAGTGTCTCAGCATAGTTCTATACATTATTGATGCAGGTGTGTCAAATATTAAAAAAATAAATCCTGATGAAATTTGCGAGAGTGTTGGATATTATTATAAAAAATCCTGCACTTCTATGTGCAGGATTTTTTATAATAACTCCCTTAATATTTCTTCATAATTTCTTACTCTTTTGCATTGTAAATCCTGATGAATATCTTCTGGATCATATAGTATAAAATCCATTCCGGCGTTTTTGGCTCCCAGATAATCAGAATCAGGATTATCACCAATATATATTGATTTTTCAATTGGAACACCAGAAATTTCTGCAGCTTTATAAAAAATAATGGGGTCAGGTTTTGGTTTTCCAGCTTTTTCAGAAGTTAAGACAAATTCAAAAAAACGATCTAATTTTAAAATTTTGCTTCTTCCCTGTTGAACCTTTTCAACACCATTTGTAATTGCTGCCATTCTTTGTCCCATTTCTCTTAACTTAAATAGAAATTCCTCAGCTCCATCAAAGAAAAAACCGGCTTTTGAAAGGTTTTCAAGATATAAATTAGAAATTTTTTGAAAATCCACATCTTTATTTATGCCCGCTTCTTTAAAAAATTCTTTAAATCTTTCTACTATAATCACTTCTTTAGGATATTTCCCTTCAGAAAATAATTTCCACCATTTTTCATTTATAGGTACATATATTTCTATAAATTCTTCTTTAGGTTCAACATTTAAAGATTTTAACACTTCAAATAATGCGTATCTTTCAGATTTTGGAAAATCCAATAACGTATGATCTAAATCAAAATATACTATTTCATATTTCATTTTAAAACTCCTTCCTTACAATAAAATAATAAAAAGAACCTTTAAGATATCCATATTCCTTTATTTGAAATTCAGCATGCTTAATATAGTCAAGAGGTTTTCTAACCATCGAAGAACCTGCAAGCGGATAGGTAATAAGCGTTGTAAGATATAACATAAAATCCTTTAAAATATTTCCTGTTAATCCATGTTCAACAAATATCCCGGTTCCACCGTTTTTCAAAACTCGTTTAACCTCCAACATAGAATTAAATGGATTTTTTACCGAACAAAATACGTCTATAGATAATATAGTATCAAATGTCTCATCTTCAAAAGGCATATTTTCAACAGATGTGTTTATAAATTTCAGATCCAGATCTTTTCTATCTAAAGACTTTTGTTTTGCAATTTCCAGCATTTTAACACTTTTATCTATTAAAACAACTTTTGAATTTTCAGGATAATATTTTATATTATTCCCGGTTCCAACTGCAAGATCGAGTGTATATCCTTTTATCATCGGTACAAATCTTTGTCTGAACATATCCAATGTATTTCTTTCAAGGCTTCTTAAAAATGTATCATAATGTTTTGAAATAAAATCATATCGGGTCATTTAAATCCCCTCCACAAATTAAGAAAATATTTTTTCAGCGTATATCCTAACTTCTCTATCAAGATTAATAATATCCTCAAAGTCATTTAAAACTATATTTTGCTTTTCAAAATAATCAACACTGTTCTTTACAATTTTATAGATGTCTGTATATTTAATCTTTCTTTCGAGAAATAATTTAACTGCAATTTCATCGGCTGCATTAAAAGTTATCTGAAGCTTTTGATTCCCTAAAATTTCAAAAGCAAGTTTTAATGCCGGATATCTATTATAATCCACCTTTTCAAACTTTACAGGTTCTAAGGTTATATCTGGCAATTTATATTCAAATATTCTTTTTGGATATGTAATTGAATATGCAATAGGTATTTTCATATCTGGAATACCGTAATGAAATTTCATAACCCCATCTTTATATGCAATTATGCTATGAATGTGACTATTTCTATTTATTACAACATCTATATTCTTTATTCCAAAAAGATAATATGCTTCTATTACTTCTAATCCCTTATTAACCATTGTTGCTGAATCAATTGTAATCCTTTTCCCCATTGACCATACAGGATGATTTAACACATCTTCAACTGTTACGTTCTCTAATTCTTCCAGTGGAACATCCCTTAATGCACCACCTGATGCTGTTATTATTAATTTATATGGAATATCATCACCGTTTTTTAATTGAAAAAGCGCGCTATGTTCACTGTCAACAGGTATTATTTCAGTATTATGCTCTTTTGCATAATTTAAGAGCATATTTCCACCACATACTATTGATTCTTTATTTGCAAGGCCTATTCTTTTTGAAACTTCAATTGCTTTTAATGTATGGCGTATCCCGGCTGCACCACCAGTTGCAACAAGAGTAAAATCAGGTTTTGAATTTTTAAGCATTTTCAATGTTGCTCCACTGCCAGAAAATATTTTTGTATTGTTTATTTTTTCAGGTAATTCTTTATTTTCTATTGCTGCATATCCAGGATTCCATTTTTTTATAATTTCTATTAATTTTTTATCGTTTGAACCTGCACTTACTCCAACAATTTCAAAATCAAACCCTTTATTTTTAAGAAATTCCAAAACTTCAAGCGTTTGAGTGCCAATAGAACCAGTAACTCCTGTTATAGCTATTTTCAAGACTATCACCTCTAATTATTTCTTTTTAACATTTTATTATATCATACTATTCTTTACTCCCAAATTCCAATACCTTTAATATGTTTCCTTTTCTGAGATACAAAAATTTGTCCATATAATATACAGCAAAAGTCTCTGCATCAAATATTTCAAAGGTTATAACATCTATATTGTCAAAAATAACTTTTACTTTATATATGGAATTTTTTTTATTTTGAAGAATTTTCCCTATCTTTTCTGAAGAATATATTTGAAGCGATGTATTTATTGTATTATATATTTCCATTATTAGCTTCTCATCATTTATTAAAGCACCATTTAATTTATCAAAAAAAATTATTTTAGCCCTATTGTCAAAAAGTAATTTTGAAATATTTGAAATGTTGAATAATTTTTCTTTCAATATCTCCTTAAAGAATTCTATATCTTCATCTGAACCATATATATATTTTCCAATTTTAAGGTCTTTATTAACCAAAAAATCTTTTTTTGAACCATCGAGAAAAAAGATACTTCCAATTATTGTCAAATTAGGATTATTAGAACTTTCTATATATTTATATACAGGAAGTTCTGAAATTCTTCGCCATACATTTAAAATAATCTCCGGCTCTGTAATCTCACATTGAGGCAAATAATCAATCTTAAACGTTATTTTTATTGGTGTTGAAGACATATATTTTTTTAATACTTCATTTGAATCATTTATAAAATAAACTTTATCAAATACTCTATTTAATGAAATAACTCCCCAAAAACCTATAAAAATCGTTATAAATAAAAATATTATTATATATTTTTTTATGGTTTTATTCATTATCTTTGCACCTCTTTTTATCAAGCGGAAACTTTAATACTATTTTTGTTCCGGTATTCAAAGACTCCATTTGAATTTCACCATTATGCTTTGCCATAATCTCTTTTGAAATTGTCAGTCCGAGACCAAAGCTGTTTTTCCCTTTTGACGAAATAAATGGCTGAAAAATTTCTTTTTTTATTTTTTCATCGATACCAATTCCATTATCTGATATTACCAGACAATAATAATTTAACTCTTTATAAGATGAGATAAATATTTCTGTACATTTACTATGTTTAATTGAATTATCCAGAATATTTAATAAAACCTCTTTTATCTTGAGATAATCTATACATAATAATTCTTCTTCAAAATTTTTTATTATTTTAATACCAAACTTTTTAAATCTTGGATTCAATAAAGAGATAACATCATTTATAAGTTCCTCGATTCTTATAAATGAAAATTCAAAATCAAATGAATTTTTGTTTATTTTAGAAAGATATAATACTTCTTCTACCATATCTAAAAGTCTATGTCCTTCTGAAAGGATATAATCTAAGGATTTATTTATATCTTCTTTGTTTTTTAATCTTTTTACTAATTCAGCATGTCCTAATATAGAGGTTATGGGTGTTTTTAATTCATGAGTTACGTTATCTATAAACATTTTTTGTTTTTCTTTTTCTTCTTTCAAAGAATATATATATTTTTCAAGGTTTTCTGCCATTTTATTAAATGAATTAACAAGTGAATTTATTTCATCATTGCTTTTTATATATATTCTTGAGTCAAAATTACCATTTGCTATTTTTTCTGTTTCTAACTTTAATTTTTTTATTGGCCTTACTATACTGTTAGAAAAATAATAATTCAATAATATAACAAAAATTATAGCTATGAAATCAAGAAATATAAGCTTTCTAGCTATAGAATTTATTATTCTAAATTCATTATTCATTGGATATATAAATCTGATAACCCCTATTACCTCATTTTTAAATAATATGGGTGAGGAAAAGAAAAGAATTTTTTCTTTTCCATATTTTTTTATTATATAATTTTTCATATTATTTGATGCATAATGTATATCCTGATAAACAAAATACTTTTTATTTGAAAAAGCAGTATCAAATAACAGTCTTTTTTTGTTATTATACAATTGAACCCGAAGATTGTATTTATTAGAGATATAATCGGCAAGAAATGGCGAGAGTTCTTCAAGTTGAAAATATACATCTTCAAAACTGAAATTTTTTAATGTATCCATTATATATATCTGTGATTCCTGACTATTTTTTATCATTTTTTTTATTACATTATCCAGAATGTTATTCTGAAAAATATTCAGAATAACAAAAAATATAATTAATAATATGGTAAATGTGAGAGAAATATTCAAAAATAATATCTCATTTCTAATGCTATTCTTCATTTGAAATTTCAAATTTATAACCAACTCCATATAAAGATTTTATTAAATATCCACATTTGCCTATCTTCTTTCTTATTCTTTGAACAGTCATATCTACAGCTCTTGTGTCTATAGATGAATCAAACCCCCAGATTTTTTCCAATATAGCATTTCTTGATAAAACTTTGTTTGTATTTTTTACAAGCAAATAGAATAATTCAAATTCTTTCTTTGTAAAATATATTTCCTTTGAATCTATTAATACCTTTCTTTCATCAGGATAAATTAAAATTTTATTCCTCACATTAAGAGCTGTTTTATCATCATTAGAAAATCTTGATTTTTTTATTCTTTTTAATATATTTCTTATTCTTAATATCAATTCTTTGCTGTCAAATGGTTTTGTAATATAATCATCCGCCCCTAATTCCAGACCTAATAATTTATCATTTTGATTATTTTTAGCAGTTAAAATAATAATTGGAATATTATAATCCATATTTTGCAACTCTTTTAAAACCTCAAATCCATCAATATCAGGAAGCATTAAATCCAATATAACAAGATCTGGCATTTCGCTTTTAAACAAATTTATCCCATCTTCTCCTCTTTCTGAGGAAATAACTTCAAAATCTTCTAAAATAAGATTCATTTTAATAAGATCAAGAATGCTTTTTTCATCTTCAATTATAAGTATTTTCATTATATCCCCCCATTTTTTAACAAAAATATCCCCCATCTTTTTGAAAATGGGGGATATTTAATACTTAAATAAATTTTTCTGTCTTAAGAAAATCTTTCATAAAATCTATAAATGATTGTCCAAGATTTGGATCAAACTTCTTTCCAAGATTAAACTCAATATAATTTAAAGCTTCTTCCGGAGATAAAATTCCAAAATGTTCAGAAGTTGCTGTGTGAGTGGCCCAATCAAACCAATCAACAATTCCTATTAAACGTGCATGATATGGAATTTCTTCACCTTTTAGGTGATCTGGAAATCCTGTTCCATTCCAGAACTCATGGTGAGATCTTACTACATCCATGGCATACCAGAGTTCTTTTCTATTTCCTAAAAATACAGAACCTGCTACTGTATGTTCTAAATCCCATTGTTCTAAATCAAAAACCCTTGTTTTTGAAAATAGCATTAATTGTTCAATACCAATTCTTCCTACATCGTGTAACATAGCTACATCATATATTAATTCAATTTCTTCAGGATCTTTTTTCATATATTCCGCCCATTTTTTTGAATAAAATGCTACACGTTGTGTATGACTCATACTTGTCTTTTTATCTTCAACTTCAAGAAGTACTATTAAATTTTTTATAAACTCTGCAACCTCTTTTCTTTTTTCTTCAAGCAAATATAAAAGTTCAAATGGAGCTTCCTCAAATGAATCAGATAACATACTCAATAAGAGAAGTTGAAATGCCTTTTCAGAATTTGGAATTGATTTCGGAAACCTTTCATCATTAATTAACTGTATTTCTTTATCTTTTATCAAAATGTAGGGCATCTCACATTCCATCTGCTTATCGGAAATTCTTATAACCGTATTTTTAGGGGTATCTACATATTCAAATAAAAATTTATTTAAAACCTTTCTACTTAATCCTGTAGGATCGTAGATTTTATGTTTTTCGAATCCCATCTTCATGCCTCCATTCAAAAAAAATGTTATTTCTATATAATTATACCATATTTATGTTTTTTAAGCATAAATACTTGACAAAATCATCTTTAAAATATATAATTATTTCGTCAATATTCTTGCCGGTGTAGCTCAACGGTAGAGCGGCTCATTCGTAATGAGTAGGTTGGGGGTTCGATTCCCTTCACCGGCTCCAGAATCTCCTGTATTAAAACAGGAGATTTTTTTGTTTTTTTCATTATAATAATTCTTTTTTGTATATCATTTTCCTGAGTTAATTTTATGTTATAATTAATTTTGAAATGGAGTGATTTTATGAAAATTGAATTTAAAGTATTAAAATTTATTAGAAAATATAATATGTATTCTCCGGGAGATAGGGTATTATTAGGGGTTTCCGGCGGACGTGATTCAATGGTAATGCTTGATATAATGGATAAATTAAAAGATATTTTGAAAATAGAGATAGGAGTTGCGCACTTTAATCATTCGCTCAGAAAAGAAGCAGATTCTGAAGAAGATTTTGTAAAAAGTGAAGTATTAAAAAGAAAAATTACATTTTATTCTAAAAAAGAAGATGTTAAAAACTATGCAAAAACGCATAAAATTGGCATTGAAGAAGCTGCAAGAACTTTAAGATATAATTATTTTAGGGAAATTTTAAAAAAAGAAAAATATAATAAAATAGCTATAGCTCATTATTCCAGAGATTTAAGCGAAACTGTGGTTTATAGACTGATAAAAGGTACAGGAATATATGGCATTGGAGGATTGCTTCCCATAAACGAAAATGTTACACGCCCGATATTAATTTTAAATTTTGAAAATCTCGAAAAATATGTTACAATTAACAATGTTAACTATGTAATTGATCAGTCGAATTTTGATACAAAATATACCAGAAATAAAATAAGGCATAAAATCCTTCCTTATTTCAAAGAAATAAATGAAGAATACGAAAATGCAATATTTAGATTTGCTGAAATAACATGGGAATACAGGAATTTCGTAGAAAATATCTTTAATTCGCGAGTTGAAATAAAAGAAAACATTTACATTCTTTCTTTAGAAAATGACTTTATTGACAATGAAATTCTAAGGCTTATTTTTTTAAAATTAAACAAGTTACCACCTTCAAAAGAAGAAACAGAAAAATTATTAAAAATGAAATCAAAAGGAAAAAGAAAAATCAACGGATTAATAATAATAAAGAATAAAGATAAGTTAGAGATATCAAAGGAGGTAAATTCTCTTGGCGGAAAATAAGAATAATGATGGAAAAAATTTCAAAAAGCATATAGGAATTATTTCTGTATATTTAGTAATTGGTCTGATTATATTCTTTATTATAAAAGGTATGTCAGTTGATACAACAAATCTTACTATTAGTTACACACAGTTTTTAGATCTCGTTGATAACCATAAAGTTTCAAAGGTAATTGTTGAAGATACAGGTAAAGTAAAAATAAAAACTATTGATGGTCAGAATTATGAACTTTTTGCTCCAGTTGTTTTAAAAGATAACGACTTTATTGATAAACTCATTCAAAATAAAGTGGAAGTTGATTTCAAACAGGATGTAACTTCTGGATGGATATATGGAATTTTAAGCTATGTAGTTCCATTTGTAATACTAATATTCCTGTGGATGATAATGTTAAGACCTCTTACCGGTAGAGGACCACAGGGAATGAACTTTACAAAAAGTCCTGCAAGAAAATATGATCCAGAAAAGGAAAGAGTTACATTTGATGATGTTGCTGGTGTTGACGAAGCAAAAGAAGAATTACAGGATATAGTAAAGTTTTTAAAAAATCCACAATCATTTAACAAACTTGGAGCAAGAATGCCAAAGGGAATTTTACTTGTTGGACCTCCTGGTACAGGTAAAACATTGGTTGCAAGAGCTGTGGCAGGAGAAGCCAGAGTACCTTTCTTTTATATAAGTGGTTCCGATTTTGTTGAATTATTTGTTGGTGTTGGTGCTGCAAGAGTTAGGGATTTATTCTCTCAGGCTAAAGCTAATGCTCCAGCAATTATATTTATTGATGAAATAGATGCCGTCGGTCGTCAAAGAGGCGCAGGACTTGGTGGCGGCCACGATGAAAGAGAACAGACACTTAACCAATTACTTGTTGAAATGGACGGTTTTGATCCAAGATCAGGTATAATTATAATGGCTGCTACAAACAGACCGGATATTTTAGATAAGGCATTATTAAGACCTGGAAGATTTGATAAAAAAGTTGTCCTTGATATGCCTGATGTAAAAGGAAGAGCTCAAATATTAAAAATACATATGAGAGGAAAACCTATTTCTCCAGATATTGATGTTGATGTACTTGCAAGAAGAACTCCAGGATTTTCAGGTGCAGATCTTGAAAATCTTATTAATGAAGCGGCATTACTTTCTGCAAGAAAGGGTAAAAAGATTATTGAAATGGAAGAAATGGAAGAGGCTATTGATAGAATAATTGCAGGTCCAGCAAGAAAAAGCAGGGTAATATCTGAAAAAACCAGAAAGATTATTGCCTATCATGAATTAGGTCATGCAATAGTTGGTGCATTATTGCCAAATGCAGATCCAGTCCATAAGGTTACAATAGTTCCAAGAGGTCATCAGGCTTTAGGTTTTACATTGCAATTACCTCTTGAAGATAGATATTTAATGACAAAAGAAGAGATATTGGATAGAATAACAGGTATTTTAGGCGGAAGAGCTGCAGAAGAACTTGTATTTAATCAAATAACAAGCGGAGCAGCAAATGATCTCCAGAAAGCTACAGAATATGCAAGAATTATGGTTTTAAAATTTGGAATGAGTGAAAGACTTGGTCCAGTAGCCTGGGGTGCTGAAGAAGAAGAAGTATTCCTTGGTAAAGAATTAGCAAAAATGAAAAACTACAGTGAAGAAACCGCTAGCGAAATAGACAATGAAGTAAAAAGAATTATTATAGAGTCTTATGAAAAAGCAAAAAAGATTTTATCTGACAATAGAGATAAACTTGATTCTATTGCTGCAATATTGCTTGAAAAGGAAACATTAAGCGGTGAAGAATTAAACGAGTTATTGGGTGTATCAAATTCCAAAAATGAAGATTCACCTATTGAAGATTCCGAGGGGGTGGAAAACGATGGAGGTGATCTGGAAAGAAGTTAAGGAATTAGAGGGGAAAGAATTTAACTACTCTTTTTCCGTTAATGATGAAAGCTTCTTATGGTCTGAAAAAGAAGAGTTTAAAGATTTTCATCTATTATCAACAACAGCATTATTAGAAGAGGTTTTTAGGGCTTCTACAGAAATAGTCAGTCCTTTAATTCCTGAACATGTAATGGTTGTATCCTCGGCTAAAATAAATCATATCGCTCCAACACCATATGGTTTTAAAGTATATATGAAAATAAAGATTGTATATGTAAAGGGAAATAAGATAAAATTCTTTGTAGAAGTTTTTGATGAAATGGAAAAAATTGCAGAAGTAGAATTTAAACGTGTAATAGTCAACAGCAAAGCTTTAAAAAGAAGAACAAACGACAAATCAACAAAATTAATGTAAATTTTCAATATTCGAAGGGAGGAAATTAAAATGGGTAAAAAGGTTATTATGATCATTGAAGATGATCCAGCAATTTCCGAAATGCTGAATTTTAATTTAACAAAGGAAGGTTATGATGTTGTATTAGCTTCAGATGCAGATGAAGCAGTAAAGGTAATAGAAGAAAAGGATGTAGACTTTTTCATAGTTGATATTATGTTACCTGGTTCAATGGATGGATTTGATTTCATAAGAACAATAAAGAGCAATGAAAAATTCAAAAATGCACCTGTTCTTATTTTAAGTGCAAAAGATGATCCAGCTGATAAAGTTGCTGGACTTGAACTTGGAAGTGATGACTACGTAACAAAACCTTTTAACGTAAGAGAATTAATTGCAAGAATTAAATCAATTTTCAGAAGACAACAACAGGCAATGCAAATAAAAGAAGAAGGTCCAAAGAAGATTATTGCAAAGGATCTTGAAATTGATACAGAAAGATATGAAGTTCTTATTAGAGGTAACCCTGTTGAATTAACACCTCTTGAATTTGAATTATTGACCTTCCTCGCTAAAAACGAAGGAAAAGTATTCAGCAGAGATGTATTATTGGATAAATTATGGGGTTATGACTATTTTGGAGACACAAGAACAGTTGACGTACATATAAGAAGATTAAGAACAAAAATCGAAGAAGATCCTTCAAATCCAAAATACATAATTACAGTTAGAGGAAAAGGTTATAAATTCAGAGATCCTGGAAAGGAAAAATTAGACTAATAAAAAACTAAAAGCGGCAGAAGGATTTCTGTCGCTTTTTTGAAATAGGTGATAAAATGGTGACATACTTTTTATTAATATCCATTTTTTTGGTTGTACTATATTATGTTGTAACCGCATATATGTCTTTAAAAAAAGAAACTTCGAAATTAAAATCATCTATATCAAGAGTATTATCAATCAGTGCCAGCGATCCTGCCACTGAATTTTTGGTACATTCTCTTGAAGAAAAGATAAAAGACTTAAATAAAAAAATGGATATAGAAAAAAGAAAAAGAAAAAATATCTATTCTATTTTGAATAATATCTCTGAAGCTATAATGCTCGTCTTTTATAATGAAAGTTCTGATAGATTAATACTTGATTATGCCAACAAAGGAGCTCAAAATCTTTTCATAACTTCTGATTTTTTAGGGAAAACGTTATCAGAAATCCTTGAAGATCATACACTTATAGACTTAATTTTAAAAAGTTATAGAAAAAATGAGAACTTAAAGGAAGAGATCATTATATATAGCCCTAAAAAATCTTTCTTTAATTGCGAGATAAAAAAAGTAACTTTAGATACAGAACATGAACAAAACTATAGAATAGTTATTTTACGAGATATCACGAAAGAAAAGGAACTCGATTTAATGAGAAGAGAATTTCTCACCGTTATGTCACACGAATTAAAAACACCACTTACTGCTATACATGGATATGCAGAAACATTGCTTATGAGCGATGAAAATATGTCTCCACAGGCAATTAGATTTTTGAGAATAATTGAAGATGAATCTTCAAGACTAACAAGATTAATTAATGATTTACAGGATATAAGTCGTCTTGAAAGAAAGGACTATGAATATCATTTCAAAGAATTAAATATTTCCAATTTAATAAAAAAGGTATATATGATATTTGAATCTCTGGTAAAAGATATGGATGTAAAACTTTATCTTGATATAGAAAAGGAATTAATTATTACCGGTGATGAAGACAGGCTTATGCAAGTTGCCTACAATATTCTCGATAATGCTGTGAAATTTACCTATATAAAAGAAAATGGTCCAAAAGAAATATTTATTAGATTGTATTCTGGAAAAGAAGATGAAATAATATTCGAAGTTGAAGATACAGGTATTGGAATTCCAGAAAGAGAAAGGAATAAAATATTTAATCTATTCTATAGAGTTGATAAATCAAGATCAAGACAAATTCCAGGAACCGGTATAGGATTGTATATTGTAAAACAAATACTTGAAAAACATAGAGCATATATTGAAGTAGATAGTGAAGAACAACAGGGTACGTTAATAAAGATTATATTTAAAGGGAGGAGTTTAAATGAGACCAGTAGACATAATTCATAAAAAAAGAAATGGTGGAATTAATACAAAAGAAGAAATAGAATTTATGGTAAATGGATATGTAGATGGAAGCATTCCAGATTATCAGATTTCTGCATGGCTAATGGCAATATATTTTAATGGAATGAATAAGGAAGAAAGATATTATCTTACCATGACCATGAGAAATAGCGGGGATATAATAGACTTATCAGGAATTGAAGGAATTAAAATTGATAAACATTCTACCGGTGGTGTAGGAGATAAAACAACTCTTGCTGTAGGACCGCTTGTAGCTTCTGCTGGATTAAAGGTATCAAAACTTTCAGGAAGAGGGCTTGGTCATACTGGTGGAACTATAGATAAGTTAGAATCCATACCTGGATTTAAAACAGCTATCTCAAAAGATGAATTCTTTAAAATTGCCAATGAAGTAGGAATGGTTGTTGCTGGCCAGACAGGAAATATTGCACCAGCAGATAAAAAATTATATGCATTAAGAGACGTTACAGATACTGTAGATGAAATTTCATTGATTTCTGCAAGTATAATGAGTAAAAAACTTGCTGTAAATTCTGATGGAATTGTTTTAGATGTAAAAACTGGAAGTGGAGCTTTCATGAAAAATCTTGATGATGCCGTTGCTCTTGCAAAATCAATGGTTGAAATTGCTGAACTTAATAATAGAAAAATAGTTGCTGTTGTAACAAATATGGATCAACCACTTGGTGAAATGGTTGGTAATTCCCTTGAAGTATGGGAAGCAATAGAAACATTAAAAGGAAATGGTCCTGAAGATTTCACTGAATTATGTCTTGAACTTGCCGCAAGCATGATTGACCTTGCAGGTATATATGAATATAAAGAAGCAAGAAAAATATTAGAAGAAAACATCAAAAATGGAAAAGCTTTAGAAATTATGAGAAAATGGATAAAAGCTCAAGGTGGAGACGAAAGAGTAGTTGACAATCCAGAAGAAATATTGCCTATTTCAAAAAATATCGTTGAATTCAAAGCAGAAAAATCTGGATATGTATCACATATAGATGCAGAAAAAGTTGGAATTGCTTCAATGGTGTTAGGTGCTGGAAGAAAGAAAAAAGAAGATGAAATAGATTATTCAGTTGGAATAAAGGTTATGAAGAAATTAGGTGCAAAGGTTGAAAAAGGAGATACTATTGCTTTATTATATGTATCAGATAAAAGTAATGTAGAAGAATCGCTTGAATTAATGAAAGAAGCATATGAAATTACAGACAATCCTCCAACAGAACATAAAATGAAATTAATATATGAAAAAATTTCAGGAGGTAAATAATGCCTAAAAAATTGCTTTTTATATTAAGCATTTTATTATTTGCTATTATTTCATATGGAAAAATAATTTATGTTGATTTAACAAAAGAATCTACAGAATTAAATTATATTACATTTTCCAATAACAAATATCTTGAGGTTGAAGAGATTTCCAAAATCTTCAACCTCAAGAAAAGTCCTTCTAAAAACATTATCTATCTCATCAGACATATTGGAAGTAAAATGGATGTTCTTGAACTAAATTTAATAAACGGAACTGTTAGAATCAATTTTAATATTAATGATTCTTTTGCATCTGCAGTGTTAAAAAACAATGATCAATATTATCTTCTTGTTGATGCTTTTGTGAAATTTATGGGATATCAAAAATTCGATTATAATGGAAATACTTATATTTATGCTTCTATTCCTCGAATAATAAAGATAGACTATTCGGTAAATAAAATTATCTTCTCAGTGAGTCATATAGTACATAAAGAAATGGTAATAAAAAATAAAAACGGTATAGTAATAGTTCCAGCTATTAATGAATATTCTGTTCCATCAGATATTAACTTTAAAATGCTGGGAGATAATGTTGTTGAATATGAAATAAAAGATTTTAATAATTATGATATTCAAATTTCAGGAAGAAGTATAATCTTAACTTTAAATCAGAAGAACAATAATTCTCCTGAAAATATTAAAACTGTCAATTCAAGCAATAATGTAGTTGAGAAAAAAAATATCGAAAACAATATCAACGAAAAAACTGAAAATAAAAATGATATTGAAACCAAAGAAAATGATTTAGTAAATAATTCTAACACCATAAATGAAAATAAAAAAGCAAACAATAATAACGCAAGTGAGGAAAAAAACTCTAAAAAATTGCAAATTGATACAAAACTTTTAAAAGTGGAAAATAAAATGATAGACTTAAACGGTCGAATTGTTCCTGTGCATATCGCCACAATTAATCCAAAAGAATTAGAAATAAAGGTTATGTTCAACAATCTTGGAAATCCTGAAGACGCTGAAAAATATTTAAATGAAGAAAATCCATTAGTTGCAATTAATGCTGGATATTTTGATGTTTCAACTCTGGAACCAATAGGAAAAATAATTACAGATGGAAAAATTCAGCACATTTCTTCATATTATAGACCATGCTTTATTGTTGATGAATATGGAGTTCCGTATATAAAAAAGGTAAATATGGAATACACAATATACATAAGAGGTGTCCCATTCTGGATAAAAGCTATAAATACAGCATGGAAAGGGGATGTAAAGCTATATACCAGTGCATATAAAGGAAAAATAAAAGAAAGTGAAGATGATTATTTATTCCTTTTAATAGAAAATGATTATATTGTATATATTGGTAAAAAAAGACCCATAAATAATCAAAAATTATTATTAATTGAAAGAAAATACCTGAAGTACATAAAAGATGTCGCAGAAGGAGATGAAGTAATATTTGATATAGATATAAATCAAAATATTGCTATAAAAGAGTTAATTGAAAGCGGACCGTTACTTAAAAGTAATGATATAATGCCAGAAGCGATGAAAGAAGAGAAATTAGCCTATTCATGGAGCATTATTAACCGAAAAACACCTCGAACGATAGTTGCAATTAATAACGATGATATGGTATTATTTATTGTAGTAGATGGATACATGGAATCAAATCCTGGAATAAATTATGACGAAGCAATATTGCTCCTTGAAAAAATAGGAAATATAAAACAGGCTATGATGCTTGATGGGGGAAGTTCTTCTATATTCTATTACAACGGGTCCATCTTAAATTATCGATCAGAAAACTGGAGAAGTAAAATACCTGCTTTTTTAGGGGTATTTAAAAAAGATAGATAAAGATTACTACAGTGGGGGTGCATTGATATGGGAATGATCAAGTCAGATAAAAAAAGGATAGTGGGGTTATTTGGACATCATGGATGTGGAAAAACCACATTAATGGATGCCATATTAAAAAACTTTGATAGCGCAGATAGGATTGGACAGCGCTATTTAGACATTGAAGAAGTAGAAAAAGACAAAGGTTCAACATTTTCAAATCATATTGTGTCAGTAGATTATAAAGATTCAAGATTTTATTTCTTTGATACTCCAGGAATGGCAGATTTTCTCGGAGACATTGATGTTGCAGTAAATGCTGTTGACAACGTTGTTCTTGTTGTAAATGCTTCATCAGGTGTTGAAGTTACAACAGAAAGAATATGGAAAATTGCAAGGGAAAATAAAAAGCCAATCTTTATTTTAATAAACCAGATGGATAAAGAAGGCGTAAATTTTGGTAATGTAGTTTCTGAATTAAAGGAATTATTTGAAGATGGTGTAAAGGTTGTTCCTTTACAGGTTCCAATTGGCGAAGGACCTGAATTTAAAGGACTTGTAAATCTTTTAACACATGAAGCATTTGTTTATGAAACCGATCAAAGTGGAAAAGATAAAAAATTAGATGAAATACCAGCCGAAGCAAAAGAATATTATGAAGCATATCATCAGGAATTAATGGAAGATGTTGTTGAAACAAATGAAGCATTAATGGAAAAATATTTAGAAGAGGGAGAAGAAGCTTTAAATCCTGAAAATGTTTTTAAAGCTTTACACGTAGCATTTGAAGATGATGAAGTTGTACCAATAGTTGTTGCTTCAGCAGAAAAGAATATTGGTTTAGATAGATTTATGGAAATGATTTATCTTGTTGGTATGCATCCAGATGAAAGAACATTTAATGCAAAATATGAAGATAAAGAATTGGTAATAGAAGGAAAAGAAGATGAGCCATTTGTAGGTCTTGTTGTAAAAAATGCCGTTGATCCATTTGTGGGAAAACTTACATACATTAGAATACTTGCTGGAACGGTAAAATCAGGTGATTCATTTGTTGAAGTTCAGGAAGATTCCAATGAAAAAGTATCTCATATATATATACCTAGATTTGATAAAAATGAAGAAGTATCAGAAGCTGGAGTTGGTGATATAATCGTTGTTCCAAAACTTAAAAAGAGTAAAATCAATGATACTGTAGCTCATAATTCCAGACAGGTAAAAGTTGATGTACCTGAATTCCCTGAACCAATGATTTCTAAATCAGTAAAACCAACTTCCAAAAATGAAATTGACAAAGTTAATAATGCACTTTCCAAATTACAGGAATCAGATCCTACATTCTCATGGGAATTTGATCCAGAAACAGGTGAAACAATTGTTTCTGGTCTTGGAACTACACATCTTGAAATTATGATAGAAAGATTAAAGAAAACATTTAAGGTAAATGTAGAAGTTGGAAAACCTAAGATTGCTTACAGAGAAACAATTAGAAGAAAGGTTAAAGCAGAATATAAACATAAAAAGCAAACTGGTGGTCATGGGCAATACGGTCACGTAAAAATTGAATTAGAACCACTTCCAAGAGGAGAAGGATATGAATTTGTTGATAAAATCGTTGGTGGTGTAATTCCAAAGAACTTTATTCCTTCAGTAGATAAAGGAATAAAAGAAGCTATGAAAAAAGGTGTTGTTGCTGAATATCCAGTTGTTGATATTAAGGTTACACTATATGACGGTTCTTATCATGAAGTTGACTCATCAGATATAGCATTCCAGATTGCAGCAAGACAGGCATTTAAAGATGGTATGAAGAATGCAAATCCTGTTATTCTTGAACCAGTAATGAAAGTTGAAATTTACACACCAACAGAATATACCGGTGATGTAATGGGTGAAATCTCCTCAAAACGCGGAAGGCCAATGGGAATGCAATCATTAGGTAGAGGAACTGATAAAATTGAAGCAGAAATTCCTCTTGCAGAAATGCTTGATTTCTCGCCAAGATTAAGCTCAATTACAAGTGGAAAAGGATACTTTACAATGAAATTTTCAACTTATCAGGAAGTAACACCTGATATACAACAAAAAATAATTCAGGAAAGAGAAAGAGAGAAAGAAAATCAGTAATTAGGATATAACTGGTCTTAGATTAAATACCTGTAAAAATATGATTAAAGAGCGCATTTTGCGCTCTTTTTTTATTTTTTAGCATTTCTTATGAATATAGCAGATTAAAATGTATTATAGGTAATTATAGATAATAACAGTTTAAAATCATAGTTTTAATATCTGGTGTTTTTGTAATATAATAATATTAGAATTTTCTAATATTCTTTTATTTTCTATAAGGGGATGATATTTTGGATGAATGCAAATTAATATCAAACGTTTTCAAAAGTCTCGCACATCCTATTCGTTTAAGAATCGTAAAATTATTAAGTGAAAAAGAACTATCTGTATATGAAATTGTTGAAAGGTTAGGAACAAGTCAATCAAGTATCTCACAACATCTTAAAATCCTTGAAGAAAACGGTATCATTGTAAAAAAGAAACGAGGAAATTCTGTATATTGTATTCTAAAATATCAATGTGTACTGGAACTTTTATCCCACGGAAAAAGAATAATTTCACAAGAATTGAATGAAGCTCATGATATCATAAAGAATTCCTGATTGCTTTTTGTGAAATAAAAAGTGGTTTTATCAAAAATAAAGATATTTTTCACAAATTTTTCCTAAAGGAGGGAGTACATTGAAAAAATTTATTTCCACATTTTTGACCCTATGGGTTATCTGGATTGCTCTAACAAATTTCAGCACTCCAGAATTACTTACAGGGCTAGTTGTATCTTTAGTTTTAGCTGGAATTATAGCTAAAACTGTAGATTATGAATTTGGTTTTTCTGTAATTCCAAAGGTTTTAAAGTTTGTTTTCATCTATGTTCCTGTGTTTATTGTTGAAATGGTAAAGGCGAATTTCGACGTTGCAGCAAGGGTTTTAAATCCAGCATTACCATTAAACCCTGGATTTGTTAAGGTTCCAACAAAATTAAAAGGAAACGTTGGAAAATTAACTCTTGCAAATTCCATTACATTAACTCCAGGTACATTATCTATTGATGCTGATGATGATTATATTTACATCCACTGGATTGATGTAAAAGGTGAAACTCCCGAAGAATATCAGAAGTATGTTTCTGGAAAATTTGAAAAGATTTTGGGAGGGATTTATGAATGAATACATTAATAGGCTTATTAATCGCAATTGGAGCTTTTTTCTCTATTATCAGATTAATTCAAGGTCCAACGACACCTGATAGAGTTGTTGCTATCGACACTTTAAACGTTATTATCACAGGATCAATAGTTTTCCTTGCTTTCTTATTCAAAAGTGAGTTATATCTTGATATTGCATTAGTTTATGGAGCATTATCATTCCTTGAAACAGTGGTAATTGCTCGTTATTTGGAGGGGAAAAAATGAGTGCTATAGGATATATATTAATGATAATAGGTGCGCTCTTTTATGTTTTAGGTGGTTTGGGTTTATACAGAATGCCTGATGTTTACAATAGACTTCAGGCAGCAACAAAAGCTACAACTCTTGGAACATTTTCATTGGTTTTAGGTGTAGGTATAGCTCAACCAGCATGGTTTATTAAAACTTTGTTAATTGTTGTATTTCTTACAATTACCAACCCTGTTGGAAGTTCTGTATTAGCTAAGGCTTCATATATTTACGGCGCAAAACCTTTTAAATTAGTAAAAAATGAGTTAGACGAACTCTACAACAAAAGTAGAGGTGATGAAAATGCAGATAATTGAGTTATTAGTAGGTATTACATTAATAGTATTCGCAATATTGGCAATTGAATCAAAAAAGATTATTACTTCAGTTATTTATTTATCAATATTAAGTATGCTTTCTGTTGTTTCATTTATCTTTATGAAGGCTCCTGATGTTGCAATTACAGAAGCAGTAATTGGTTCAGGTCTTGTAACCGCTGTATTTATCTTTACACTCTTTTCCATGAAAAAGGCTGGTGATAAAGAATGATGAAAAGAGTTATTGCAGGTTTAATTGTAATAGTTTTAGGAATATTTATCTTCACAAGCCTTTATGCTCCAAAAAGCAGTGAAGGAAAATTCTTTCCAGAATTTGGAAAGGCAAATTTAAGTGAAAGGGTTTCAGACAAATTTGTAAAAAAGAATGTAACCGGTGATAACGGTGAAGTTGTTTATAAAGAAACAAAAGACCCAGAAAGTGGTTCAGCAAATATGGTTACTTCTATTGTCGTAAATTACAGGTCTTTTGATACTTTAGGAGAAGTTACTGTATTATTTGTTTCTGCTCTTGGTGTTGGATTATTATTAAGCGGAAAATCAAGAATGAAATTTAAAACACCGCCTAATTTCATTTTAAAATCTGCAGTTAGGGTTATTGCTGGAGTAATATTAATTACAGGTGTTTACATTTTCATTCATGGGCATCTTACCCCTGGTGGAGGTTTTCCTGGCGGTTCTATGATCGCTTCAGCAGTATTATTATTCTATTTATCAGATGATGAATTTAAAACAAAGATGAAATCATTTAAATTATTAGAAGGAACTGCTGGAAGTTTATATCTTATATTCGGTTTATTAGGATTAGCATATGGAGGATACTTCCTTTATAACTTCCTTCCAACAGGAACTGTTGGTGAATTGTTCAGTGCAGGTATTGTTCCAATTATTTACATCTTTGTTGGTTTAAAAGTAGGATCTGAGCTTTCAAACTTGATCTCAGATTTTCTCTCAGAGGAGGGGAAATAAATGATACAATACATATTTATAATTTTAATATTAATTGGTATATATGGTCTTTTAACTCAAAAAAATCTAATAAAGCTTGTTGTAGCTTTAAATGTTTTGGAAGTAGGAGTTAATCTTTTCATAATCTCAGTTGGTTATGTAAATGATGGTGTTGCTCCTATATTATTCAACGGTGTAAAAACAACAAACAGTCTTTTTGTTGATCCATTACCTCAAGCATTGGTACTTACAGCTATTGTTATTGGTGTTGGTGTAACAGCATTGGCATTAACAGTTGTAAGAAAATTATACGCAAAATACGGCACATTAGAATTGGACGAGATGGGGAGTGAAAGCAATGATTAATCCTATCTTATTAATCGCGATACCATTACTATTCGCATTTTTATCTGTAATGTTTAAAACTTTAGATAAAACATTATTAATAATTGCTGTTTTATTTAATGCATTTGCTTCATTTGCTTTACAACAGGGAACTATTATCGTAGGTGGTTGGAAGCCTCCTTTCGGTATTAATCTTGTTGTTGATCAATATGCAGCTTATGGATTGATGATAGTAAATGTTGTATTTGCACTTGCAGTATTAACTTCAATGTCATCAATTAAAAAATATTCAACTGTATTATTGGTTTCATTAACTTCATTAAACGGTTTGCTCATGACAGGTGACTTATTCAATTTATTCGTTTTCCTTGAAATTGCATCAATTTCAGCATATATTCTTTCTACAATGACAAAAAATTACAAAGGAACATTTAATTACATTATCCTCGGTGCATTGGGTTCAAATTTATACCTTTTAGGTATAATTATCCTTTATGCCACTGCAGGAACATTAAATATGGCTGACATGCACGCAAAACTCTCTGGAATAAATAGCGATGTATTATTATTAGCACTTACATTTATCTTTGCTGGTTTTGCAGTAGAATCTAAATTATTACCATTTAACGGTTGGGTAAAAATGGTTTATGGAAACACAAATGACTTAAATGGCGCTATTTTTGCTTCAGCATATGCAACAACGGCAATAATGGTATTTGGTAGATTATTTACACAAATCCTTGTTGTCGATGGAACACTTAAAACAATATTCTTAACAATTGCAGTATTGACATTTGTGTTTGGAGAAATTGCAGCATTTGCTCAAAGAAATGTACGAGGTATTCTTGCATTTTCAAGTGTTGGACAGGCTGGTTTAATTGCAACATTGTTCTTATCAGGTGTAACTGGCGGGGCAATGATGCAGGTTGCTAATAATGCATTAGCAAAATTAATAATGTTTACAATAGCCGGTGCAATGTTTGTATATACTGGAACAGATAATGTAGAAAAATTACAGGGATTATTTAAAAAACATAAATTAATTGGTTTTGGATTTAGTGTTGCAGCATTATCATTGGTAGGATTACCTCTATTCTACGGTTTCTACGTAAAGGTATTTGCTTTATCAACATTATTTACATTAAAAAGTTTCTGGATTCCTGCATTTATCTTATTTGCAAGTTTAATTGAAGGTATTTATTACATCAGAATGTTGGTAAAACTCTGGAATCCTGGTGAAGAAGGAAAAGAATCAAAAGACGAATACACAACAAAATTATCCTTGGAAAACACATTTGCTTATGCACTTTTAGCTGTTGTAGTTGCAGCATTTATCATTTATGTAAGTTTTAATCCTGAATTTATTACTCAAGGCATAAGCAATTACCTTTCCAACATAGCGGGAGGGATGTGACGTGGCTTTAAATACATTAATCTTATTTATATTACTCGGCGGATTGGTTACATATGCAGTTTCAAAGTTCAATGATAAAGCAGGAGCTTATTTAACAATATTAATCTCAGTTGTTGCATTATTTGTTGTATATACATTAAAGGATTCAGCAGGTGAAGTACTTAATGTATTTACATACGGGAATTATTCACTTGATCTTGTAACTTCATCATATGCATGGTTCTTCTCAATTGTAATGGTTATTGTATATGCAATGGTTTCATTCTTTAATCCATACTGGATGGAAAAGGTAATACATCCAGCAGCATATAATCTTTTCTATGTATTATCTTTAGGTGGAACTATAGGTGTATTTTATTCAAAAGACTTTTTAACTTTATTCATCTTCTGGGAATTAGTAGTTTGGTCATCAATGTTTATTATTCCTTTAGGTAAATCCAGAAGAGCTTCAGTTGTATATTATGGAATTAGTACAATAGGTTCATTCTCAATGTTATATGCAATATTATTATTAAATTCAAAATACGGAACATTTGATATCTCAACAACAGTATCAAAAATGGCTGAAGATCCAAACTTTGCAGTTTTATTCTTCTTCTTAATTGTAATGGCTGGTTTAACAAAATTGGGTATTTTCCCATTCCATACATGGTTACCAATTGCACACGGTAATGCTCCACATACATTCTCACCTGTATTGTCAGGTGGTCTTGTAAAAATGGGTGGTTTTGTTGCATTTTTAATGACAGCTGTATTCCCAACATTTAAAGTATTCTCAAATCATTTCCAGATTATGGGTCACCCATTTGAAAATTATATTTTAATGTTACTCGGTGGAATTAGTATAATAATTGGAACATTAATGGCTATAAAACAGGACGATGCAAAGAGATTAATTGCTTACTCAACAGTAAGTAATAGTGGTTATATATTAATAGGTCTTGCATTAACAGATCAAACAGCATTTGCTGGAGGTATGATGCACGTATTTAATCATGCTATGGCTTCAGCAGCAATGTTCCTTGCTTTTGCAGCAATAGCTTACAGAACAGGAACAACAAAGATCTCAGAACTTGGTGGATTAATCAAAAAAATGCCTGTAACATTTGCTGCATATCTTATTGCAATTATTTCATTAGCAGGTATACCACCTATGAGTGGATTTGCATCAAAGTGGTTAATCTTCCAGGGATTAATTAGAAAAGGAAACATGTTCATTGCATTTGCAGCATTCTTTGGAAGTGTTGGATCATTTATGTATGTATTCAGACCATTAGCAGGCGCATTTTTAGGACAATTATCTCCAAAACATGAAGATGTAAAAGAAGTTCCTTTCTTAATGCAAATACCAATGTTGATCATTTCCGGTTTAACATTGTTATATGGTGTATATCCAGGATTAATGCTAAGATATATAGCTAAAATTCAGGAAGTTGTAGGAATTAAACCTATTGTAATTGATGGTTTTAAAGTTATGACTCCAAATGGTATGTGGGATTCATGGATAGTTACATTGGTATTTGGTGCAGGATTTATTGTAGCTACAATACTTTATTTTGTATTGCCAAAATCAAAGTCCGTAGGATTAATGGATACTTATACATCAGCAGAATTTATTCATGATCCAGATTTATATCACTATTCAGCAAATTACTATGCCCCATTTGAAAGATTATATGCAAATCATCCTTCTGTTGAAAAGTTCTATGATGCAATTGCATTAAGGGTAAAAGAACTTGGACAGTTGGTAAGAACATGGTTCTTCAATGAAAATCCAGCATTTACTGTTTTCTGGATTTCAATTGTAATAACTGCAATATTTATGTGGGGTGATAAAATATGACAACATTCTTTATGGCCACAGGGTTAGTATTATTAGCCTTCTTCTGGCAGGTAACCCTTTCAGGTATTCAAAGAAAAGTAGTTGCTAAAATACACATGAGAGTTGGTTCTCCATGGTACCAGAACTTTATTGATTTATTCAAAGCTTTCAGTAAAAGTTCAATTTCACACGGTTTTATATATGATTTCGGTGTTTTAATGGCTTTGGGAGGAACAATAGCAACTTTAATTTTCGTTCCAGCGGGAAATATCGTTGTATTTAAAAATCTCGATAATTTCTTTGTTATTGTATATCTTTTAGCAGTTGGTTCATTGGGTATGGCTATGAGTGCTGTTGGTTCTGGAAACCCATGGGCTTCAATAGGTGTTATGAGAGCTTTAACTCAGATGCTCGGTTATGAATTACCATATATAATGACAGTATTTGGAATTATTTTTGCAAATAAAACTGCATCTATTTCTGCTATTGCAGCAGCACAACAAGGTATGGGCATTTTAGGTTGGAATTTATTTAGAATGCCTTTAGGAACAATAGTTGGATTTATATCATTAATGGGTATGCTTGGTAAAAAACCATATGATACACCTGTTGCACCTGCAGAAATTGCTTCAGGTCCATTGGTAGAATATGGCGGAAAACATCTTGGTATGCTTATGCTTCAACACGACTTTGCAACATTTGTTGAAGTTGGATTATTTGTAAATTTATTCCTTGGTGGTGGAACAATTGTAGAATTTTTAATCAAATATTTTGTAGTATATATTTTTGCAACAATGATTTCTTCAGTAGTAGCAAGGTTTAAAATTGATCAATTAGTTGCATTTTACTATAAAGTACCTCTTGCATTAGCCTTTATTCAAACAGCAATTATAATCTTCACCGGTTTGGGGGTGAGCATATGGCTTTAAATGAAAATGAAAAGATAAATGAAATAGACGTTAATGAAATGGATTGTACTGATACATTAACTTTCTGGGAAAAATTTGGAAATATATTCAGAAGCAAATCAATCTGGATGCTTCACTACTGTACAGGTTGTGGAGCTATGGAATTGCCTCCAACTATGACTTCAAGATTCGATATGGAAAGAATTGGTATGGCACCAATGGCAACACCAAGACAGGCAGATGTATTATTAATTACAGGATATCTAAGTGTAAAAACATTAAGAAGAATTATATATACATATGAACAGATGCAGAATCCAAAATATGTAGTAGGTTTTGGTTCATGTACATTAAATGGTGGAGTATATTACGATTCATATGCAGTTATTTCAAGGCTTGATTACTATATACCTGTAGATTTATATATTGCAGGTTGTATGCCAAGACCAGAAGCTGTAATGAGTGGATTTAAAAAACTAATGGATTTAATTAAAAAGGGTGAAGCTGTAGGATGGAAAAGATATCAAAAATATTATGACTGGTATAAAAAGAATCAGATTCGCGCCCTTGGGGAGGTGTATGTAAAAGATGAATTCCATGAATAATATAATTGAAGATATAAAAGCAAAATTTAATCCAGAATTTCATGAAATACCAAAGAAAAATCAAATATCCTTTGATTTTAAAAGCGATCAAATCCATGCAGTATTATCTTACTTAAAATCAAAAGGCTGGAAGCAATTAACAATGCTTACATGTGTAGACTGGATAAAAGAAAATAAATTCCAGTTAGTATACCTTCTTTTCAACTGGGATGAAGGTATTACAATTCAGGTTAGAACAAAAATAGATAGGGATAAACCTAATTTCAGAACTATAATAGACATCTTCCCTGGAGCAGAATATTACGAAAGAGACGTTCATGAATTCTTTGGTGTAACCTTTGAAGGTAATGAAAATGCAAATAAAGAACTATTCCTCGAATTATGGGATGATATACCACCTATGAGAAAAGATTTTGATCCACTTGCATATTCAAAGAAAAAATTCGATGTAAGAGATTATAAAGTTGATTTTATTCCGAAAGAAGGTGAAGCAGAATGAAAAGACAGGTAAAGTTATTCTTAGGTCCTAACCATCCAGGTATGCATGGTAACTTCAGTGTTCATCTATACGTAGATGGTGATATAGTTGAAAAAGCAAGACCATTACCTGGTATGCTTCATCGTGGATTTGAAAAATTAATGGAAAGAAGACTATGGATGAATAATCTTGCTTTAATACCAAGAATCTGTGTTCCTGAACCAGATATTAATGAAATGGTATATGCTCAGGGTGTTGAAACTCTTGCAAATATAGAAATACCTGAAAGAGCACACTGGATCAGAATGATAATTCTCGAATTAGCAAGAATTGCAAATCACTTAATGGCTTTAGGTGGAATTGGTGGTCCTACAGGATTGTATACAGGTCCTAACTGGGCTACATCAGATAGGGATTTAATACTTGATATGTTTGAAGAAATTACAGGTGCAAGGGTATACCATATGTATATTGTACCTGGCGGAGTTAGAAAAGATCTTCCAAAAGGGCTTGAAATGAAATTAGAAAAATACTTAGATTATTTAGAAAAGAGATTGCCAGAATATGAAGATTTAATTCTTAAAAACCCAATGGTTCAGGCCAGAACAAAAGACAATATAATCCTTCCAGAAGAAGTATGTTGGGAACTTGGTGTAACTGGTATTGGATTAAGGTCTTCATCAGGAAAACCATATGATATAAGAAAAGTTGATCCATATGCAAGATATGATGAAGTTGAATTTGACGTTCCAACAGCAACATATTCTGATGCATATACAAGGTTAACAATAAAATACAAAGAAATACAGCAGAGTATAAGAATATTAAGACAGGTATTGGATAAAATGCCAAAAGAAGGTCCTGTAAGAGTTAGTTTCTCAAGAGGTAGCGCACTAAGATGGAGAGTCCCAAAAGGACAGGTATTCAGCCATATTGAATGTGCTCGTGGAGAATATGGTTATTATATAGTATCAGATGGTTCAAATAAACCATACAGAATTGCGGTTAGAGGAGCATCATATCCACAGGGATTGCTTGGAATTGAAAAATATTTACCAGGAACAAGAATTGATGACGTTGCAATATGGTTAGATACTATGGGCGTATGTGCTCCAGAAATCGATAGGTAGGTGAGGTGAGAAAATGTCTGAAATAAATAAAAGTTTCTTTTCACCAGCAAAGGCTTGGAAATATTTAACAAAGAAACCTGTTTCAATTCCATTAGAAAATATTATTGATAATCCAAGAGAAGCTGCAGATAATTATAGAGGATTTCATACTAATGATTGGCAGACATGTATAGGTTGTGGTACATGTTCAAAGATCTGTCCAGCTGAAGCAATAAAAATGATAAGAATTCCTGAATTACCAGATGAGGAAGGTTCAAAACCAGAAAGACCTGCTTTTGATTATGGTAGATGTACTTTCTGTGGGTTATGTGTTGATATCTGTACCACAGGTTCTTTAAACATGTCAAAAGAATATGTACATCTTTCTCAGGATCCAAACTCATTCTTCTTCTTACCAAAAGAAGATGGTATACATCATATTAAATTCGACAAAGCATATCAGAGAACCGAAGAATCAGAATTACTTGATCTCGAAAGAGTTCCAATGGAAATACTTGATGCAGATACAAGAAAGAAATCTTTCTTAGAAGTTGTAAAAGGATTCTCAAAACAACAGGCAATAGAAGAAGCTGCAAGATGTGTGGATTGTGGTATATGTACAAAAACATGTCCTGCACATATGGATATTCCAGATTACATAAGAACAGTATATGATGACAATGTAGAAGAAGGTATGAGATGGTTATATAAAACAAACCCATTACCTTTAGTTTGTGGTAAAATGTGTACTCATAGATGTGAAACTGCATGTACTATTGGTCATAGAGGTGAAGCAGTTTCAATAAGATGGTTAAAGAGATATATTGTAGATCAGATTCCTGCAGAAGAATATGATAGAGTATTACAGCACAAACAGCAGATAATCAAGAAAGTTGACAAAAAAATCGCTGTTGTTGGTGGAGGTCCTGCAGGTTTATCAGCAGCTTATTATCTTGTACTTATGGGATATGAAGTTACAGTATTTGAAGCAGAAAAGAGACCTGGTGGTGTTTTAAATTACGGTGCACCTACCTACAGATTGCCTCTTGAATCATTTGAAAAAGACTGGAAATACATTGAATCACTTGGTGTAGAATTTAGATTAAATACAAAAGTTGGCGTAGATGTAACTCTTGAAGAATTAAAGGATAACTATGATGCTGTATTCCTTTCATCAGGTTTTGTTCTTGGAAGATCAACAGGAGTACCTGGAACAGATCATCCAATGGTAAAACAGGCAATGGTAATATTGAAAGATATGAAATACTATCTCACTGGCGATGGACCAAAACCATATATTCCAAAGAAACTGGTGGTAATTGGTGGAGGTAACGTTGCAATGGACGTTGCCAGAACAATGGTAAGATTACAGAACATAGAATATGGAAAATCAGAAGTGCATGTTGTAAGTTTGGAAAGAACTTTAGATGAAATGCCAGCTGATTGGGATGAAAAACATGAAGGTGGAGAAGAAGGCGTAATCTTCCATCCAGGTTGGGGTCCAATTGAAATAGTAACAGACGGAGACAAAATTAAAAAGGCAAGATTTAAGAAAGTATTATCTATCTTTGATGAAAATAGAAGATTCAATCCAAAATATGATGAATCACAGATTCTTGAATTAGAAGCTGACATGGTAGTTGAATCAATAGGTCAAATGCCTGATTATTCATACTTACCAGAAGAAATCAAAGAAAAAATTGAAATAGTAAGAGGAAGAATTAAAACAGATGAATATAACCAGGTTGTAGGTGTTCCATGGTTATTCGCAGGTGGAGACATTGTTCATGGTCCTGATATTATCCACGGTATAGCAGATGGTCATAAAGCTGCTCAGGGAATAGATTTCTATTTAACTGGTTATAACAAAGACAAAAAAGAACAATAAAAACATTTGTTTAAAAACCCGGGAATTAAATTTCCCGGGTTTTTTTTAGTCTTTATTATGTGGTAAAATTAAATTGAGACCTAAATTATACCATCCAAAAAGGGGGCTTTTTCTATGCATGTTTTAACCTCAACTGAAATGAAAGAAATTGATAAAAAAACTTCAACAGATTTTGGAATCACAGAAGAAGTATTAATGGAACAGGCTGCCATGGCCATTGTTGGTGAAATTCAAAAAGACTTTAATAAAAATTCCCATTTATTATTTATGGTTGGAACTGGAAATAACGGTGGAGATGCTTTAGCTGCAGCAAGGATTCTACACAATGAAGGATATGAAAACATAGAGGTATGTATTATAGGTGATGAAAATAAAGGTAGTAGATTATTTAAAAAGCAATTAAACACTTTAAAACAATTTGGATTCTTAGACTTTTTTGAATTTAATGTTGATTTCAAAAATCATGTTAGCACTGCAGATTGTATAATTGACGGTTTAATTGGTATTGGTTTAAATGGAAATACAAATGATTTAATTAAAGGCGTTATTGATATAATAAACACATTTAAACGTGGAAAGGTATTATCTGTGGATATTCCTTCCGGGATTAATGCAAATACTGGAGAAATAATGGGAAACGCTATTTTAGCCGATAAAACTATTACTTTTGGCAGTGTTAAATTGGGACATATATTCTTCCCAGGCAGAGAATATTCCGGAACTATAAAAGTAGCTCCGCTTTCTTTTCCAAAAAGTTTATTCAATATTTCCCATAGGGAATTAGTAACACCAGAAATGGTAAAAAAATTACTTCCCAAAAGACCTAAATTTTCTCAAAAATATGACTATGGAAATGTATTAATTTTAGCCGGTTCTTCTGAATTTCCTGGTGCATCTATTTTATCTGCAATTGGAGCTCAAAAAGTTGGAGCTGGACTTGTTAAATTAATTACTCCTACACCATTATCTTCATATGTATTAAATCATGAACCGGGAATTATATATAAATCATTAATGAAAGACAAATTCTCTTTAAAAGATTTTGACTTAATCTCTAAAGAACTCAAAAAAGCTTCTGTTATTGTTATAGGACCTGGTCTTGGACGCTCTGATGAAACCATGCAATTTGTAAGAAATGTAGTTGAATATTCAAGAGTACCTATTGTCGTTGATGCTGATGCATTATATGCAGTTGATTCATTAAGTTTAAGAAAAAATATAGTATTAACTCCTCATGTTGGTGAAATGAAAAGAATTGTAAGAACAGATGAAATTAATATAAGACAGAATTACGAATACACAGAAAAGTTTGCAAAACATAAAAGAGCCACTATAGTATTTAAAGATGCTACAACAATTATTACTAACGGCGAACGAACATATTTCAACATTACAGGTAATACAGCTTTAGCAAAAGGCGGAAGTGGTGATCTCTTAACGGGTATTATTGCAGGTTTGGTTTCTCAAGGACTTGATGTAATGGAGGCAAGTATTGTTGCTTCTTATCTTTCTGGAAGAACAGCAGAAATTATAAGCGATGAGATTACTGAATATTATGCAACACCTCTTGATATTGCAAAAAATCTATATAAAGCTATATCGGAGGTACTGAATGTATAAAAGCAAATTATTGCAAAAACTTGGCCAAAAACAATTATTAACTCAAAAACAAATTCAAGCTTTACACATAATACAGATGCCTTTATCAAAATTAGAAGAAGAGGTAAATAATCTGATTCTTGAAAATGTATTTTTAAAAATTGAAAAAAACGATATGGAATTATATAGTCTCGATCGTATGGAATATATAACAGAACAAATAAGCGAAAAAATAAGTTATATTGAAAAAATTAAACCTATATTTCTTGCAATTATACCAGATCATTTAGAAAAGGCTGGAGAAGAAATTCTTAATTATATAGACAACAAAGGCATTTTATCCGTTACGAAAAAAGAACTTTTTAAAAAACTTAAAATATCTAAAAAAGATTTAAATTTATTATTGTATACACTAAAGGAATTAGGTCCAACAGGTTTTGCAGAAGAATCATTGGAAAAAGCCATTGAATTACGAAAAAAAAGCGGTGAAATGGGATTGCCGTTATCTTCTCTGGAAAATCTGGACAATATTTCATATATTAATTCATCTCCAGATATTATTTTCTATAAGAAGGGAAATAAAATAATCTGGGAAATAAATATACCTGAACTTCCAGAAGTTGACGAAATATATTTAAATAATCTAAAAAAATTAAATGACAGAAAAACCCAAAAATATATTGAAAAAGAAATGGAAAAACTTTCTTTATTAAAAAGCTCATTGAAAAAAAGAAAAGAATACATGGAAATACTGGCACAATTTATTATTGATACAAATAATGAATTTTTATTAAAAAATATTAATCCCAGGAAATTTGGAATACGTGAAGTTGCAAATCATCTAAATATTTCACCTTCCACAATGAGTAGAATTGTTTCAACGAAATATTTTATGAATACAAATAATATTATATTCCCTTTTTCTGTTATATTTAATACAAAAGACTCCCAGAAAAACACCAGAAAAATTATATTCGATTTTATAAAAAAACATATGAATCTTTCTGATAGCAAAATATCATCATTATTAAATTCGGAATTAAATATAAAAGTTTCAAGAAGAACAATAAATAAATACAAAAATCTAATAAAAAGAGGTGAAGATAATTAACGCATTTATAATTTCAGGTGGAGAACAAAAAAGTGATTTAAGTTATTATAAAAGATTAATAGACAATTCGGATATATTAATAGCTGTAGATAAAGGCATTGAAATATTTCAAAAACTCCATATTGAACCTGATTATTTAATCGGAGATCTTGATTCTGCATCTCAGGAAAGCATAGAATGGGCTGAATCAAATGGTGTTGAAATAATAAAATATTTGCCAGAAAAGGATTTTACTGATATTGATCTCGCTTTTAAATTTGCTATTGAAAAAGGTGCTGATAATATTTTTGTTTCAGCGTTTCTCGGTGAACGTCTTGACCATATATTAGGAGCTTTATTCTTATTATCAAAATACAGGGATATTGGTATTATTTTTGAAGAAGAATTTATCGAAATATCCAGAATATCCAAAAAATTCTCAAAAACAGTTTCTATTGGAGAAACATGGTCTATTCTTTCACTTACTGAAAAAAGCAATAATATTACTTTAAAAGGTTTTAAATATCCTTTAGAAAATGGAATATTATACTTTAATAATCCCATAGGAATAAGCAATATAACAGAAAATGAAAAAATTGAAATTACATATAGCAATGGAATCCTAATATATATTCGCTGGAAAACAAAAGATATAAAATAAAAGATTTTATAGGGCATTTGTAAAATGCCCTATTTTTTATTTTTAAATTATTAAATTTTTGAACTATTTTAAAATTTAATAGTCTAAATAATTGATTATAAAAAATTACAACTATAGAGGTGATTAATATGCAACTTTCAGAAAAGGATATTTTAAATATGTTATTTGATCTTATGTCCAATTTCACAAAAATAATATCAAATTTTTCAGAAGCAGAAAAATTAAGAACTATAGAATTTTATATAATTGTTTTTCTTGGACTAAAAGGACCTCAAAAAATGGCAAAGATAGCTGAAATATTCAGCACAACCAAAAGCAACGTTACAAATATTATAGACAGTCTTGAAGAAAGGGAATATGTTATAAGAAACAGATCAAAAGACGACAGAAGGGTTATACTAATAGAATTAACAGAAAAAGGGAAAAATGTTTTTAATGAAACAACAGAAAATTTCAAATTAATTTTCGAAGATTTTATGAAAAAAGTATCTAAAGAAGATTTTGAAATCATTGAAAAAGGATTTGAAAAAATAATAAGTTTATACAGATAGTTTTTAAACTTATGGAGGGGGATTTTATGATTTTAATTACAGGAGCCACCGGGCATATTGGAAATGTACTGGTAAAAAAATTATATGAAACGGGAGAAAAAATACGTATCTTCGTTTTACCGGATGAAGATATAAGTATTTTTAATAACATGGATATGGACATTGTCTATGGAGATATTAGAAATAAAGATGATGTGCTAAAAGCAACAGAAGGAGTCAACAAAATATTTCATCTTGCTGCAATAATTTCCATTTTACCCTGGAAAAATGAAAAGGTATACTCAGTAAATATAGGCGGTGTGGAAAATATTTTAAATGCTATGAAATTTCATAATATCAAAGACCTGATTTATGTAAGTTCTGTTCATGCATTTGCAGAAATAGAACGTGGAGCTACGATAGACGAAGAAACACCCATTTCGCCTAAATTAACCACAGGAGCATATGGAAAGTCAAAGGCTATCGCTACGCAAAAGGTTATTGAAGCAGGTGAAAAAGGAGAAATTAATTATAAAATATTATTCCCAAGTGGCGTTATTGGACCATATGATTATAAGCTTTCAGAAATAGGAAAAGTAATAAAAGACTTTTTAGATGGAAAAATTAGATATTGTGTTGATGGGGTATTTGACTTTGTAGATGTTAGGGATGTAGTTGATGGGATTATTGCTGCATCAAAGCTCAATAAAAAAAATGAAAAATTTATTCTAAGTGGTGAAAATATAAGCATGAGAAGATTTTTTAAATATCTAAACTCTATTACGGAGAAAAATGAAAAAATTAAATTTATCTCCCCTGTGAATTCTTACATTATTTCATACGGAAGTGTTTTGCATCATCTATTTTCCAATAAAAACCTCATTTTTAGCCCTTATACAGTTCATACATTAACTGGATATTATAAATTTTCCAGTGAAAAAGCAAAAAAAATTCTACATTATAATCCTCGAAGTATATATACTTCACTGAAAGATACAATAAACTGGATAAATAATTATTATATATTGAAAAACAAAGTGGCTCTCTAAGAGAGCCACTATATTTTTATATCTTTTATCTTTTTTTGCATCATTAAAACATTTTTTATAACTGAGTTTAGCATAGAGATAGTATTTATAAGATCCATAATATCTTCTTTTGACATATTAAGATTTCCTATATTATCCTCCAATATTAATGTATTGGATTGAAGATTATTAACCAGCTCTTCTAAAAATCTCTCATTTTTTTCAAGAATTTCAAGAGAACCTTCGGTAACCCCTGCTACCACACCAAACAATTCTGCAATATAATTAATCTTTTCCAAAACATTCTTTATCTCCTGAGAAAGATAATTAATCTTCTCATTTATCTGTTTGGCACTTTCATTTGTTTCCTGCGATAATTTCTGAATTTCTTCTGCAACCACTGCAAAACCTCTTCCATGTTCTTTTGCCTTTGCAGCTTCAATTGAGGCATTAATAGATAACATATTTGTTTTTCTGGCAATTTTATTTATATTCTTTGTTATTTCCATTACTTCATCAAAACTGCTTAATGCCTCTGATACCATATTTATAGATTCATTTACATCTGTTTTTACCTGTTCAAGGTTTCCACCTATATTCTTTAACTTTTCTATTATACTCTGATTCAGTTTAGATATTTCCTCTTTTTCATCGAAACTGCGTTTAGACATTTCTTCAATCTCATGAGCAATATGATTGGTATTTTCAATTGTTTCTATAATCTTATTACCAACCTGCTCAGTTACATCCTTTGCTGTTTCAAATCTGTCTCCCAATACCTCGTCAAGGTTTTCTATAAATGATGTTAAAACATTTTCATGATATATTCCCTGGGCTAATTTTTCAATTGTATTTTTTAAGGATCTATTGTTATCCGACATAACTATCACATCCCGTATATATCATCTATTAAATCTACCCCACATTTTAAATTTTTAAACCAATCAAGGAATTGCTCATATTCCCTCTTTTTAAATAATAATCCGTGTTGAGGTGTCATCATTTCTACATCAAGTTTTGATACAATGGACACCCATTTTTTTGCTGCAATATTTGAAGCCATGTATCTTTGATGGAAGCCTACCATATGTTTTGAGTAGTCGTCAAAATTCTCTACAAAATACTTACTTTCAGACGGCTGAACAACTCCAACACCAATATCTCCAGAAAATAATATTTTTGCAATAGGATCATATACTATAAAATTACCAAGAGAATGCAAGAAATGAGCAGGTATTATATCAAGATGAGCTCCATCTGGAAATTCAATTTTACCCCCTTTATCTTCTAAAGGCACCAGAGACGATGAATCAAAAACACCAAAATGAGGTAAAAATCTTTCCCACAATGCTGAAACATAAAATCTTGCATTATTTAATGTAGAGCTCCACAACGCTATACCAGAGGATACATCTGGATCCTGATGTGAATAAAATACACCTATAATATCATCTGTATCAATATATTCTGATACATTTGCCAGCACCCTTGGAAAAACATGAACTCCTCCAGGATCAAGCAAAATACCTTTTCCCTTGTGAATTATTAAAAACTGATTTGTAAATATCCCTTCAAGGTTATTCTTTTCTACTCCAAGATATATATATTTGTGGTCATCATTTTCAAATAACACTATAGCTTTTGAGTTATCCATTGTTATACCCCCTCAAACTAATTATTAATTTATATTACCAAATGTCATCCAGAAAATCTTTTTTACAAATACAGGATTACCAGGATTTGTAATATTAAATATCATTAAACCATTTTTCCCATCTGCTACATATAGGTAATCATCCTTTACAAATAAATCCTTTACTATTCCAGGTGTATTAACTCTGGAAATTATATTACCATTTACTGTATCAAAAATAACAAATCCATTTTCACCTAATGCTGCAAACCCTATATTATTAAAGATTCTAACTTTATTCACACCCTGATTATTAAAAGAAAATACCTTCTCAATTGATACATTTTCAGGATTTGAAATGTTTATTTTATAAACGCCTGGATTACCAGCTGGAATAACTGTTGAATTTGACAATTTATATTTCCAGTCAACAGCCACATATGCATAATCTCCTGAAACTTCTATATCTTTTGCAAAACCATTTATTCTAAATTTTGGTTTTACTCTTTCAGCTGCTTTACCATCAAACTTAAATACTTCAAATCCAACATCATCTGTTGCAAGGAATATATAATCATTTACTTTAGCAACATCCATGCTTCTTCCTGTTACTCTGTTAATTGATAAAATCTGAGGTTTCTCTTTATTTGTTATATCAAGAATTACAAGATCTTTATATCCATCTGCTATAAATGCTTTATTTCCTTCAATGATAAAATTATTTGTATAGCCAAGAATTACATTGTTATTTTCTTTAACGTCTATATAATTGGATAATACTTTAGGTTCCTTTAAATTTGAAATGTCAAAAATTGTAAAACCATTTTGTCTATCTGCAATATAAGCATAATTATATTTTGAAAATACATTTACTGCATCATTTAATGTTTTTTCAAGACGTCGAGGCAAAAATTTAAGGTTTAACGTCTTCTTCGATGAAATTTCAACAGGATTTTCAGGATTGCTTATATCAAAGATAATCAAACCATCTTTTTTATCTGATGCATAAAGATAATTACCTGATACATAAAGCCCTTGAAGGTCTGTATGATTATTATATATCTTCACAAGTTCAGGCTTTGCAGGATTGGAAAGGCTATATACTTCAAGACCACCCCAGTTATCTGTAACTACTAAAAAGTCATTATCAACAATTTTAAGATCTATAGGTGTATCAAGTGTATAATGCCTATATATAGGTTGAATTTTATCTTTCTTATTTTTATTAACTGCTGGACTGTTTATATCGTTTAGATTGTATACTTCAAGACCATACCATCTGTCAGTAACGTATAAATAATTTCCATGTTTTAATATTGCATTAGCTCCTCCACCTGTATCAACACTCTTTACTAAAAATGGTAACAATTTAAAGGATATATCAAATATTGAAATACCACTTGCACCATCAAGAGTATACAAGTGCTCACCATCTATATAGATCTTTTGAACATCTCCACCTGTTTTTAAATGCCTCATATATTTATATATACCATTACTCTTTGAATATATTGCCAACCCTTTTATTCCATCAGCAACATATAAATAATTTCCTGCAAATGCAAAATCATATGTTTCACCAATTGAATTTATTCTTAATTCTTTAACCACTTTATTTTCTTTTATTTCAAAAGGTATAATCTCATTTTTATATACAGAAACATATATTTTTCCATTATACTCCTTAATTTGTGTTGGATAATCCTTTAAAGAAAATACTTCTGAATTTCCATTGGTTAAATTAATAAAATAAACTTTTCCGGATTTTAACCCAATGATTATATATTCGTCATTTTTATAAAACGTAGTTACTTTAGAATCAAAGAAAACAGGAATATTTTTTGACTTTATAATACTTGGGTATGAAGCTATTAATTGTGGAGCCATTGGATTTTCAAAGTTTATTACACTTACCCCTTCTTCAAAACTGTTTATAAACAGCGGTTTTGTTGGATTTGCTATTACCAGTATAGATAATAATAGCATTAACGCCATTGAGAATGTTAGTTTTTTTATTTTCACTAAACTTCCCCCTTTCAAAATTTTTATTTCTTATTATATAGTATACCAGAAAAAAGCTAAAATTTGACGATTTTATTTTAAAAATGGTAAAATACTATGGCAAAATATATATTAATTTCAGGAGGTATTTATGAAAAAACATCACAAAGAGATTTTAGAATGGATGAAAATCACATTATATCTTGGAATAATTGGTTTTGGTGGTTTTTCTGTTTTAGCTTATGTAAAAAAACTTCTTGTTGAAGAAAAAAAATATATCACACAAAAATTTTATTTAAATGCAGTTGCTTCTATCTCTCCTTTACCAGGAGCTATGGCCGTGAACATGATAACTTTTGTTGGAGCTGAGTTATACGGTTTCTGGGGCGCAATACTTGGTGTAATAACCTTTATAACCCCCTCATTTCTTTTAATGATTTTACTTGCAAAATGGTATATAAAATACGGAAATACACCATATATTGAATTTCTAACAAATATGTTTATTCCTTTAATTCTTGTATTTATTACCAATGCACTTTTTAAAATCTCTAAAGGTGTTTTTAAAGAAAAAATCTCATATGTTTTCACCATCTCAGCATTTTTAATGTTATTGTTTTTAAAGATAAATGTTATATACGTAATCTTATTATTTGGATTATTGGGTATGATTTTAAATAAAGAAGAAGGACATGTAGAAGATATTCATTTAAGACGTGTCCCAAAAAGCAATAAACTATATGTGACTTTGTTTTTAATTTCCATTGCATTAATAAGCATATATGTATTTTATAAAAATCCATTTATATTTAAAATGTTCTATAATTTTTTCCTTTTAGGTGCAACAGGATTTGGAAGTGGTTACTCTGTAATAGCTGTCATGGACGAATTAATTGTTAGGAAATTACAATGGCTAAATGTAAAGGAATTCACAACAGCTCTAATTGTTGGACAAATAACTCCAGGACCTGTAATGATTACAGCAACTTTTGTCAGTTATTATTTAAAAGGCTTTCTTGGAGCGTTATATGGAACATTAGGAATTTTTCTAACTCCCATGACATTGGCGTTTGTTTTAAGCAAATATCAATCAAAAATCCGTGATAAAAAATGGTTTGTTGGATTTGTAAAAGGAGTTAATCCTGCTTTAGTTGCAATTTTATTGAGGCTTATAGTAAAATATTCTATGATATTACCTTTAAATATATTTTCTATTTTAATATTAATATCGTCTATAATCTTTATTATTAAATTAAACAAACCTCTTTATGCTGTTTTTAGTACCATCGCTCTGGGAACCATAGCTTATTTTATTTAAATTCCAAGGAGGTATTAAAGTGATAGCTAAAAAATTCAAAGTATATGGAAGAGTGCAGGGTGTTGGATTTCGATGGTTTGTAAATCACACAGCAGAATCGTTAGGCATAAAAGGCTATGTAATGAACATGCCAGATGGAAGCGTTGAAATTATTGCTGAAGGAACTTCAGAAGAATCATTAGAAACCTTCAAAGACTATATAATTAAAGGAAACGGCTTTTCCGATGTAGAAGATATAGAAGAAGAAAACATTCCTGTTGAAAATTACCCTGATTTTTCAATAAAATATTAAAAAGGAGACTATTATGTGGAGAGATATTTTAAAGGAAATATACAATAATAAAATAGAAGGTTTAGGCATTTTGCCTCATTATAATAATTATTCAATAGTTAATATTTCAAATTGGATTATTAAAAATTTTGACGGAAAACCTTTTCACAAACCTTATCCTATACCAATTTCACCAAAAAAACACGTAATTTTAATTTTAATTGACGCTATGAGTTATGATACCTTTAAACTGGTATTAAAAGAAAAAAAGCATGAACTTTCTTTAATTAATAAAAGCCATTTTTTTCCTGCAACTTCTGTTTTTCCATCAACAACAGCAAACGCCATAACCTCCATTGTCACAGGCAAAACACCTGCTGAACACGGTATTTTAGGATATATTTTATACTTTAAAGAATTGGGTTCTTTGGTAAATATGATTGATTTTTCTCCTTTATATGGTGGAAATAGCGTATATGAACCATATTTCATAAACAATTTGCTTAATGTTTCAACTATATATGAAGAGTTAAATAAATTAGGCGTTAAAACCTTTACACATACACATTCAGATATAGTCGGTAGTGGATTAAGTAAAATTCATAATAAAGGAAGCAACATAAAAGGATATAAATCGCCTATTGAATTATTTGGGATGATATATGATAAGTTACAGGAATACAGAAAAAACAACGATACTTCGTTTCAATTTGCATATTATGCATATGTGGATAGTATTGGACATAAATATGGAGCAAGAGATCATAAATATAAATCACAAATTTTCTGGTTTTTGAAAATGCTTCAAGAAGAGTTGCTAAAAAAATTATCTCCAGAAATAAGAGAGGATACTGTTATATTAATAACTGCAGATCATGGAATGCTAGAATCTCCCTTACAAAAAGAAATAAGATTCTCCAACGAAGATGAAATTTCCAATTATTTATGGGCTCCACCTGGTGGAGAAATGCGAATGATGTATTTTTATACCAAAAGCAAAAAAGAATTTATGGAATATTTTAATTCAAATTATAAAGATTATGGAAATCTTTTATCTATTGAAGAAAGCGAAAAAATTAATCTTTTTGGCGGTTCTCTTAATAATGATTTTAAAAAAAGAATTGGTGATTTTACAATGATTGCTAAAGATAATTATAGCTTTGTTTTTAAATATGGAAATTCTTTTGTTCATCTAAAAGGGAAACACGGTGGTTTATCGTATAGAGAAATGATAGTTCCTCTAATTGCTTTTTAAACTGAATTTAAAAGCTATTATAAAAACCATAGAAATAATCATAATAAAAACAAACATATATCTTTCTATTTGAGGATATAAAAGATATGAAACAAATGAAGCAAATAATCCACCAAAAATACTCATATGAAAGGCATACAAATAATTTTCCACATCGTCTTTTATACTTTCAAATTGAGAAATAAAACTCCATGAGATACTCTGAAAAACAAAAATCAAAAAGGTTACAAGTATTATAAGCAATTTATCAGATGTATAAAATCCTATAATAGAAAAAAAGATAAGCAAAAGATTCAACGTAATAATAATCTTAAAGACGCTAAAAAAACGAAATATATACTTTGAAAGTTTTATACCTATTAATAATAATACTGTCAATATAAAAATATGAAGATTTGTTAGATACAAATCAGAAAACACATTAAAATATATTAATTTTATATTGGAAATTAATATATAAAAATCAAAGCCGGACAAAAAGAAAAAGAAATTTAAACATATTTTACATTCTTTATTGTTATCAAAATAGCTAATATTTGTATCAAGATACTTATTAAATGGAAATAACAAAAAACCAGAAAAAAGAACTAAAAATCCTGCGCTCCAACCCAGTTGCGGAACAACAATTAAGTTTATCATTGCAGCAAACACATATCCAAGAACAAGTCCAAGTGTTCCAAAATAAAATTTTATTTTTGAATACTCAGATAAAAATGATGTTTTTATTCTGACATAAATCCAGAAAACTCCCAATCCCATACCTGCTAAAAATCTTAAAAATAGAAAATAATCGTAATCAGGAGCTAAAAAAGAAAATGCATTTAATAACACAACCAGTGTAAAAAAGAACCTTCTAACTACTTTATTCATATTTAAAATAATTCTAAACAGCAAAATTCCAAAATTAAAACCAAAAAAAGTAGTAAAATTAATTACATAAAATTTTTTCATTTCAATATTATACTCACCAAGGATCTCAAAAGATATGAAGTTAGGCAATACTAGACTATAAGATATATATAGCATAGAAAAAAATATAAAAGCCAGAGATATATTTAATTTAGAATTCAAAAATATATTCTTATTTTCCATTTTACCTCCTCCTTTTGAATAATTATACCAGAATTTTAAATCTTTTAAACCTTCTATTATTGACTCATTTAATAAAATATGTTATAATTATGTGCGGATTTCGGGGCGTGGCGCAGATGGGAGCGCGTTTGCATGGGGCGCAAAAGGTCGCTGGTTCAAGTCCAGTCGCCCCGACCATAGAACTCCGGTAGTAAATACTGCCGGAGTTCTTATTTTTTAGGGAATAATCAGTTGTTTATAGAATAATTCATTGAAAAAAAATTAAAATCCAGGGGTGAGGAACTTGAAACTAAAATTGATTATAGCTGCCGCTTCAGCATTTGTAATATTGATGACCGCAATTGTTGTTATTCCTATAATAATGAAAAACGAACCACCATCTATACCTGAATTATTCACACCAAAAAACGGATCCATTGATCTGCCTGTAAATATTGTTTTTTCATGGGCCGGGAATGATCCTGATGGTGATTCCTTAAAATATGATTTATATTTATCAACAGAAAAGGATAATCTCACACCCATTGCAACAGATTTAGTTGAAACTTCATTCTCCAGAGTATTAAATTATAACAAAACATATTATTGGAAAGTTGTTGCAAAAGATAAAAAAGATTCCACAGAAAGTGATATATGGTTTTTTTCAACAGAAAATTCTATTCCTTTAAAACCATATAATCCCACACCAAAAGATGGAAGTTCTAATGTTCCTGTGATTACCACTTTATCCTGGCAATGCGAAGATCTTGATGGGGATAAAATATATTATGACGTATATCTTGGCAGATCAATTGATACTTTAAAACTTTTAGCTTCAAACACTACAGAAAATTCTTTAGAAGTTAACTTAAAAGAAGATGCAAGATATTACTGGAAGGTTGTCGCCAAAGATGAACATGGCGGAATTACCTATGGGGAAGTATGGGCTTTCCAGACAAAATCTTTAAAAGAATTAGGAACACCTTTCAACCCAAAACCAACAAATAACGCAACTAATATAGAAACAAATGTAAAATTAGAATGGCAATACGCAGGTAAAGAAGCTTTATTTGACGTTTATATGGGATTAAACCCAGACGATTTTACACCAGTAGCTCAAAACTTAGGATACCAATTCTATGAATTATCTTTAGATCCAGGAAAAACATATTACTGGAAAGTTATTGCAAAATCTGATAATGAAGAAAAAGAAAGCTCTATCTGGAATTTTACAACCAAACCTCTGGAAAACTCTGAAATAATTACCGAAAACGCTACAGAAACACAAAGTGAAGAAGATATTACCATTGAAAGCACCACTATTATAACCAATGAACCCACCTCTACATTAGAAGTAATAGAAACAACAGAAGCAACAGAAAAATTAGAAACTATTCCACAAAAAGAAATACAAAAAGAAATAATTGAAAAGAAATATATTCATACAACAGGTAGCGGAATGGGAATGTTTATTATAGATGTAACAGATCCTAAAAATCCAAAAATTATAAATCATGTTTATACAGAAGGCTGGGCTGTAGGACTTTATGTAAAAGAAACACATGCATATATAGCAGATTGGATAAATGGTTTTGTTGTTGCAGATATCACCGATTTAAAACATCCGAAAAAAGTTGCTAAACTAAAAACCTTTGGAAAGGTATATTCAATATTTGTAAAAGGAGATATTGCATATATTCTTGAAGGAAACTCTGGAATGGAAGTTGTAAAAATAAATAAAGATTATTCTTTAGAATCATTAAGTTATCTCGATTTAAAAGGAACTTCTGGAAGAATTTTTGTAGAGGATAATTATGCATATATTTCAATGGGATATGATGGATTTGTAATTGTTGATGTTTCTGATCCAAGAATCCCCAAATTAGTAAGCTTCTTTGACGCTGATGGTTTTGCATATAATATTGTAGTTCATAATAACATAGCTTATCTTGCTGATGGCGATCACGGGTTAAAGATTATAAATGTAAAAGATAAAATACATCCAAAATTAATTTCAAAACTAACTATAAAATCAGAATGGGGAAGAGTATTTTATGATAATAACATTGTATTCTATGCCAAAGGAGAAAAAGGGTTTGCTTTAATAGATGTATCCAATCCTGAAAAACCTGTATTATTATCTCAAATAGACACAAAAGGATTCTGCTATGGAGGATATATTTATAAAAATTATTTATACGTTGCAGACGGAGAAAATGGATTATTAATTTATGATATTTCAGATCCTGAAAAACCTGTATTTTTATCTCATCTTGGTAATTTATATCTTCAAAACGTAATATTGGAAATCAGAAAATAAATTATATTAAACTTTTTGAACAAAATAAAAAATTAAAAGTCTAATAATAAGGAATAAACCTCTTTTGTGGTATAATATTTAAAAACCACAAAGAGGTGATCTTTTTTGACAGAAAAAAAATTAATTGAAAGATTAAAAGCTAAAGATAAAGAAGCTTTTGAAGAGTTATACAATCAATATGCACCCAAAATATATGTAACCCTCAAAAATTATGTTGGACCAAATGAGATTGAAGATGCTCTTCAAGAGGTATTTTATAAGATATTTAAAGGAATCCATACATTTAGAGGGGATTCAAAGCTTTCGACATGGATTTATCAAATCACTATTAATGTTGGAAAGGATTTCATAAGAAAGAAAATTAAAAACCCTGTGGAAAATATTGATCTTACTGAAAATTATACAGAAGGCGTTGGAATCCAACCACATTCTGATGTAAACGTCTCAAATGAAGTTTTTGATGAAATGGAAATGGATAAAATCATTAAAATCATGGATAAATTATCCGAGGAAGATAAAACCCTTATTAAATTAAGAGATATTGACGGTCTTAGTTATGATGAAATTGCCAAGAAATTAAATAAACCGCTTGGAAGTGTAAAGAGCCGTTTGCATTATGCAAGGAAGAAATTCCAAAAACTTCTCAAGGAGGAAGGCCTCTTATGATAGACGAAAAGAAATTAGAATTAATTAATATGATATTAGATGGTGAAAATGTGGATTTCGATGAAAACTTAGAAGAGGATATTGCAAAATACAAATCATATGTAAGAGCTTATTTTTTAACTCAGGAAAGTTATATTATTACAGAAAAATATAAAAGTACTATTATTTCAAAAATAATAGTAAGCATTGACGCGGAGGAATAATATGCGAGAAGTATTTATGGTTGGAAACATAGAAGACAATAATGTATATCTTATTAGCAACATGAGTTCCGCATGTGAAACATGTACTCTAAATGGAGCATGTAGTGCTGGAAGTTCACAAAGAACCATGAAAATTAATAAATCTCAATTTGAAAAAATGCCTTCAATTGGAGATTATGTTGTAATAGAATTACCGGAATTTTCTGTATCCAAAATTTCATTCATTATATATGGCTTTCCTCTTATAATGTTTATTCTATTTTTAGTTATTGCATATTTTATTACAAAAAGCGATACTTATGCTTTTGTATCAGGGATAATTGGAATATCAATTTCATATGGAGTAATTGCCTATCTTGATAGAACCGTCTTTAAAAAGAAATATCAACCAAAAGTTATTGAAATACTTCCAAAAAGAAATAATATCAATTTATCTGTTGGTATAATAAAATAGCGAGCTTGTTTATTCAAGCTCGCTATTTTATTATTAAATCTCATTATGAGCTGCAAACTTTAAAGAAATAAGAGTCAAAACTATTAAACCAATAGAGACTATACTTAATGCATAACCTATTCCTATCAAATCTGCTAAATATCCTATAACAGGAGTTAATATTGCTGTTAAAAGAGTTTTAAATTGCGATTCAACTGAAAGTACAGAAGCAAGAATATTATTATCTATATTATTTGAAATATAGGCTACGCTTATAGGCTTCCTTAAATTTTCTATTAAATATATTCCAAGGTAAAAGATAATAGAAATTGTAAATAATTTAAATTCATAGGTTATTCCACTTAATATTCCAAAAACAAACCCAAGACTCATTGTTAATACCAGCGGCTTCAAATATGTTTTAAACTTTTCAGCAAACTTACCAGAACGTCTTGATACAAAAGATGTAAGAAAATATATTACCGAATATACTATACCAATTACCAGCGAAGAGCGTTTATCTTCACTTAAACTCATAAATATTGGTAAAGATATTGCAAATGATTTCAACATAGGTTGCAAAAAGTCTTTTACTGCAGAATAATAACCTGTATATGATGAACTTATTAAAATGCTTCCAAATAATCTTGCACTTTTAAATGCTACAGCAAATTCTTTAATTACCTTTTTAAATGAATTGGTAAACTCTTTAAAATCAAATCTTTCAAGCGTTCCATCTAATTCCTTTGGATAAGTGAGCATTAGAATTAAATCAAAAATATACGGAATTATCGTAAATAAAAATATAGTTTGATACTTTCCAGAATAAAATACAATACCACCAGCTATTAAAGATGAAATAGCAGATCCCAGCTGTGAACATGATCTTGTATTACCATAATAATGAACCTTCATCTTTTCCCAGCCTTTGATTTTTAAATATTCAAAAATCATAGCTTTATGCGTTCCTGTTCTAAATGCCTCACCAAAAGCATAAAGAATCATCGCAAATGCAAAAATAGTATAACTTTTAGAAAAATAAAAAATAATGAAAGAAATTATATAACTTGAAAAAGAAAATACCATAGATCGCCTTCTACCAACAGAATCAGCAATAATTCCAGTTGGAATTTCAAGAATATTTGTCGCAATTTTCATTATTGAATAAAGCGTACCTATTTGAAAGAAGTTAAGCCCTTTTTCAAGAAAAAACAAAACAAGAAAAGGCTCAAAAAATCGCAAATTTTTCAAAAATCCATAAGCACAAAACTTATAAAACTGTAAATCCTTGTACTTTTTATCCATCTTTAACCTCCTATCTTTTATTTTATTCTATATTTTTTCTTTACCCTTTTTATTTCATCTCTATATTTTGCAGCATCTTCATATCTTAATTCTGAAGCCGCTTTAAACATTTCTGCTTCTAATAATTGAATATATTCTTCCGGTGTTGTTCCTTCTGCTACTTCAAAGATAAATTCCGGTTTTTCTGTTTTTTCCATGAATTGTTCAAAAATATTTTTAGGTAATTCCTTAATAATACTTTTAGGAATTATATTATTTTTTTCATTATAATACATCTGAATCTTTCTTCTTCTATTTGTTTCATATATTGCCTTTTGCATTGCTTCAGTAATTTTATCTGCATATAATATTACCTTTCCATTTATATTTCTTGCTGCACGTCCTATAGTCTGAATTAATGTAGTTTCTGAACGTAAAAAACCTTCTCTATCAGAATCCATTATAGCAACTAGCGAAACTTCTGGTAAGTCAAGACCTTCTCTTAAAAGATTAACACCTATTACCGCATCAATTTCACCACTTCTTAGTTTTCTAATAACTTCAGCTCTTTCTATTGCATCTAATTCAGAATGAAGGTAGGTAGCTTTTATTCCGAGCAAATTTAAATGATCAGAAAGCATTTCTGCATCTTTTTTGGTTAATACAACAGCTATTGCTCTTTCATTTCGAGATATTATTTTCTTTAATTCTGCAATAAAATCGTCCACCTGACCCATTGTAGGACGAACAATTACTTCTGGATCAATAAGGCCTGTAGGCCTGATTATTTGCTCTACTACTTGTTCAGAATGCTCAAATTCAAATGATCCCGGTGTTGCAGAAACAAAAATTGTCTGGCGAATTTTCGATATAAATTCATCAAATTTCAGCGGTCTATTGTCAAATGCTGACGGAAGTCTAAAACCGTATTCTATAAGATTTCTTTTTCTGGAATGATCTCCTGCCCACATTGCTCTAAGCTGAGGAATAGCTATATGCGTTTCATCTATAAATGTAATAAAATCATCGTCAAAGTAATCAAGTAATGTCCAGGGCGGTTCTCCAGGTTTCCTCATATCAAAATGCCTTGAATAATTTTCTATTCCTTTACAATGCCCCAATGTTTCCAGTAATTCTATATCCATTAATGTTCTTTGTTTTAATCTTTGTGCTTCAAGTAATTTACCTGCTTTTTGTAATTCTTTCAGTCTTTCTTCCAGTTCTTCGCGAATAGACTGAGTTGCTCTCATTATCTTTTCTTCAGTGGTAACAAATTCGCTTGCAGGATAAATGGTAATTTTATCAAAACTTTCAATCTTAGTTCTGTTTAATATATCAAATGAGTATATTTTTTCAACTTCATCATCAAAAAATTCTATTCTAATTCCAAAATCTTCATATGGTGGATATATTTCGAGTATATCCCCTTTAAATCTAAAATTACCGCCTGTATGTTTATCTTCTGAGCGATTATAAAGCATTTTTGCAAGTGATTCTAAAATAAATCGTCTATTATATTCTTCTCCTACTTTTATTTTTAAATTTATATTGGCAAAATCTTCAGGATTTCCAGATGCATATATAGCCGAAACACTGGATACCACTATAACATCCCTTCTGGTTAATACAGATTTTAATGTGGATAATCGCATTTTTTGAAGAATTTCATTTATACTTGCATCTTTTTCTATATACATGTCTCTTGTTGGTATATATGCTTCTGGCTGATAATAATCGTAATAACTTATAAAGAATTCAACTTTATTTTCAGGGAAAAACTCCTTAAATTCTCTGTATAATTGAACAGCAAGTATTTTATTTGGGGATAATATTAAAGTAGGCCTGTTTAATCTCTCTATTACATTGGCCATGGTAAATGTTTTGCCTGAACCGGTGACCCCTAATAACGTTTGAAATCTATATCCTTTTTTTATTCCTTCAACTAATTTATCTATTGCTTCTGGTTGATCACCCTGAGGTTTATATTTTGAATATAATTTAAAGTCTGGCATTATATCACCTTTTTATTTTAAAATTTTACTTATATTATTATTATAACATGAAAAAATAACAGGGACCTGAAAAGTCCCTGTTATTTTCAATAAACACCCATTGAATTTTTGCCTATCATTGGCCAGCTTGACGAATCCGGTCCTGTTATATTATCATATATTGCATAAATATAACCATTATAAGTAGAAAAATAAATTGTTCCATCATTTGATATTATTGGACTTTGAAAATATGTATAGTCTCCAGAATCAAGTGTAAATACCCATTTTTCACTTCCATCTCCTGGATTAAATGCATATAATTTTGTGTCAGTTAAAACATAAATTGTTCCATCACTTCCTACTGCTGGAGAACGTGAAAATATATGATCACCATTTGGTAAGGTTATTGACCATTTTTCAGTAAGATCCGGATTTACTGCATATAATTTATCATAATAAACTGCATAAATTGTTCCATCACTTCCTACAACCGGCATTCCCGGATTAAATCCAACTGATGATGGCGGATCAGACATAATTGTATCTGTAGAAAATTCTGTATCTATATTATAATAAGCAATCGAATAATCATCTCCAGTAGTAAAACTAGTTATAAGATAGTTTTCATTGTTATAATTACTATATATCACTCCATATGCTGCTTTAAATCCTTCAGTTGTTTTTTCACCAAAATAAGCATCCAACTTTATTACACCTGGGTTAGAACCTTCAAATGGTATAAACAAATAATCTACTCCTTCTATTTTAGCTGAGATTATCCCTGAAACATCCGATGTATTGGCATTAATAGTTGTAGTAGAACAGGAACCACTTTCATATGTTACAAATAATGTTGCACCAATAAGATTCCCTGCTGTTTCATCTTTGCCTATAAAATACAAATTACCATCTTCTATACTTGTAAAATATGGGAATAAATTAGAGGCAATATCTGGAATAGACCATTTCACAAATCCCAAATCTGAATCAATTGCAACCATAGAGGAACCGTTTCCTCGTAATGTAGTATAAATATTCCCATCATAACCTTTCATTAAACTATACCCCGCCAGAAAATCGTCTATCATACTACCTTGTACTATATAATAAACAAGCATTGTATTCCATTCCAAATTACCATTTGAATTATACTTTGAAACATATGTTTTTGTATTTTCTGTACTTGAGGATGAATAGGTTATATATATATTTCCTTCATCGTCTATTACAGGATTTGCTGCAATATAATTCCCACCTGTATCTATTTTGAACTTTAATGTTCCTGGAACTATATGTCTTATAGTATATATTTCACTGAAGCTTTTAGCTCCGTGTTCGTCTTTTGCAACTATTTGCCAGTATAGAACATCTGTAGTCAATGAAATAGTATAGGAATTTGTTGTTAAATCCGATGCAGTAATTGCAAGAGTATTTGTAGATACAGTACTTGTATATAAATCATAAACTACAGTATCGTTGTCCTTATCTACTACTTCATTCCAGTTTAAAATAACAGAATTTTCATATACTTTTTCCAGGTTATCAGGAGAAATTAATACAGGATCTTCTGGTGGTGAATTTGTTTTAAATTTATAAATTGCACTTTCTGTTTCTCCACGATTTCCATCATTTGCTATTACTTTCCAGTAATATGTTTTATCTTCTTCTAAATTTGATATAGTTATTGTTGTGCTTTCATAACTACTTTCTACCAACGGTGGACTTGATATATCTCCAAAATATATATCATATTTTATCTGATCTCCATCTATATCCAATCCATTCCATACCAATACTACTGTATCAGTACTTTCTACTGTTTCATTATTCATTGGATTTACTATACTTATTGATGGTACATTGTTTGGTTTTTCGGCAACTGTTACTGAACTTATTCCTGTTTCGCTTATGCCGCCTCGTCCATCATTCACTCTTATTTTCCAATAATATGTTTTACCTCTTTCTACTGGAATTATGTAACCTGTACTTTCACTGCTCACCTGTACTAACGGTGGATTCTTTTGTTCTCCATAATATATATCTGATTTTACTTCATCTCCATCTTCATCACTTATTTCCCATTTTAATTCTATTTCTGTTGTTTCATAACTATATTCTTCCCCATCATCAGGACTTTCCTTTGTTACTACCGGAATATGATTATTTTCTTCCATTTCTTTATTGGTTTTAAATTTATATACTCCACTATCTGTTTCACCATCATTATTATCCTTTGCTATTACTCTCCAATAATATATTTTATCTTCTTCTAAATTTGGTATTGTAATTGTTGTTTTTTCATATCCACTTTCTATTAATGGAGGACTTGATATATCTCCAAAATATACATCATATTTAATCTGGTCACCATCTATATCTGATCCTTTCCATTCCAGTACTACTGTATCAGTGCTAATCAATGTTTCACTGTTTAAAGGACTTATTATATCTATAGCTGGATCAGTATTTTCCGGATTATCCCCACTATGTTCTATAATAAAATAGTAAGTGTCAGACTCTGTTAATGCACCTCTGGAATCTTTTACCTGAATTCTCCAATAGTATTTTTTATTTTCTTTAAGATCTGATATTATTAAGCTTGTTGAATCATAATCCACTTTTATTAAAGAGGGTAAAGGAAAATCTCCAAAATATACATTATATGTTAATTTATCATTATCCGGATCTTTACTGTCCCAGATTATTTTTACTGTATTTGTACTTTCTAATGTTATATTATTTTCCGGAGATATTAAGTCTATAGCCGGCGAATGATTACCCGGAATTTCTACCTGTTTTGTATAAAAATATTGCGTTTTTGATTCCACAAATCCACCATCTTCACCATAAGATATTATTTTCCAATAATATCTCTTTCCAGGTTTTAAATGACTTAAATAAAAATATTTTTCTTTATAATGTTCTTTTACTAACGGTGGAATGGGATTATCTCCAAAATATATGCTATATTCTTTAACCTTAAAATCATCTTTATTCATTTTCCATTCCAAGGTTGCTTCATCTGTTTGAGATATTATTTGACCATTTTCTGGCGTCAAGAAAACGATTTCTAAGTTTTTATAAACATCATTTTCTTTTTCCTTTTCGCTTATTGTTTTAAAATACCATATTGGTCCTTCTGTAATCCCTCCTCTATTATCCTTTGCAACAACTTTCCATTTATATAATGTATCTGGATGTAAATTTGTGTATTTTATTTCAGTTTTTGGATAATCCACTTCTACTGGAGTTAAATTTCCATTGGATTCTGACAGATATACGTTATATAGTAATTTATCGTTATCTGAATCCTGGCAATTCCATTTTAATGTTATTTCCGTTGCAACATTTGTTGAATTATTTGCAGGAAATGGTTCATACGGTTTTAACGGTGCTGTATTTCTTAAAAAACATCCTGCTAATAATATCAATATCATACCCAGCCATACAATTTTATACAATCGTTTCATAATACCGCCCCCTAAAAATTATTAATACATCTTTAATTCAATTATATCACAAAATTAAAAAAATGGTCGATTTTTTATAATCGACCATTTTTTATTTATTATTTTTTAAATCCTATTTAATTTTAATCGTGCATATAATGGAATACCATTTAAATATGGTGGATAATATTCTCCTTCTATTAAAGGTAACGCATATTCAATGAATTTTTCATTTACAAACATTCCATCTTCTGTTATAAATTCTGGTGGAACAAGTTTTGTTTCATTTGCCACATTATCTAAAGGAATTAACTTTGTTGTGCTCATATATGGAGAATTCATTAATCTTTCAATTCCAACCATATATCCACTTTTGCCTTCTAATGCATATTTAACAGCCATTGCTCCAACTTCAATTGCTTCATTTACATCTACCTGACTTGAAATGTGTCTTCCACTTCTCTGTAAATAATCAGGCACTGCATAATGTGTTTTAATACCCAATTCGCTTCTTATAAGATTAGCAAGCGTTGAACCAATTCCACCTAATTGAACATTTCCAAAATTATCTTTATATCCTCGAGCTGCAACGAATGTTCCATCTACATATTTTATTCCTTCTGAAGCTGCAATTGAACAATAGCCGTATTTTTCAATTGTTTTTTCCACTTTTTCAAAAAACTTTTCTTTATTAAAAGGAACTTCTGGCAATAATATAATGTGTGGTCCGTCACTTTCATGCCTTTTGGCAAGCGCTGTAGAAGCCGCAACCCATCCTGCATGCCTTCCCATTGTTTCTAAAATAAATACTTTTGTAGAATCTGCAGCCATACTTTTTACATCTAATGTACCCTCCAAAATAGCGACAGAAAGATACTTTGCAATAGAACCAAAACCAGGAGTATGATCTGTTTCTGGTAAATCGTTATCTACTGTTTTTGGTACTCCCATTACTTTGATATCATATCCTATTTTTTGTGCATATTGATGGATTTTATTTGCTGTATCCATTGAATCATTTCCACCATTATAAAAGAAGTACTTTATGTTATACCTGTCAAATATTCTAAATATTTCCTCAAATTCACTTTCTTCTTTTAATTTTCTTCTACATGAACCAAAAGCACTTGATGGAGTAAACTTTAATAATTCTATTTGTTCTGGATCTTCTTTCCCCATATCTGCTAACTCTTCATTAAACACACCATTAATTCCATTGATTGCAACATAGATATTATCAATTTCTTCTGCATTTAATGCAGCTTTTATTACACCATATGCTGATGCATTTATTACACTGGTAACTCCTCCTGATTGTGCATATATAGCATTTTTCATACTAAAACCTCCCTCTCTATGTCAATAAAAATAATAGGCTCACCTTTAATGGTAAGCCTATTTTATCACATCTATAATTCAAAATTTTTAAACAGTATTAAAATTTGACGTCATATTTATTATGTATTTACATAAACATCGCAAATAATTTATACATCAAAAATGAAACTACTGCTGCCGCTGGAACTGTAAGGAACCATGAAACAAATATATCTTTTATAACTCCAAGATTTATTGAACCAACACCCCTTGCAAGTCCATTACCTATAACAGAACCAACTACAGTATGTGTTGTGGAAATTGGCATTCCCATGTTTGACGCTATTAATACTGTTGTTGCTGTAGAAAAGTCTATTGTAAACCCTCTTGAATTATTTAATTCTGTAATTTCTGTACCTACTGTTTTCATAACCCTCTGGCCCCAGATTGCAACACCAATTGCTATACCAAGCCCTCCCATTGCAAGTATATATCTTGGAATTTCTGCTTTTGCACCTACTGTTCCTGTTACAACAGCTGCATATATTGCAGCTACTGGCCCTATTGCATTTGCAACATCATTTGCGCCATGAGCTAAAGCAACATAACATGAAGTTACAACCTGAGATTTTCTAAATATTTCTTCGACATACTGATATGGATCATCTGTAACGTTTTTCATTTTGGCTATTATATAAATCATTATTATTACAGAAATAAATGCACCAAATAATGCGGCCCATATTATAGTTTTTAAAGTAATTGACATATGAAGGGTTTTTACAATAAATGAAAGTCCTATTATAAATGCGGCAAGGCCAAGAAAGAAAGGTATCCAGATTTTCGAATTTCTTTTTATGTCTTTACTGTGGAGAATAGTTGCAGAGATAGCTTTAAACATAAAGAAGGAAACCAGCAAACCAACAAGAGGTGAGATAATCCAGCTCAATGTAATGGTTACTATTTTACCCCAATTTACAACTGCTAGACCACCTGCGGCAATTCCATAACCCACCATACCTCCAACAATGGAATGAGTGGTTGAAACTGGCCATGAGAAATAGGTTGCTATCATTAACCATATTGTAGCCCCTATTAAAGCAGCCATTGACCCCCAGATAACCACTTTTGGATCAGCAAGTAAATCAAGGTGCAATATTCCCTTTCTTATTGTTTCAGTAACCTGTTTCCCAAAAAATGTAGCGCCAACAAATTCTAAAACCCCTGCAATTAATACAGCCTGTTTTGGTGTAATAGCCTTTGCACCAACAGCAGTAGCCATCGAATTAGCAACATCATTGGCACCAATTGCAAGTGCCATTCCAAATCCTATTAATAATCCTATAATTAATATTGTAGTCACGGATTTATCCTCCTTTACTCATTTATTAATATATGTACTCTATCACATACGTTTTGAGTAACATCAGCTATACGAGCAAGTAATAATATTAATTCCCTTAAGTAAAGGAAATCAATAGGATTCATTGTATTTTTCTGGGAATAAAGCCATTTCCCAAATTTAAATAATTTATTATCTACATCTTTTTCAAACCATTTCATTTCTTTTATATCCTGCTCTTCTATTGAAACTGTTTCTTTAGAAAAGTCAGAACTTAAGATTATTTTTAGATATTTTATGGTTTTTTTGAAATGATCAAGCATTTTTTCTATTTCATTTACAACAGAAAAAATAATTTCTTTATGTTCTTCTTCTAATTCTATTTGATTAAATGTCATTTTTTTCGCTACATCTTCAATGAGATCGATTATTGAATCCTGTAAATCTATAAATTCCAGGAGTTCAATACGTTCAAATCTGTAAAGATGCCCTTTTTTTAATAATTGCCTGAAATTTCTTTTAATGTCGTCTGCATCGTCCTCAAGTTTATCAATTTTTTCGACGAGATCTTCGATATTTTCCTGATTTAAATATCTTTTAAAAAGTTCAGGAAGATAATCCGATGCCTCTTCTACAATACGGGCATGTTTTATGATCTCATCAATAGGATTAAAACGTTGAAATACCTTTCCCCAGATAGTAATGGGAATCACCTCCTGTATGATTAATTATCTCTTGCATATTTAGACAGGAATTCATATGCTTCGTTAATCTGTTTAAACTTTTCTTCGCATATTTCTTTTCCATCTTTACATCTATCCGGATGATATTGCTTTGTTAAATCCCTGAATCTTTTTTTCAATTCATCTTTTGTGAAGTTTTCCGATAATCCAAATATATTTCTATAATAATCAAATTTTTGTCTTAATTCATAATAATTTTGAGAACCATAATATTGTCCTGAATCAGAAGAATTGCTGGTTTGTCTATATTGCCTGTAATTTCCGCCATATGTATTTCTCCTATACGGCCCATATCTATAGTATCTAACTCTTACATTTTTTGATAAAATATAGATCCCCAAAACAACAAAAAGCAATAATATAGGATTTCTCAGTATTAATACAAGAATTGATATGAAAAGTTTGAAAAAAATTGAAATTACAGAGAAAAAGCCTATTATTAATAATATTCCCAATATAAGCAGTATTCTGTCCATTTTTACCCTTCTTTCATAGTTCTTTTACAACAAGATAATAACATATAATTTTTGAAAGTTTATTGCTTTTATTTTTCAAAGAGAAAAAGGCATCAGAAAAATCTCTGATGCCTTTTATTATATATTCTGTATAATGCCGGAAAATCTATTAAAAAATGTAATAATATAGCATTTATAATTCCGTATTCAAAATAAATATAGGAAAAAAACAATCCAAAACCAAAACGCAAAGGAAAAGAAATAAAAAAATATTTTTTCTTTTCCATACCATTTATTACATTAAATATATGAACCATTGCAAATAAGAAAGAAGAGATTAAGACGCTATAAAATTCCATATTTAATATTTTTATTAAATATGTATTTAATATTCCTCTAAATAAAACCTCTTCTGTAATGGCTGCTGATAAAGGAATTAAAAAGACAAGATTTTTGTTTAAATATATTCTAAGTCCATCACTTTTTATTATTTTTTCTGGCAAAGTTATAATCGCTATTCCATAAACCACGAACACACTAAGCAATTTTAAATATTGCAGATTAAAAGTATATAATTTTAATCCCGCAATAGGAATTAAAATTAATGAAAATATTATTTTTATAGTCGAAGCTCTTTCTAACGAATACTTTTTTTCTATTAAGTATATAAATAAAAAGTATGCTGCTAATATTATTGCAAGAATTAGTATTTGCATGTATGAATTATTTCTCCTTCAATTTTATTATTGTTTCAACAAATGATTTAAATATTGGGTGAGGCACCCCAACTTTTGATTTTAATTCTGGATGATATTGAACGCCTATAAAGAATGGATGATTTTCTATTTCAACAGCTTCAACAAATTCAGATTTTGAGGATATTATTAATTTGTTTTCTTTGTTTTCTTCGTCTGGATATGCAAATAATTCTTTGAATTTTTCTAAATTAACTTCATATCTATGTCTATGTCTTTCGCTGATATTTTCTTTTTTATAAATTTCATATAATCTGGTATTTTTAAATACTTTTGTATCCTGAGCTCCCAATCTCATTGTCCCGCCTAATTTTAATACTTTTTTCTGTTCTTCCATTATGTCTATTACAGGATATGGGGTTTCAGGATTAAATTCAGAAGAATTTGCGTTTTCTAAATTTCCCACATTTCTTGCAAACTCAATTACAATAATCTGCATTCCAAGACATATTCCAAATAATGGTATTTTGTTTTCTCTTGCAATTTTTACCGCTTTTATCTTTCCTTCTATTCCTCTTTTTCCAAATCCACCCGGTATTATTATACCATCATATTTTAATAATAATTCCTTTGCTTCTTCTTCTGATAATTCTTCGAGTATTTGTGAATCTATAAGTTCAGGTTTTTCTGCTCCGCTTAAGAATATACTTTCTATTATGCTTTTATATGCATCATCTGTACCAAGATACTTACCAACCATGGCTATTTTTATTGGTGCAAATGTTTTTGGATAATTCCAGTTTAATGTGTCTTTTATTTTTAAATTTAATTTCTCTGCTATTATTTTTTGAATTCCCATGTAATATAATTTTTCCGGTACTTCATATACGTTATCTGCATCTGGAAGGTTTATAACATACTTTCTATCTATTCCAGCAAATAATGCTATTTTATCTAAACTCGGTGAATCTATTGTTTTTTCAGTTCTGATTATTAGCATGTTTGGATGAATACCTATTTTTCTTAATAATTGAACTGATTGTTGTGTTGGCTTCGTTTTAAATTCATTGGTAACTCTCAAATATGGTACAAAGGTTACATGAATAAAGAAAAAGTTTTCTATTCCTTCTTCAAGAGATAATTCTCTCACTGATTCAAGGAATATTTCTCCTTCAATATCCCCAACTGTTCCGCCTATCTCTATCATTAACAAATCAGCATCTATGCTTTTTATTCTATTTTTTATTTCTTCAGTTACGTGAGGTACCATCTGTACTGTTGCACCAAGATATTTACCTTCACGCTCTTTTTCTATTATTGATTTAAATATCTGTCCTGCTGTAATGTTATTAAAACGTTTCATATCAATTCCTAAAAATCTTTCATAATGCCCAAGATCAAGATCTGCTTCATATCCATCTTCAGTTACAAAAACTTCTCCGTGCTGATTTGGATTCATTGTTCCAGCATCAACGTTTAAATATGGATCAATTTTTAAGGAATTAACCTTTATTCCAGCATCTTTTAAAATTCTTCCTATGGATGCCGAAACAATTCCTTTACCTATTCCACTAAGAACTCCACCTGTTACTACAATATACTTTTTCGCCATTTTAAACCTCCTTCAAAATTTTATATTAATTTAAATTTTCTTTTACAAAAAAGAACAGGGGAAGCGACTGCTTCCCCTGTGAGGTATTATTCTTCGTCTATATTTAATTTTTCTGCAAGTGAGTTAACAACATCTTCTACAGTTCTTATATTTTCAAGTTCTTCGTCTTCGATAGATACTCCAAGTTCAGATTCAAATGCCATTGTTAAGTCAACAAGTTCTAATGAATCTGTATCTAAGTCGTCTGTAAAAGATGCATCGAGAGTTACGTCTTCTTCATCAACATTAAGTGTTTCAACTATAATTTCTTTTACCTTTTCAAAAAGTTCATCTCTTGTCATTTTTATACCTCCTTGATTGTTTTCACAAGACAGCCATTTTTTTAAGACTAAATCGGTATTATTATATTAATAATTTCAAAACATGTCAAGTAAATTTTTTGTAAATATAATTTTAAAATAATTTTTTTATCTTTTTAATATCTTCATCATCTATAATATCCTGATTTTTTAATTCTGATAATATTTTAAATTTCTCTGTTATATCAAGTTTTGAGATTTTTGAAAAGATATAGCTTAATAATTCATTTTTATTTTCAAATTTAATCTTCTTTATTTCTGAAACTATATCCTCTTTTTTACCTGTTGTTTTTTCATAATTATTATCTTCAATTGTTTTATTTTCAAATGATTCTTTTTTATATGTTTCACTTAATATATATAATGTGTTTGTTTCTTTTATTAAGGACAATAATAAAAACCATTCATAAAGATTAAAGGTTACTATTCTTAATATTACAACGGCATTGGCATCTCTATATTTTAATGGAGCTTTATCAATTAAGTTATGCTGAATCTCAAAGTTCTGCAATATAAACTGATCTCTTATTAATCTGTTAATTATTTTTATATAGGTTAGCCATAATAATAACAGAAATAAAACAAATAAAAATATTTCGCTATCAGGAATATATACATCTATATTTTTTAACTCTTCAATATTATGAACGCTTGCATACAATTTCTCAAACCTATTTGATATTTTTATAAAGATCAGTGTAAATCCAAGATAAGACAGTAGATATGCAATTAGATAAGATATAGAATTGTTTGTTTTTATTCTTTTTATATCTTCATTATCTATATTTGAGTTTTTAAAATATGCTTTTATTCTTTTTACATGTACATCCCTGTTTTTTAAAAGTATATGATATATAAACATTGTTATGGCAAAGCTTAATGGCCATAAGTATGGAATGATATACATTATCATCCCTAAAAAAACTATCATTGGGTTTAAAAGTATCATTGAATCACTCCATAGTATTTTTTTCTTTTAATATTTGAGGAACCCAATACCTTTCAACTTCAAATTGTTCCCCGGTTTTCATATTTTTTATTGAAACTGTTTCTTCATCTCTTTCTTTTTCTCCTATTATTGCTACAAATGTTGCTCCCATCTTATTTGCATGTTTTAATTGATTTCTTAAACTTCTATCTGAAATATTAAGGAAAACCCTCAAGCCTTCTTTTTTTAAGTTTCTTGAAAGTTTCAATGCTTCAATATCTGTATTTTCTCCGGAATATGCAACATATACATCGATTTCTTCTGGATTTTCGACTTCAACTTCTTCGCTTTTTAATGCAAGTATTATCCTTTCAACTCCCAGGGCAAATCCTATTGCTGGAGTTTCTTTTCCTCCTAATTCTTCAACAAGAGAATTGTATCTTCCACCACCAAGTATAGCAGATTGAGCTCCTAATCCATAATGAACAATTTCAAATGCTGTTCTTGAATAATAATCCAATCCTCTAACGATTTTTGGATCTATTTCATAACTAATTCCCATTTCATCAAGGTATTTTACTACACTTTCAAAATGTGATTTACATTCATCGCATAGATAATCTAAAATAGATGGTGCATCTTTTGATATTTCTCTATCTACTTTACAATCTAACAACCTCATTATATTGGTATCGTATCTAGTCTGACAATCCTTACACATATTTTCAAGATGTGGTTTAAAATATTTTTTTAATGCTTCCCTATATTTTGGACGGCATTTTGGACATCCTATACTGTTTATTTTTATTTTATAATTTTTCAACCCAAATGCTTTTAACAATTCATCAGCCAATATTATTGTTTCCGCATCAGAAATTGGTGTGTCTGTACCAAAAATTTCTACCCCTATTTGATGAAATTGTCTTTGACGTCCTGCTTGAGGTTTTTCATATCTAAACATTGGCCCCATATAATATAGTTTTATCGGTGAACCAAGATTTATCATGGAATTTTCTATATATGCTCTTACAACAGAAGCTGTGCCTTCTGGCCTTAATGTAACTGACCTTTTTCCTTTATCTTCAAATGTATACATTTCTTTTTTTACTATATCTGAAGTTTCACCTACACTCCTTGTAAATAATTCTGTTGGCTCTATTATAGGTGTTCTAATTTCTTTAAATCCATACTTTATAAATGTATCCCTTGCAATCTTTTCTATATAATACCAGTACTTTGTTTCATCACCAAATATATCCTGTGTTCCTTTAAACCGCTTATACTTCGCCATAAACTACCCTTTAAAAGGATTCACCTCCTCGAAATTCCTGTATCTTTATTTCTATTATATCTTTAATATCTCTTATCATTTTTATAATTGCAAAATATATTACAAAGAACTCAAGTCTACCTAAATACATACCTATTGTCTCAATCCAGATAACTCCAAGCGGAGAATCTGGAGTTGTTATTCCAATTGATAGTCCAACTGCTGATAATGCTGATGCATATTCAAAAAGAGAATCTTCCATTGAATAGCCGTATCCCAATAATACCATTACACCTATTGTATAAACAATAAAATACATAAATACAACCGCTATAACATCTTTTAATGTGTCATAGGAGATTCTTTTTTTGGATATTCCTTTGTAAACTTCTATATGAAATATGCTTCCTTCAGGTTTAAAGTATGTTTTAATTTGATGTACTATTATCTTCCATATAACAAATACCCTGAATAATTTCAATCCACCTGAAGTTGAATCCATCATACCACCAAGTATCATTAATATTGTCATAATCAATAATCCCATATTATTCCAGTTATTAAAGGTCACAGTTGAAAAACCTGTTCCCGTTAATGCCGAAATAGCCTGAAACGCAGAATGTCTTATACCATTTAAAGGGCCGTATAATTTATCTGTTGTAAAATAGGCTATCATGGGAATTGAAAATAATAAAATAAAAAACATTGTTTTGGGTTCCGGATTCTTTTTAAATAAATCTCCTCTTCTTAATGCTGCATAATGAACACCAAAGCCTGTTCCACCAGCTATCATTAATACCATTATTATTATTTCTGCAACAGGATTATTAAACTCTCCTACACTATCTATTTTTGTCGAAAATCCTCCTGTTGCTAAAGCTGTTAATGTATGATTAAATGCATCAAAGAAACTCATATGAGCTAAAATTGTTAATAATATTATTCCTATTCCAGCCCATGAAAGATAAATTCCAAAAATTATCTTTGCTGAATCTCGCAAATTCGGAACAACGTTATCCGTTCTTCCTTCCGCCTGGTATAAACCGACGCCAAGTGCTCCAGTTGCTATAACCATTATCAATGCAAAACCAGCACCACCAAAATATTGCATTAAACTTCGCCAGATAAGAAATATTTTGGGAATTTTTGTCACATCTACAAGGGTTAAACCTGTTGTGGTCCATCCGCTCGTAGATTCAAATATTGCATGATGTATATTTAATATTCCAGAAAATACAAATGGCAATGCTGAAAAGAATATTGATAATGTCCACACAAGAAATATTATTACTATTGCATCTTGAATGTTTATTGGTGCGTTTTCTGTTCCCCAGCTAAGCAATATAAAGAATGCACCTGTAAAAACAGTTATTAACCCTGTTTCAAAAAAACTATAAAATGATGGAAGATCTTTATATAAGATTATCGCTAATGTTCCAAATAACATCAAGGCTATCCCAAAGTATATTAGCATAGTGCCTGTGTTTTTAAATATTAATTTATATCTATGTTTTAGATTTGAAAGGTATTTTGGCATTTACTTTCATCCCTTCAAGAGTTTTAATTTTACTTCTGGAACTTTGTGTTTTAATGAGAATATAACAAGCTTATCTCCAGGTAATATTTCTGTATTTCCCTGAGGAACGAATATTTCTTCATTTCTTATTAGCATACTTACAATTGAGTTCTCTGGCAAATGAACATCTTTTAATTTTTTATTGGCTATATAATCCTGCTTTTTTATTCTAACTTCTATTATTGCCAGTTTATCTGCATATGGATTGAAGAAGCTTAAATTTGTTTGATACTCAATTGATGCCTCTATTAATTTTTCAATCCAATTTGTAATACTTACCGTTTCAATATGATTATTTAAAAATAGTTTTTCATTTTCTGGATAATTTACAAGAGATATTACTCTGATATCTTCATATAGGTTTTTTATTACCCACGAAACAACAAAATTAAGCGCATCATCATCAGATAAGGATATTACGCCTCCAACCCTATTTGGCGCCATATCAAGGCTTTCCAGAAAGCTAACTTCTGTTGGATCGTGCAAAATACCCTCAAGATTGGCATAATAGGCTTTTAAAGATAATATTCTATTAACATTTTGAGGTTTTGAGGATATATAATAAACGTTATGTCCCTGATATAAAAGATTTCTAACAATAGAATAGGCTATCGTATTTCCTTCAATTATATAAAAGATTTTGTTTTTCATAATGCAACACCTTCATTTCCTATTAATTCATCAACAGCATGTTCTATAGGACAGAATATATTGAGTCCTGCTTTTTCAAAAAGATTTTTTTTCTGCGGATCATTAACCCTTGCTATTATTTGAAGATTTGCATTTTTTGATTTGTATAATGTATTACATGCATTGGCAAGCATAAAGTTTAAATTATCATCAGGAGTTACTATATATATCAAATCTGCTTTTTCTGCTTTTACCTGTTCTAAAATAACTATATCAGAACTATCTACAACCATTGAAAATCCTGTAAAGTTGTATTTTTTTAATCTTTCCAATGCTTCTGGATCTTTGTCAACAACTATTACATTGTGTTCTTTAGAAAACTTTCTCGCTAATTCGGATCCCAATCTTCCACAGCCTATTATTATTATATATTTCATTTTATTTTTCATTTTCAAAATCCTCCAAAACACTTTCTATAGTATTTTGCAAATCTTTATCCTTAATAACCCCATCTGATAATGCCAATGCTGCTTTATAATGTTTTCTTAAAAGAGTTATGTTTTTCAATTTCTTCCAGTACAAAAAACCCAATAACATATGACTTTCATATCTATTGGGATTATCTCCCATTAATTTACTTATTTTATCTTCAAGGATAAAAAATTCAAGATTACTGTTTTCTGGAGAAAACTTCATTATTTCTCCTCTTAATTTTCTGTATTTCGATTCAAATGTTTCTCCTTGAAAGATAGATTCTGCCAGCATTATTGAAAATTCTTCGGGTACTATAGGCTTTTCTATCCAATCAACAACCCCTATTTTAAATGCCGATTTAATATAATTAAGATTCATTTTATTACTTACAACATATAATGGCGTTTTAGGTTGATATGCCCTTAATATTTCAAGGGAATTGACAATATTTTCACCGTGTAATTCTATTTCGCTAATTATAAGTGAAAATCTTTCTTTGAAATTTTCTTCTTCATTAATAAATTTGTTTAATTCTTCTGTGGTGTAAATTATCGTATTAATATATTCATCATCGCTTAAGAAGCTATGTATCATTTTTTCATACAACATAACAATTTCTGGCGAGTCGTCAATAATAAGAATTTTATGCATAATATTCCTCCTCTGGAATCATAAAACTATAAAACAAATTCGCTTAAATCCTTGTTATCTGCTAATTCTCCTATTCTCTGCCTTACATATTCTTTGGTTATCTGAATTTCAACTTCTGTTTCAAGTGGAGCTTCAAATGATACTTCTTCAAGCACTTTTTCAACTACTGTATATAGTCTTCTCGCGCCAATATTTTCAATTCTTTCGTTTAAATCAAAGGCAATTTTTGCAATTTCTTCAATTCCTTCTTCTGTAAATACAAGGTTCACTCCATCTGTTTCAAGCAATGCTTTGTACTGTTTTGTAATTGCATTTTCCGGTTCTACTAATATTCTTATAAAGTCTTTTTCTGTTAAAGCTTCAAGTTCTACTCTTATTGGAAATCTTCCCTGTATTTCCGGTATTAAATCAGATGGTTTTGCAACATGGAAAGCACCTGCTGCTATAAATAACATATAATCTGTTTTTATTGGGCCATGTTTTGTAATAACTGTAGTACCTTCTACTATAGGCAATAAATCTCTTTGAACGCCTTCTCTTGAAACATCGGGTCCTGATCCACCTGATCTTGCCGCTATTTTATCCATTTCATCAATAAATATTATACCTCTATTTTGAGCTCTATCTATTGCTTCCTGAATCATTTTTTCTTTATCTATTAATTTTTCTGCTTCAAGAGGTAATAATAATTTTCTTGCGTCTCTTATTTTTACTTTTTTTCTTTTGATTTTTTTAGGCATCATATTTGAGAACATTTCGCCAATTTGAATTCCCATATCTTCAAATTCAGGCCCCAATCCAGCAAACATAGGAGCTGGAGCTTCTTCAACCTCTATTTCTATTTCTATATCTTCTAATTCACCATTTCTTAATTTTTGTCTTAATGCTTCCCTTCTTTCAAAATTATCTACTGGTTCTTCTGGCTCTTCTCTTCTTGGCTGATTTTGACCAAACATATTAAGTAAGTCCATAAAATTACCTGCATTCATATTTTTCTTCTTTTTTACACCCATAATAGAGTCAAGAATAATTTCTTCAACCATTTTTTCTGCTTTATCCTGAACATTTTCCATCATTTCATTTCTGACCATATTTATTGAAACATCAACAAGTTCCCTTATCATTGATTCAACATTTTTTCCTACATATCCAACTTCTGTAAATCTTGTGGCTTCAACTTTTATAAATGGCGCATTTGCTATTTGAGCTAATCTTCTGGCTATTTCTGTTTTACCAACACCTGTTGGACCTATCATAAGTATATTTTTAGGCATAATTTCTTTTCTCATATTTTCTTCTAATTTTAATCTTCTATATCTGTTTCTTAAAGCAATAGCTACTGATTTTTTCGCTTCATTTTGCCCTATAATATATTTATCTAATTCTTTTACAATTTGTTTTGGGGTTAATTCAACTGCCATTTAATCCACCTCTTTCCTTAAATTAAAATTAATCAAGATAATTATACCATAAATATATTGTATTAATGGTAAAGAAAATATGAAAGTGGATGAAAAAAATGCCCGCAAAACGCGGGCATTAAAATCATTTTTACTTTCCTTGGATTATATTATTGATATTTGAATATGTTGCATAACCATTATTAAAGAAGCTCATAAAGTTGTTTACTATACTCATTACACCTAAAACATTTGTCATTGCATTTTTTGGAACAAAGATGATGTCTCCTGGTTCTAATAATTTATTCATTTCTTCTGGAACGTTTGATCCATTATAAAAATCTTTAAGATTTAATACAATCGGTGGTTGATCTGGACCATCTGTAAATAAATATACATTTGAAAGTTCTGCTGTTTGTTTATTAACCCCAGCTTTAAATAAAGCTTCTATAACATTTAATCCTTTTGTATAGGGTATCATTCCAGGTTTTAGAACCTCACCAAAGATATATACTACCTGATTGTGTGTACTTGGAATATATACTACTGTTCCTGGTTCCACTAATATTTTATTTAAATTTTCTACGGAATCTAAATTAATTTCTTTAACTTCTCCAGATTTCAAATACAATTTAATGACTTCTTGACTTCTCCAATCAATAGAAATTTGACCCAATAATTCTGTTAAAGGTATTGAGACCTCTGTTTTTATACTTCTTGGTGATGTATTACCAAGAATAGTTATATAATTTAGATTAACATCTGTTTCAACAGTTACATATGTTCCCATTGGAATTTTTGCCATTGGATTGTTAATTACGTCAGAATTTGTATATTCAGCTATTTTTTCATTGTTTTGATATATTGTTATAGTACCAGTTCTTGAAGGTGAGAACCCATCTACAGCACTATATAAATTAATTAGCGTTACATAATCTTGATTCTTAGGGGTTAATGTTTTTATCATACCATTTTTATATACAATTATGTTATCGTTTTGTGTTTTTACCACGTTTATATAAATAGGTTTAATAACAGGAATTATACTTAACTTTTCTTGAGCTTCTGCTCCATTTAATTTGTATACACCATTTTCATCCTTTATCACAATTTCATATTTTTTAGATGGAATAAATCCTGATTTTAACAAGATATCCCATATTGATTCACTGTATTTTGCAACATATGTTCCTGGAACTACACCTTCACCTAATATATATACATTTCTCTTAGAAGTTTCAGCTAATAAGGTCATTCCAGAATCTATAATATCGTTATATACTTTATTTTCTTCAATATAATATGTTTTAGAATAATTATCTCCCAATACTATTATTCTTCCGCTAAAATCGCTTCTAAAACCCCTTGCCCTTGCTATAATAGCTGATAAAGTCATTGGCTCTGAAAGGTTGAAATCCAATTTTCCATTATAATTAAATGCACCAAATAAATATACATAATTCTTTTTTATCTTTATTTTTATAATTGCTCCTGCTTTTAATTCTCCATTTTCAACTTCAAATGTTTTTACGTTATCCTCTAAAATACCAAGTTTTGCTAAGATTGTTTGTTTATCTATTTTTTCGTTTTTTGAAAATCTCATTGTTCTTGCAATATCACCTGTTATATATACAACTTTATCTATTGTTGTTACATCCACAAACATTCCTGGTTTAAAATCTATATTTTTTGTAGCTTCAATAGTTTCTTTTGTTTCAGGGTCAAATATTTTTATTATAGCTGAATCTTTATCTATTCCATATTTACCTATTAATGTATCTAAATCAAATTTTTCATTTTTTCTAAATACTATTTTTCCTCTTCCAGTCATATAAATATATTTTTCCTGAGAAATAAATTCTATGGACATATTATTTTTTAAATTTATATTTGTTGTAGCTTCAAAGGTTTCTTTTGTTTCTGGATCGTATATTTTAACCTTTGTTGTATCTTTATCAATACCTAATTTTCCAATTAATGTATTTAAATCAAATGATTCATTTGGTTCAAATATTATTTTTCCTCTTCCATTTACAAAAACATAATTTTCAATAGGAGTAAATTCTACAAATTGTCCAGGTGCAAATTCATAATTTTCTGTAACTTCTATTGGTTTTCCGGTTTTTTTATCATAAACTTTATATAAAACCTTTTTTGGATCTATTCCTAATTTTGCCATTAATGTTTTCAAATCAAAACTTTCATCTTTTTCAAATAATACTTTTCCACCTTTTTCATCAATTCCAAAAACATATACATATTTATCAAGCTTTTTTATAACAACTGTATCGCCTTTTTCAAGCATTATTTTTTTCGTTTTTAGCTCATCAAATGTTATGTTTAAGATATTATTTCCTCTTAAAATCATTATATTATTATCAAGCATTTGTAAATTTACTTCTGTTACAGATATTGCTTCAGAAATAATATCATTTAAAGTTATTCCATCATAAAATTGCAATGTTTTTATTCCAAAATCTGTATAAACAGTTATATCGTTATTATATTCAAAAGGAACAAGAATTGTAGAATTCTCTGGAATCATTGGATCGTCCTCAAGTAATAAACCTTTGAATAAATTTGTTATATCATATTTTTCTATCTTTCCATCAGGATATTTTACAATAACTTTAGAACTTTTCCATTCTACAGCAAATCCACCAGCTAACGCCAATACCTTTGAAAGACTTAACTGAGGTAAAGGCATTTCAACAATTCCCTGTTCTTTTACATTACCAATTATTTGAACTCTAAATGGAGCGTAATTGGTAATACCCAAAGTTATATTAGGTGATTTTATATAAATGGCCATTTTTTCTTTAATTTCATTTTCGAGCTGTGATATATCTTTACCTTCTGCTTTCATTCTTCCTATTGGTGGAACTGTTATCATGCCATCAGGACCAACAAGTATTTGTTGATTGGAATATTCTGGATATCCAAAAACCCATATTCCAAGAACATCTCCTTTTCTGATAGTATATTCTGAAAATGCAACTATAACCAATAATACAGTCAATAAAAGAACGAGTTTCTTCTTCATAAAAAAACCTCCCGCTATAATTATTTTTTTAATTTTATTATTTGCTCAATAAGATTTAATTCCTGATTTGAAAAGCCTTTTAATTTTAATAAATCTATTATTTCTTGTGCCTTAGAAAATTCCTTTAATTTTAAATATGATTTTAACAATAACATATTCATTTCCATAAAATATGATTTATTAGCCTTTACTTTAATACATTCATCATATTTACCGCTTTCAAACAGAGATTTCATTAGATAAAAAACTGTCTCCTCTGATTCAAGACCATTATCCATAGCCTTTTTAAAAAAATTCGTAGCTTTAAAATATTCATTTTTTATTAAATAACATACACCTAAATTATGTAAAGCTATCGTATTTTCAGGTTCTGCTTTTAAAGCTTTTTCATAATTTTCAATAGCAAAGTCTATATTATTTTCTTTTAATGCTAAATTAGCTATATTGATATAATAATTAATTTCCTTTTTATTCTGCAATCCCAACACCTTCCGAATAATAATACATAGTATCTGTTATCACTTTATTCCCAATATGTAAAAAGATTCTTACCGGTCTAATACCCGGTGCAATTGGAGGGAATATTTTATAATTTATTTTTTGAATAATCTTTTTTGAGTCTTTTATGTATTTTTCAAATAAACCAAAATCTTCTTTAGGAATAATTGCTCCACCTGTTAATTTTACCAAATTTTGAGTTTGTTCTGTTATATATTGATTTTTTACTATATATAACGATGTATTTGTAAATATAAACGGTATTATACTTGTTATATTAACATATTTATTTATGTCTGAATTTTCTTCATCATTTAAAATTACCACAGAATCATTTTTTATTTTTGGTAACATTTCAAGAAATAGATGTTCTGTATTATCAAAATAATAAAAATTCGGTTTCTCTAAACTTTTATTGTAATTAAACGCATACCTTCCCTCTGAATCGGTAATATAAATCTTTTTACTTATAAATTCTATAAAGTTATTTCCTGGATAAACAGTATTAATTTTTAAGTCTATTTTCATTTTTTCTGTATTAAATGCTATGCTATATATAAATATGTAAAACGGTAATGTTTCACTTTCAAAATCCACCATATCAAGCGAAGCCTGAAATTTGGTATAGTCAAATTTGGTTATTACACCATTTTTATATTTTAATAGATATGGAAATTTATAGAATTCTTTTAATTTTCCATCTTCAAATAAATATGTCTTATCATTCATAAAAGATATCAAAGTTATATTAAACGGCAAAGAGGCTATACTATATGGAAGGTGCTTGTTTTTTAAAATATATTGTTTTACAATCTTTTTTTCAAAAATAGAAAAATATAGCAATTTTTTGTTTTTTATATCTAAAAGCTTAATCTCACCATCAAATAATGAACCTGAAGTAATAAATTCATCATGAGACATTTTGAACTCTTCAATAACTTTTCCAGTATAATCTAACTCTAAAACACTATTTTTCTCATTTGAAAATACCCAGAACCTTCCCACTTTATCAATTCCAAACAATAATAGATTCTTTAAGGAACTAATTTTTGTAAACACATATTTATTCGATTTGGAAAAATTCTTCATTAAATATAATCCTGTATTTCCTGAAATATAAAAATAATCTGTTCTGTCATCATAATATATATTTATCGCTTCAAAATCATCGGAAATTATTTCATTTAATTTTATCCAGCCTTCAACTGTATTATTAGCATTTGTATAATATATCAATTTATTTTGAACATCAAGAAGATATATATACTCATTTATTATTTCAAAATCGTTTATAATATAAAACTTTTCGTTCGAATTAATTATATTTTTTACCTTAAATAATTCTTTTACTTTTAATTCAGGATGCTCTGCTACGCCAAATGTTTTAAGAGACGATATAAATTTGTTAAGCGATATTGTTTCGCTATTGGAGGGAGCAAAAAACAAAATATTGTTTAAATCTTCCTGTGCTTTATCAATCTGTCCAAGCAATAAATCTAATTTTGCTGCGTAATACCAGAAATATGGAACATCATTTAAATAAATTTCATTGGTCATTGCTTCAGATAACTTTAATCTTGCTTCATATCTATTACCAGAAAAAAAAGCCTGAAGGCTCTCCGAAAATAATTTTCGAGCCATTTTTTCGCTTTCTGTTAAATTTTGAGAATATGCAAAAATAGTTAGTACAATAAGAAATACCAGAACAATAAACTTATTTTTCATTATCTTACCGATTTCTTAATTATCTCTATGATATCTGTTTTTCTTTCATTTCCATTAATTAATCTCTGAATATTAGCTTTATGCATATATACACTTAACCCTGCAAGGGTAAGATTTAATATTCCCAATTCTTTTGAAAAAAGGAAACTAACAAATCCAAGTATTGTTAATGTAACTATAGAGGCCAGCGATACATATTTTGTAATTAACGTTATAGGAAGCCATATCATAAAAAACAACCATCCAATTGTAGGATTTAATGCAAAATACGTACCAACAGTGGAAGCCACTCCTTTACCACCTTTAAATCTTAACCATATCGGAAACAAATGCCCTAATACAGCAGCTAATGCCACTAAATAAGCTATACTTCCAGAAAATTTAAAGGCTAAAAATGTTGGACAAAATGCCTTAGCTGCATCAAGAACCATGCTTAATATTCCAGGCAAAGCCCCTGCACTTCTTAAAACATTTGTTCCTCCAACATTTCCACTTCCAACTTTGGTGATATCTATACCTTTTATTTTTGCCATAATATAACTAAAAGGTATAGAACCACATAAATATCCAAAAATTATCCATAATATCAAAGACAATTTAATCACCTCATTATTTCTTACGGTTTTTAAATTTTATAAATACAGGGGATCCAATAAATGGATCTATATATCTACGTATCATATTTTGAATAGCTCTTTGATATGATTTTGGTATTTCATGAGGCATATTGCTGAAAAATGTAAATACCGGTGGTTTTACATCAACCTGAGTTCCATAATATATCTTTATTCTTTTTCCTTTTCTAACTGGTGGTGGAGAAACCATCATAAATCTTTCCAATGCCGCATTTAAAGCGCTTGTTGGTATTCTTCTTGTATATGATTCATATGCGGTGTTAATTGCATCCATAAGTTTTTCTATTCCCCAATGTTTTACTGTAGAAGTGAATACAACAGGACTATAATTTACAAAATATAATTCTTTTTCAAACATTTTTAAATATTCTTCCACTCTTTTATCGTGATACTTTACTAAATCCCATTTATTAAATGCTATAACTGTAGCCTTACCTCTATTTTCAGCAGTTCCTATTACTTTTTTATCCTGTTGAGTAATTCCCTCTGTTGCATCAATTAAAAGAACCACCACATCTGAGTTTTCAATTGCACGTATAGTCCTAACAGTACTATACATTTCCACACTGCCGTATTTGGTTTTTGATTTTCTCTTTAATCCTGCTGTGTCAACAAAAAGATATTTCTGTCCATTTATTTCCACTAATTCATCTATTGTATCCCTTGTTGTCCCCGGAACATTTGAAACTATTGCTCTTTCAATACCTGTAATTGCATTAAATAATGAGGATTTACCGGCATTTGCTCTCCCAATTAGAGCAACCTTTATAATATCTTCATCATTTTCTTCTAACTCTTCCATATGCTCTGGAATTTTTTCAAATAATTTTTCTATTAATTCATCCAGATTTTTATTATGTTCAGCAGATATTGGAATTGGCTCTCCAAATCCTAATTTATAAATTTCTGGCAATACGTTTAATTCAAACTTTTCATATGATTCAACCTTATTTGCAACAAGAATTACTTTATCCTTTATTTTTCTAAGTGTGTTTGCAAGATAATAGTCTTCTGCGGTTAATCCATTTCTTCCATCAATTACAAATATTATTGAATCCGCTTCTTCAAGCGAATTCATAACTTTTTCTTTTGCAATAGCTTCTAATTCATTGGTAGGCTCTTCAAAAATACCACATGTATCAACTAAGGTGAAGGCACGCCCATCGTAGCGTGCCTCACTAAATATTTGATCTCTTGTTACACCTGGCATATCCATTACTATTGCTTTTTTTTCTTTTATCAACCTGTTAAATAAAGTTGATTTGCCTACATTTGGTTTCCCAATGATTAGTACAACTGGTTTCATTTATTTAATCACCTCTTATTCTTCTAATAAGCTAACAACCATACTTCCTTTTTGATCTTCAGCTTCAAATTCTATTTTAATTATTTTACCATTTACTGTACTTCCAATTTCCAATACATCTTTTATATCCTGATTTTCTTCAAGATTTATCTTTGATTTTGGAATAAATGCTTCTACTTCATATTCATCAACGATAATTACAGCACCTTTTCCAACATATTTTACCACTTTACCTGAAATTTCATCACCATTTTTTAATTCATTTGATACCTTTTTCCATGGATTTTCTTTTGCCTGTTTTACACTTAATTTTATTTTCCTATTTTCTTTATCTACATGTAAAACCTTTACTTTTACTTTATCTCCTTCTTTAAATAAATCTTCAACATTATCTACAAAATTCCAGGATAATTCTGAAACATGGGAAAATCCTGTTAATTCATTATCGAGTTTTATTATCAAACCATTTGGTAATATTTTTTCTACCACTCCATCTACAATATCGCCTTCATGCAATTTTTCATCAATATCTTTCCATGGATCTCCTAAAACCTGTTTATAGCTTAATGTGATTTTCTTTTTGTCTTTATCAATTGAGAGAACTTTTACTTTCACTTTATCTCCAACTGATACAACATCCTCAATTTTCCTTTTACCTGACCAGAAAATTTCTGATTCATGTACCAATCCTTCAATACCTTCACCTAATTTTACAGCAAATCCAAATGGGAATATTTCTATAACTTCCCCTTCTACAATTGAATCAACTGGATAATCTTTTTCTACTGTTTCCCATGGATCGTCTTTTAATCTTTTTACTGATACAGAAATTTTTCTATTTTCTTTATCAAGTTTTATAATTATACCTTTTACTTTGTCTCCTATTTTATACATTTCATTTATATCAACTTTTTTATCCCAGGAAATTTCGCTTTTTGGAACCAATGCTGTAATGTATGGATTTAAACTTATAAATAATCCAAATTCTTTTATTCCCGTAACTACACCTTCAACAAGTGTATTTAAATTATGTGTATTGAAAAATTCCTCGATATATTTATCTACCAATCCTTTTCTTGAAACTACAATATTTAATCTTCTTCTTCTCTCTTCTCTTTTAATTACAAGAAAATCCATTTCTTCTCTTGGAAATGGTTCATTTGGATTTAACATTGCAAGAGAGCCTGGCAAAAATGCTCTTACAACATTTTCAAGTTCTACTATATATCCTTTTTCAACTCTTTCTTTGATTTTTCCCTTTACTACTTTACCTTCTACAATTTCATCAATTATTTCGTCTTTCTTTGCAGCTTTTTCAGAACCAAAAGCCTGTCCTTCTGCATCATTAATTTTTAAAAGCTTTACCTTTATTTTTTCACCTTTTTTATATTCATCAATATTTTTTAATAAATAATCCTTTCCCACATAAACATCAAATGCTTTCCCTGGCGCAGAAACGTATACTCCATCAGAACTAATGGAAATAATCTCACCAGTTAATGTTTCCCCCTTTTTTATATGAAATTCACTTACTTCATCAAGCATCTTCTCAAACTCGTTTTTGTCTTCAACCATCAAAACCCCTCCTTAGATATTCAATGACTTCTTCTAATGATTTATTTGGTGTGGAAGTCCCTGTAAGAATTCCCACCCTATTATATTGTTTTGTAATCTGCATTTCTTTTAACTCATTAACCGAATCAATATGAACCGTATTTTCATTATATTTTTTTGAAATTTCATATAACTTTCGCGTATTGGAACTATGCTTTCCGCCTATTATTATAACAAATTCTGCCCAAATTGCAATATCTTTTGCTTCATTTTCTCTGATTTTCGTTTCATAACAAATTGTATCTTTAATTAAAATCTCATTATAATCGCATAATTTTACCATTTCTGAGGAAAAATTTTTGAAATTATTATAATCCATGGTTGTTTGAGTAATTATACATATTTTATCGCTTTTAACATATGTAGGTTCTCTTAAAATAATAACTTTTTCTTCATCTATGTTTCCTTTTAATCCTATCATTTCAGCATGTTCTTTTTTGCCATATGCAACTATAAAATATCCTTTTTTCTGCATTTCATATGCATATTTAAAAACATTTTCAACAATAGGGCAGGTTAAATCAACTATTTTTTTAAAATTCTTTTCTAAATATTCTTTATCTTTTTTGGGAACACCATGAGCCCTGATAATACAAATTGCTTCTCCGGAATCTTCCGGTAAAACATCCAAAGATTCAAAAGATAAAATTCCCCTATTTAACAAATCTTTTTTTACTTCATTATTATGAACAAGATCTCCATATAAATATACCTTTTCACCACTTTTTGAAAGCTCTACTGCTTTTTCGTATGCTCTTTGAACACCATAACAAAAACCTATTTTTGAGGCTAATTTTATTTCCACAAAATTCACTCCTGATTTATTTTTTTATTTATTATTTTACTAATTTCATCAACTACGGTTTTAATATCTTTCCCAGTAGTATCAACGGTTATTGCATCTTCAGCAGGTTTTAATGGAGCTATATCTCTTGTGGAATCAGCAATATCTCTTTTTTCTATTTCTTTATAAATTTCCTCATAATTTACATTTTTCCCTTTTTCAAGTAATTCTTTATATCTTCTTCTGGCTCTTTCTTCAATTGATGCTGTAAGAAAGATTTTCACGTCAGCATCAGGTAATACCACTGTTCCAATATCTCTTCCATCAATAACAACATTATGTATTTTCGAAAGTGATTTTAATATTTCATTAACCTTATTTCTTACTTTTTCATTTTTAGCTACTATAGAAGCTGCTTTTCCAATTTCAGGCGTTCGAATCTGCATTCCAAGCTTTTCGTCACCAAGATAATATTCACCATCAATTATTTTTATATCAAAGTCTTTCAATGCTTTTATTATATCATCTTCATTAAATAAATCAAAATTCATTTTTTTTACGAAATACCCAAAAGCTCTATATAATGCACCGCTATCAAGATAATATAAATTAAATATCTTTGCTATTTCCTTTGCTATAGTACTTTTTCCTGAACCCGCTGGTCCATCAATTGCCACTTTGAATGTTTTGCTCATTCCATGTCACCTCATAAATCTAATTTTATCTTTAATTCGTTTAATTGTTTTTCAGAAACTTCCGATGGAGCTTCTGTCATAGGATCTGAACCACTTGCTGTTTTCGGGAAGGCTATAACCTCTTTTATTGAATCCTCTCCTGCCATTACAGCAATTAATCTATCAAATCCTATTGCGGCTCCTCCATGTGGTGGAGGACCATATTTAAATGCTTCAATCAAGAATCCGAATTTTTCATTTATTTCTTCATCACTTAAACCTATCATTTCAAAGATTTTATTCTGAAGATCTTTTCTGTGAATTCTTATACTACCACTTGCCATTTCATACCCATTTATAACAAGATCATAACATTGAGCTCTTATTTTCAATGGATCTGAATCTGCATATTTTTCAAAATCATCAAGTTTTGGCATTGTGAAAGGATGATGCTCCGCAACAAGTCTGTTTTCTTCTTCATCCCATGCAAACATTGGAAAGTCTACAACCCATAATACATCAAATCCATCTTTCTTTTCCATCTCTTCTTTTATTAATTTAACCCTTATATGACCTAAAATCTTATTCACTTCTTCATTTTCTCCAACAATTAAGAAAGCTATATCGTTATCTTTTATAAGACCTTTATCAAATATATTTTTGATTTCATTTTCAGCTATTTTCTTAATTGAAGATTTTACTTCTCCTTTTTCATTTTTTATCCAGATAAGTCCACCTGCACCAACTGATTTTGCAAATTCTGTATATTCATCTATTCTTTTTCTTGAGAATTTATCTGCTTTTTCAGATAAAACTATTCCTTTGATTTTTCCACCATTTTCTATCACTTTTCTTATGAAATCTGCTTTTGTTTCTTTAAAGTCTTCGCTAAAATCATTAATTTCAAGGCCATATCTTGTGTCTGGTTTATCACTGCCATATTTATTCATCACTTCATCGTATGTAAATCTTCTTAAAGGTGTTTCAAGATCATAATCTAATAATTCTTTAAATAATTTTTTTAATAACCCTTCTGTAAGTGTTAAAATATCATCCATTTCAACAAATGACATTTCAAAGTCTATTTGTGAAAATTCAGGCTGTCTATCTGCTCTAAAGTCTTCATCTCTAAAACATCGTGCAATCTGGAAGTATCTATCAAATCCAGAAACCATTAACAATTGTTTAAACAATTGTGGTGACTGAGGTAATGCATAGAAATTACCTGGTTTTAATCTTGATGGCACTAAAAAGTCTCTTGCACCTTCAGGGGTACTTTTAGTTAAATATGGTGTTTCTATTTCCAAAAAGTCATTTTCAGAAAGGTATTGCCTTACAATTTGTAAAGCCTTATGCCTCATTACAAGATTTTTTTTCATTCTATCCTTTCTTAAATCAAGATATCTATATTTTAATCTTAGATTTTCTGAAATTTCCTCATCTTTATTTACATAAATAGGCGGAGTTTCTGATTCTGATAATACTTCCATATCATTTACGTCAATTTCAATTTCACCAGTTGGCATATTTTTATTAATCGCATCGTCAGGTCTTTTTCTTACAACACCTTTTATAGCTATTACATATTCATTTCCTATTGTTTTTGCAATTTCATAAATTTCTTTATTTTCAGGATCTATAACAAATTGAACCTTTCCAGAAATATCTCTCAACAATCCAAATTTAATTCCTCCAAGATCCCTTATTCTTTCAACCCAACCATTCAGGATAACTTCCTGACCTATATTTGATGAATTTAAATTCCCACACTTATGTGTTCTTTTTAATTTCATTTAAACACCTCCAGATAGATTTTTATATAATAAATTTAGGATTTTTCTTATATTTACAGGGAAAATAACAGTGAAGAAATTTTTCTTTATAAGTATATCATAAAAATATGTCTAAAAATACCAATTTATTTTACCATTTTTTTTGATTTTTGTGGTAAAATAAGATATGAGACTTAAGAAAATAATAAAATTTTTTGGAGGTGTATAGGATGAAAAAACTATTAATCATTCTTATGGCGTTAGCATTGGCAGTAGCATCATTTGCTGCAACAACATATAAAGATGTCCCTGTAAATCACTGGGCATACGATTCAATTGAAAGGTTATCTTCACTTGGAATTATAGAAGGCTTTCCAGATGGAACATATCAGGGATTATCTCAGGTAAACAGATATCAGTTAACTGTTGCTTTAGATAGAGCATTAAAGTATGTTGAACAACAGTTATTTGCAACTCTTGCTGAAAAGGTTGTTGAATTAGATAAAAAGGTTAACGAATTATCAAAACAACAGGGATTATCAAAAGATGAAATCAATGCAATGATAAAAGCTCAATTGTTAAATATGGATACAAAAGAATTCAACTCAAAAATTACACAACTCGAAAATTCCGTAAATGAATTAAAAAGTGCGTATGACGTATTAAGCTTTTTAAGTTCAAAAACAGATGCTGTAGAAAAAGAAGTTTCAACTTACGATGCAAGAATTAAATCTTTAGAATCACAGGTTGCAGAATTAAAAGCTCTTTATTCTTCAGTTGAAAGCGTTAAAAAAGATTTATCAGCAAATAAGTCAGCAATGGAAACTTTAGGAGTTCTCGCTAATAAAGTTGCTGCTTTAGAAGAAAAATATAATAATGAAATAATGAATTTAAATGACAAATTTGCAACAAAAGATGATGTTGAAGCAACAGTAAAAGAATATCTTTCCGATTACGCAAAAATTTCTGATTTAGAAACCAGATTTGTAAAATCAGAAGATTTCAAAGCTTTAGAAATGGAATTATCTTCTTTAAAATCAAAAGTTGATGAAAATGCTAATTCAATAAATGCATTTAATACAAAATTGGATAATTATGTTACTAAAGATACATTGAAAGATTATGCTATGCTTTCTGATCTTAAAAAATATGCAACTTTAGGAGACTTAAAAGATTATGCATTAAAAACAGATTTAACAAGATATCTTGAAGTTTCTGCTTTAGATACAAAATTATCAAATTATGTAACTGCAAAAACATTTAACGAAAAAATCGAAGAATTAAAAGCAGATATTTCAGATAGCACAAGCAATAATGATCAATTAAAGAAAGACGCTGGATTTGCCAAGACATTAGGAATTATCTCTGTATTAATTTCAATTGGAGCTGTTGTTATCGCTTTTACATTGTAATAAAAAAATAAAAAAGCCGTGTTTCACAACACGGCTTTTTTATTTTTTATTTCCTGGATTATATTTATTATTTCTTCTTTTGATTCAAGAAACACATCAACCAATTCCGGATCAAATTTCTTTCCTTTTTCATACTCTATTATTTTAAATGCTTCAGAATATGTATATGCTTTTCTATACGGTTTTTCTGTAATTAACGCAACAAATGTATCTATTATACTCACTATTCTACTTTCTATTGGAATACTCTCTCCTTCTATTCCATATGGATATCCCTTTCCATCCCATCTTTCATGATGAGAAATAATAATCATTGCAGCTGTTGAAAAAGGCTTTAAAGAAATTTCTTTTATCAATAAAAATCCTATTTTAGGATGTTTTTTTATTATTTCCCATTCTTCATCTGTTAGTTTTTCTTTTTTTAATAAAATGCTATCTGGAATATAGCTTTTTCCAAGATCATGTATTTTTGCACCTAAATACAGATTTTTTAATTGTAGCTCTTTCATTTTTATTTTTTTTCCTATTAAAATAGAAATTTCTCCCATTAATTCCACATGCTTATAATTATATTCTTTTATTTCAGCCAAAACACCAAGAACGCTAAACAAAATTTCCAGTTGTTCAAAATAATTTCTTTTTAAATTTTCATTTTCAATTGTTTTTATACTTAAATCATTAAAAAGAAAATTTAATGATTCTTTTAAAGGTTCAGATTCAAATGTCATATCTTCAATTATCTTTTTTACTTCAAATTTAAAATTTTGATATGTAATCTTTCCATATGAAAATTTTTTAAATGCCGATAAAAAGTTTATTATCCCTGCATTTTCTTTATATAATTTTTCATTTTCATTTCTTAAATACTTATTCTCTTTTAAAAGATTTTCAATAGGTTTCTCAAGCAAATAAATCTTCTCGTTAAATAAATTAAATATTTCATCAAATTCTTTTACTTTTGATGGTTCAAATTCATTTTTTAAAATTTTACCCGTATTATAATTTATATGTATCTCACTTATTTTTTTTACATTATCCTTAAAAACTCCTGTAATATATTTATAAATAATATAATGAAACACAAGTGCAAATAAAAATGCCAGAATAAAAGTATACAAAATAGTTTGTGCATAATCTCTTATAAACCCAAAAATATTCGGTTTATAAAACGTATAAATCTTTAATAAATTTTCATTTTTTAAATTAAAAAATTCAAAATCACTCAAATAAGTTCCATCTCTTCTACAAATTTTTTTTACACAAATTTCTTTTTTATTTTTTTCATATAAATCTCTGTTTCCATATATAAAATTTCCATAATTATCAACTATATAATAATCAAAAAACAGATTTATATTGAGAAATCTGTTATCAAATAACGTTTCAAAATTTAAACTAATATACTTATATGTATTTTTATATATTAAAAGAAATATAGGTTTAGGGTTTTCAGAAACTATATAATATAAATTAACATCATATATATTTTTAAGGAATTTTGTTTTTTCTATTCTTTCTGGTTTTTCCACTTCTTCAATAATATTTGTATTCTCTTGTGAATAAACAAAATCAATTATTTCATTTTCAAAATCATTTATAATTATGGAATCTACCACTTCTATTGTTAATTTGATATTTTCATAAAATTTATCTATTTGCTCCTTTTGTTTCAAAAAAGATGATATGATAAGGAAAGAGGAGAAAATTAAAATTAATAATGCGAGAATATATATAATCGTTATTTTATACATGGTCAATTTTTGTTTCATATTATCACCTCATAATAGTCTCAATATGTATTATATCATAAATTATGAAAGGGGATTTAAATGATTTTCTATGAATTATTTGTTCGTTCATTTTTTGATTCAAATGATGACGGAATTGGAGATTTAAATGGTATAACTCAAAAATTGGATTATTTACAAACACTGGGAATAGATGGAATATGGTTATTACCAATTATGAAATCAGCTTCTTTTCATGGCTATACTATTATTGACTTCTATTCGATAAATCCTTTATACGGTAATTTTGATGATTTAAAAAAATTAATAAAAATAGCACATGAAAAAAATATAAAAATTATTTTAGATATCCCAATTAATCACACTTCTGTAAAATGCCAGTGGTTTCAAAAAGCTATTAATGGAGATAAAAAATATGTCGACTATTATGTATGGCAAAATGAAAAAACAGATATAAACGAAAAGAGACATTGGGACAACAGTCCAATATGGTTTAAATACAAAGATAAATATTTCTATGGTTTATTTGGCTCTTCCTCGCCAGATTTAAATTTCGAAAATCCTGAGTTATGGGAAGAAATGAAAGGTATTTTTAAATTCTGGTTAGATCTTGGAATTGATGGATTCAGACTGGATGCAGCAAAACATATCTTTGATTACAATATAGAAAAAGGAAAATTTGAATATCAACATGAAAAAACCATTAAATTCTGGAAGGAAATGGTGGATTATATAAAATCTATAAATGAAAATTCCATTATTGTTAGTGAAATCTGGGATTCACCAGAGGTGGTTAAAAAATATCATGGACTATTTGATATCGAATTTAATTTTCCATTATCCTATGAAATAAAAGATGCTGTAAAGTTTCAAGATCCCCATTTATTGGTAAAAGGCATTAAAAATACATTATCCCATTATATAAAGGGGAATGTTGAATCTGTTTCGGGCAACTTTTTAACAAATCATGATATGAATCGCCTTGTTTCAGAATTAAATAACGACATCAATAAAGTTAAATTAGCTTATTCAATATTATTCACGCTTCCAGGATATCAATTTATATACTATGGCGAAGAGCTAGGAATGAAAGGATTAAACTTAGATGTAAACTTTACAGAAGATTCTCAAGAACCATTTCAATGGTATGAAAACGGATTTGGACCCGGTCAAACGGAATGGAAAGGTTGTAAATATAACCCGCCATATTCAAATATTTCATACGAATCAGAAAGAAATGATATAGACAGTCTTCTCAATTATATAAAAACATTAATTAAATTTAGAAAAGACAATATCTGGCTTTCTAATGCCAGAATAGATAATATAAGAAACAACAGATACTTTATTTCGTATTCATTAATAGGTAAAAACAACAAATTTGATGTTTATCATAATTTTAAAAATCAACCTATAAATATAAACATCAAAAATACCGAAATACAGCTATTAAATGGTTCTTTTGTAAAAAACAAAAACATTATAAAACTCAATGGACATTCTACAATAATTATAAAAAATATAAAAAATATAAAAAATTAAACGGAGGTGATGTTTATAAAAAAACATCTTATTATCATCTTAATACTTGTAGTAAGTATTCTCAATTTTGGAAATGATAAGAATTATAACCTTACAAACGAAACAAATTTAAAAATCTTTTTAATGGACTTTATGAACCGAGAATACAAACTTACTACAGGAAAAGAATTAAAACCAGAAAGAAAAGTAGCATTAGCAGAAGGCATTTTATTAGCATCAAAGGAATTTAACATTTCACCAATTCTCATAGCCTCTATTATCGATATTGAAACGAGTTTTAGAAACGTTATAGGAAAATATGGAGAGATTGGATACATGCAAATTCGTGCTGAAACAGCTAAATATATTATTGAAATGTATTATGACAGATTTGAAAAATACGGCTACAAATCCACAGATTTAAAATGGATAAAGGATAGATTATTATTTGATCCTAAATATAATATTCTTGTAGGAACTGCTTATTTATCTTATTTACAGGAAATACACGGTGATATAACCCATGCTGTAGGATGGTATAATGGCGGAGGTAATTCCTATTACTTAGAAAAGGTAGTATTTAAAATTGCACAAATTACAATAGAATATCCAATTATTTAAACAAAACCCTGCAAAAATGCAGGGTTTTTTATTATTATGTTATAATAAAGATGAAAGGGGGAATTGCTATGGCCGAGAAAGAACTAAGAGAAATTATTTCCCATACCATTAATTCTGTATTACCCGAAAATGCCGTAAAAAAACATATAAGTAAATTTTCAGAAATTCAAAACAATAATAAAATATTCTTATTATCAATTGGAAAGGCTGCATGGAGAATGGCTAATGCTGCTAAAGAAATATTAAAAGATAAAATAAAAGATGGTATAGTTATTACAAAATATAAGCATAGCCTGGGAAAAATCGATTCACTTGAAATCTTTGAAGCAGGACACCCAATACCAGATGAAAACAGTTTAAATGCCACAAAAATCGCAATTGAAAGAATTAAAAAGTTACCAGATGATTATATTATTTTATTTTTAATATCCGGTGGTGGTTCAGCGTTATTTGAAATGCCAGAAGATAATATTACATTACATGACATACAGAATATTACCGATCAACTTTTAAAATCTGGTGCTGAAATTAATGAAATAAACATGATAAGAAAAAGACTTTCTAGGGTAAAAGGTGGAAAATTTGCTAATTTAATTTATCCAAAAAATATATATGCTCTTGTATTGTCCGATGTACTTGGCGATAATCTTGAAAGTATTGCTTCCGGTCCAGCCTATCCTGATAAATATACATACAATGACGTGTTAAATGTAATAAAAAAATATGAGTTAAATATTAATGATAAAATACTTTCACTCCTGAAAAAAGAAACACCAAAAAATATTCAAAATGCCAAACATATAATAATTGGAAGTGTAAGACTCGCCTGTGAAGAAGCTATAAAAAAAGCTAAAGAATTGGGATATAATACATTATTGCTTACTTCCATATTAAATGCCGAAGCAAAGGAAGCTGGAAAAATCTTTGCTGGAATTGCCAAGGAAATAATTACAACGGGAAATCCCTTAAAACCTCCTGCTGCAATAATCGCTGGAGGAGAAACCATAGTTTATGTTAAAGGAACTGGTTATGGTGGAAGAAATCAGGAATTATCATATTCTTTTGCTATTGATATAGAAGGTTTTGAAAATGTTTATTTTTCTTCCTTTGGAACAGATGGAACAGATGGTCCTACAGATGCAGCAGGAGGAATTGTAAACGGAAAAACAATAACTAAAATTCGAAAAAAAGGGCTTGATCCTGAAATTTATTTAGAGAATAACGATACCTATAATGGGTTAAGTGAAGGTGAGGCTCTTTTAAAAACCGGTCCAACAGGAACCAATGTCAATGATATAATGATATTACTTGTTGATTGAAATATAAAATCCTCTGAAGAATATATTATTTTTACAGTGTCCAATAATTTAAAAAAGCGAAAACTCGCAGATTGCCTGAAAAAATAGCGAATGGAACCGGTCAAAATCACATGGATGTGATTTTGAGTGAAGACGAACATGGACGTGAGTCTGCAACGACCGGTGGGAATGAGCTATTTTTGAAGATTTGCAATCAAGGTTTGAGCGTTTTTAATTATTGGACACTCAAATATTATTTTCAGAGGATTTTATATTTTTTTTAATATTTTTTATACTTTCTATTGACAGCGCAAAAAAATGTGTTATAATTAAAGAAAGACAAGTAAAAGGAAAAATCTTCTTTTTTCTTTGATTTTCTCAAAAGCTAACCGTGTAAGGGGGTATTAATATGGGAAGCATGCTTAATGATGAAATGTTAAAAATAGTAAAAGCTGAGCATCATGACCCGTTTTCAGTTTTAGGAATTCATAAATTAAATGAAAAGGAAATTGTTATAAGAACATTTCACCCTTTTGCTGAAAAAATAGAAATAATCAATTTAGATACAAAAACAAAAAGAAAATACAAAATGGAAAAAATACATCCAGATGGATTATTTGAAAAAGTTTTAAAAAGAAAAACATTCTTTAAATATGAATTTTTATACACTGATTCAATTGGAAATAGCTGGAAGTCACGGGATCCATACAGTTTTCTACCTGTTCTTACAGACTATGATCTGTATCTTTTTAATGAAGGAAATAATCATAAGATTTATGAAAAGCTTGGTGCTCATCCAATGGAAATAGATGGTGCAAAAGGAACATATTTTGCAGTATGGGCACCAAATGCTAAGAGAGTAAGCGTAGTTGGTAATTTTAATAATTGGGATGGCAGAGTTCATCAAATGAGAGTTCTCGGAAGTTCTGGAGTCTGGGAAATTTTTATTCCATTGGTTCAAGAAGGAGATATTTATAAATTTGAAATAAAAACACAAACCGGGGAATTATTATTAAAGGCCGATCCATATGCAACATATACTGAATTGCGTCCTAAAAATGCTTCCATTGTTTATGATTTAAATAATAAACACAGATGGAATGACAAAAAATGGATGGATAAAAGAAGAGAAACAAATTGGTTTGAAAAACCTATTTCTATTTACGAAGTTCATCTTGGTTCATGGAAGAAAAAAAATAATGATGAATTCTTAAATTATAGAGAACTGGCACATCAGTTGGTTGAATACGTAAAAAAACATGGATACACTCATATTGAAATTATGCCAGTTTTAGAACACCCTCTTGATGAATCGTGGGGATATCAGGTAACAGGTTACTTTTCACCAACAAGTCGTTATGGAACACCTGAAGATTTTATGTACTTTGTTGATTATATGCATCAACATAATATTGGAGTTATACTTGATTGGGTTCCAGGGCATTTTCCAAAAGACGCACATGGCTTAGGAAAATTTGATGGAACAGCCTTATATGAACATATGGATCCTCGATTAGGAGAACATCCAGATTGGGGAACATATATATTCAATTATGGAAGAAATGAAGTTAAGAATTTCCTTATATCCAATGCACTTTATTGGCTCGATAAATTTCATATAGATGGCTTAAGAGTTGACGCTGTGGCTTCTATGTTATATCTTGATTTTAGTAGAAAAGAAGGAGAATGGATACCAAATATTTATGGCGGTAGAGAAAACCTTGAAGCAATAGAATTTTTAAAATACTTTAATTCAATTACTCATAAATACTTCCCTGGAATATTGACTATCGCTGAAGAATCAACTGCATGGCCAGGAGTATCTAAACCTGTAGATCTTGGCGGTCTCGGTTTTTCCATGAAATGGAATATGGGATGGATGAATGATTCATTGAGATATATGGCCAGAGATCCATTATTTAGAAAACATCATCAAAATGAATTGACTTTTTCACTGGTATATGCATTTTCGGAAAATTATATACTCGTTTTATCTCATGATGAAGTTGTTCACGGAAAAGGTTCTATGATAAATAAAATGCCCGGGGATTACTGGCAAAAATTTGCTAATTTAAGGTTATTCTATTCTTATATGTTCGCACATCCAGGAAAAAAATTATTGTTTATGGGCAATGATATAGCTCAATTTAATGAATGGAATTGTAAAAAAGCACTTGATTGGAATTTGTTAGAATTTGATTCTCATAAAAAGATGTTAAAATTAATCGATGATCTTAATAGGTTGTATAAAGAAAACCCCGAATTATATGAAGTTGATTATTCGCCTGAAGGATTTGAATGGATAGATTATAATGATGCTGAAAATAGTGTTATTTCATTTATTAGAAAGGGTAAAAATCCTGATGAATTTATTGTTGCAGTATTTAATTTCACACCTGTTGTAAGATATGATTATAGAATAGGTGTTCCAAAACCCGGATTTTATAAAGAAATATTAAATACAGATTCTGAAATATATTGGGGAAGTAATGTAGGAAACCAGGGCGGAATATATGCAGAGCATATTCCATTCCACGGAAGAGAATACTCAATTAATATTACCTTACCTCCTCTTGCAGGAATATATTTTAAATGGAAGAAACAATAATTTTAAAAGCCAGAGTTTTTAAAAACTCTGGCTTTTTTTATCTATCTATTGTTTCCAGAAATTCATCAACCTCTTTACGAGCAGGTATTGATGATTGAGCACCCTTTCTTGTAACAGACAATCCTGCTGCTGCACATGCAAAAACTATTGCCTCTTTAATATTTTTACCCTCTTCTAATGCAGTAGCCAATGCCCCATTAAAAACATCTCCAGCCGCTGTGGTATCAATTACATTTTCAAACTTAAATGCAGGAATTTTCAATATATAATTTCTATTATATAATATTACGTCTTCTGGCCCGCGTTTTAATATAATATTTTTTATTCCGAGATTAAAGAACTTTCTTAATATCTCTTTTAAATTTTTTTCTGGATCAAGGTTAAAAAATTTATTTGAAAGATACTTAAATTCTTCCTCATTTGGTGTAAAATAATCAACATACTTAAAAATTTCATCTGTTATGTTGGGAGCTGGTGCCGGATCAAATATAACTATCTTCTTTTTAGATTTTAATATTTTTGCTACATGCAATGTTGTTTCAAAAGGTATTTCATTTTGCAACAAAAAATATTTATATTCCTGCAAAATCCCTATCTTTTTTTCAACAATTTCAGGCGTAATAAAACCATTTGCTCCTTCAAATATAACTATTCTATTTTCTCCTTTTTTTGTTACTTCGATATATGCTCTTCCTGTTGGCAAATCTGTATAAACATATCCTTTTATATTTAATTCGTCAAAATTCCTGGCAAGCTTTTTCCCAAATTCATCATTTCCAAGCGCTGTAAAAAAGTATACTTCTTTATTTGAAAGTTTTGCTGCAGCAACAGCCTGATTTGCTCCTTTTCCTCCTGGAAAGTATTCCAATTCTTTTGCTTTTTGAGTTTCCCCGGGATTGGTGAAATGTTCTACAGTTAAAACAATATCCATATTTGAACTACCTATAACTCCTATCATTTTATAGCCTCCTTCACATCTACTATAAATTTTTGATAAAGCGAGTCTAAAAATATTAATTCATATAATATCGACCCACGAATTGTAATTAAGTCCCAATCTGAAAAATATGTTTCTTCATTTAAATTATTGCCAAGATAATAACTTGAAATTTGATTAAATTTATATTGTTTTATTATTCCATCACCAATATCATCATTAGATGAAGCGATATATAAAAAGTCTGCGTCTATTAATATATGGCTTAATCCAAATGAAATGGCATATATTTTATTATCCCTAATTTCTGCCCTAAATGTTCCAGGAAAGAATTTTGACTCCTGATATATTATTGCAAGAGCCAATTCAACAGGTATATGGTTTAGATATACTTTTGGAGGGTCATAAGATGTTTTGTTTTCCAGAATTATATTTGAATGCGTATATGTATATGCAACATCAACAATATATTCTGCATATTTTCGTATTTCTTCGTTGGTTAATTCTTCACTAAAATATTTATCATACCATGTTCTGAATAAATATTTATCATTATAATCTCTTGAAATAAGATTATAGACTCTTTCAACAAGAAAATCTCTTTTCTCATAACTGGATAATAATTCTGGATTTAAATTGGAAAAATCCCTATCTGTTTTTTGAGGATTTACAGGAATCTTTTCATCAAATGCATCTATAAGTTTAACAGAATTACTGTTATTTATATAATTATTCATAATATTTCCAACATAAATTTCTATCCTTTTATCTTCTGAATCTATATCTTTTAAGGTTAAATTCTTCGTTGGCATAATATTGCTTAATCCAGTGAAATATTTATAATTGCCCCATATATTTTCATCATAAGTATATGAAGTACTATAAACATAATTATTTAAAATATCTTTAAAATCCCTATTTTCCCCAGCATTATATGCTGCAGCCATTACTCTTATCAGGATTTCTTTTTGATTATCAGACAAATCAGAAAAATTGGTGTCAACAATCGGTTCAGCTTTTTTTATACAAGATGAAAAAAATAATACAAAAATCAGTAATATTATGATATAATTTTTCCACATAGCTTTACACCTCACTTTTTCTATTTTATTATATCATATATTTTTTCGAAATTAAGCATACTCACGCATACTCACGCATACTCAATCATACTTACGCATACTCAAAATAATAAATTATAATCATGAAATTTTCTTCATACTGGTTAAATTTAAAAAGATTTTTCGTTTTGAGAAAATCTCTTCAAGATGTATAATACATCTGAAAGGTTAAATACTTTTAAACATAAAGGAGGAGATTTAAAATGCCAGTAAATTTAAAAGGAAGAAGCTTATTATCATTAAAGGATTATACACCAGAAGAAATAAAATATTTATTAGATTTAGCTTTTGATTTAAAATCAAAAAAAAGAGCAGGTATTAGAACAGAAACATTAAAAGGAAAAAACATTGTTTTAATTTTTGATAAAACATCAACAAGAACAAGAACAGCTTTTGAAGTAGCTGCATTAGACGAAGGAGCACACGTTACATTCCTTACAAACAGTCAAATGGGTAAAAAAGAATCTATCGAAGACACTGCAAAGGTTTTAGGAAGAATGTATGATGGTATTGAATACAGAGGATTTGAACAAAAGGTTGTTGAAGATTTAGCTAAATATTCAGGTGTTCCTGTATGGAATGGTTTAACTGATGAAGCACATCCAACACAGGGATTGGCAGATGTTATGACAATGATGGAATTCATCCACAAACCATTAAATGAAATGAAAGTTGTATTTATTGGAGATACAAGAAATAATGTTGCAAATACATTAATGAGAATTTCTGCGAAAATGGGAATGCATTATGTAGCAGTAGGACCTGAAGCTTTAAAACCATCTGATGAAATGATGAATGAAGCTTTAGAAACAGCAAAAGAAACAGGAGCTGTTATTGAATATACTTCAGATCTTGATGGAGTAAAAGGAGCAGATGTAATTTACACAGATGTTTGGGTATCAATGGGTGAAGAAGATAAAATGCCTGAAAGAGTTGAATTATTAACTCCATATAGAGTTGACATGGACTTAATTAAGAGAACAGAAAATCCAAATGTAATTTTCTTACACTGTCTCCCTTCATTCCACGATTTTGAAACAAAGGTTGCAAGAGAAGCTAAAGAAAGAGGTCTTGATATTAGAGAAGTTACAGATGAAGTATTTAGAAGCAGACATTCAAAGGTATTCGATCAGGCAGAAAACAGAATGCACACAATAAAGGCTATTATGGTAGCTACATTATAAAACACCGCAAAAGGGGGAATTTACATGAAAAGACTCGCAGTTGTAGCCATAGGAGGTAATGCAGTTAACAGACCTGGTGAAAAGCCAACAGCAGAAAACATGTTTAAAAACATCAGAACAACTGCATCCTATCTGGCAGACATGATTGAAATGGGTTATGACCTGGTAATTACACATGGAAATGGTCCACAGGTTGGAAATTTGTTATTACAACAGGATATTGCTAAAGATACTATCCCACCATTTCCTATGGATGTATTGGGGGCTATGACACAGGGATATCTCGGTTATATGATTGTACAGGAATTGAAAAACATATTAAAGGAAAGAAACGTTGAAAGAGATGTTGCAGCAGTTGTTACTCAAATTGTTGTAGATAAAAATGATCCTGGATTTCAGAATCCTTCAAAACCAGTTGGTCCATTCTATAGTGAAGAAGAAGCTAAAAAAATGATGGAAGAAAAAGGCTGGATCTTTAAAGAAGATGCAGGAAGAGGATGGAGAAGAGTTGTTCCATCACCAATTCCTCTTGACGCTGTTGAAAAGAACACGATAAAAGAATTAATAGAAAAAGATGTTATTGTTGTAGCTGGTGGCGGTGGAGGAATTCCTGTAATTTATGATGAAAATGGTGAATTAAAAGGTGTTGAAGCTGTTATTGATAAAGATAGAGCATCTGCATTATTGGCAAAGGAATTAGGAGCTGATGAATTTATTATCTTAACAGCTGTTGAAAAGGTATATATTAACTTCAACAAACCTGATCAAAAAGCATTAGACACATTAACAATTGCAGAAGCTGAAAAATATATTGAAGAAGGACACTTTGCTAAAGGAAGCATGTTACCAAAAGTAGAATCATGTATTTCCTTTGTAAAGGACACAGGAAAACCTGCATTAATTACAGATATGGAAAAATTAAAAGAAGCTCTTGAAGGAAAAACAGGAACAAAAATTGTACCATAATAAAAAAGCGAGAGATATAAACTAAAACCATTGTCTGGATTGTGAATCTCTCCCTCTCCCCACAATCCAGGCCCTTTTAAAACAATATCCGGCAAGCTCAAAGCTTGCCGGTTTTTTATTTTATTTTTATTTCAAAAGTATCGATAATTTTATGGTGTTTTGTAATTTTTTCAGTATTGAGTTTATCGACAATATGGCCAACACCAATAACTTTAAATATAATTTTATCCTTTTCCACTTTTGCAATTATATAATGATATTCTCCATAATCAAGTTTTACCGTTGTTGGCTCTATATCTTTTTTATGTTCAACCTCCAAAGGAGCTCCCCCACCACCGGTAATAACATATATTATTCCATTCTTTTCATGTCTTTCATAACTGTGAACATGACCGTTAAATACAGCTTTAACATCATATTTTTCAAACAACGTTCTCCATATTTCTTCTAAATGTCTTTCTGAAGTGCTATAATAATCTACTGCATTATTCCAGAATGGATGATGGAAAAACACCAACTTTGTCGTATTTTTATTCTTTTCAAAAAGTTCTTTTAACCATTTTAATTGGGCGTCTTCCAGTTGCTTTGTACCAATTGCATTTGAATCAAGAAATACAAATAATAATTTTCCATATTTAAAAGAATACCATCTTTTATCATAATCTCCACTGCCTTGTGGAAGATAAAATGCTTCATAATAATATGTTGAATTTCTCTCATGATTTCCCAATAGTGGATAATATACTGATTTTTCAGCCAGATTAGATATTTCATTAAAGAAATGATCCCAATCAGGTAAGTAATCTCCTTTTTCAACAAGATCTCCAACATTTATTACAAATTCTGGATTTTCTTTAGCTATTTCATCACACACCATTTTATGTAGTTCATGATATGTTCTGGTATCTCCATAAACTGCAAAGATTAAATTATCTTCATTTAATGATTTTGTTTTAAATTCACCAACGGTTTTTATATTTGCAGGTACAAAATAATTATTAATATTCACCTCATAAACATATTTTTCCCCTGGAACTAATCCTGTTATTGGAACATGTTGTATTGTCATTGGATTTTTCACATAAATGGTTTTTATTAATTCGCCACGATTATAAACTTTAATATCTGCCGTTGCTGCAATCATAGTTTTCCAGTTTAGAATTACAGAATTTTCTGTGTGATTTGTCAAATAAACTGGCCATATATATATGTTTTTATTATAAATTGGGGACGTTTTCAATTCAAGAAATTTTTCAGGATTTTCTATTTTGATCTTTTTATTTGAAAAACCGGAATTTTGAATGGAAATATAATATCCTGACTCTACATTGCTAAATGAAAATTCGCCTTTGGAATTTGTATAAGTCAATGAAATCATATTTTCATCTGAGTCATATAATACAACTGGCAAATTTGCTAATGTACTTATCTTCTCAAATGGAATGATTTTTCCTTTAAATGTTTCCTCAGCATTTAAATTTTCTTTTCTTGTATCTTCTATATTTTTACTGATATATAATCTTCTTGAAAATACCTTTTCTTCATCTGGATTTATATATACTGGCTTATATATAACTGCTCCGAAATTTTTAGTAAATAATGTTCTAAATATTTTCGTATTTTCCGAAGATATACTATAAGATATAAAATTTTCCTGAATTTCCAATACCTTTTTTCCACTTTCATTTGTTTTAATTATTATTGGGAATAATTCTTTAAAAGAGACTATATCCTTTAACATTATTTTTATTTTCTTAGAAGATTTATTGTATATATAATTTTTTATCTCTATATACTTTTTATTATCTCCAAGGTAGTATTCCTGAATATTTCCATCATTCATTTCAAATTCTATTTTTGCATATTTGTTTGTTTTATATAATTTTATTTTTAATGGAGAGGATATTTTATTTTGAATAAATATCTTATATTCATCTATTAATGTTCTTTTTGTTTCATTGTCATAAGCTTCTATAATCTTTCCAGCCAATCCATCATCTCTATCCTTTGAACCAATTACAACAGATATATAATCATTTGCTATTATATAATCACCTGTTTTTGCTTTTGAGAAAAACGGTAAATCATAGATATTAATATCTGAAATCACATAAATATTAACTCTGGCAAATATACTTACCGAAATAATTAACAATAACATAATTAAAAACTTTAATTTTCTCAATTTTTTCAGCCTCCCTTTTCAATAATATTCTTAGCTGCAATATATGCTGATGAAAATGCCCATTGCAGGTTATATCCTCCTGTGTAGCCATCAACATCAACAACCTCTCCTATAAAATATAAATTTTCTACCAATTTTGATTCCATACTTTTTGAATTAATCTCTCTGGTGTCAATTCCCCCTTTAGTTACCATTGCAATGTTAAAATCACCTATTTTTTTCACTTTAAATTCATGATTAACAAGATATTGTATCACATTATTCCTTTCATGTCTAGAGAGATTATTTAATCTTTTATTTTTATCGATATTTAATATTCTAAACATCACAGCAATAAATCTTCTGGGAAAACGAAACTCTTTTTTCAAAAAATCGTATAATAACATATTTTTATTTTGATTGGATTTTTCAACAAAATATTTACGAAACTTTTCTTCATTATCAAAATCAACAAAGGAAATCTGAATTTTATCTCCATCATTTAAATATCTGGAAAAATTCAATACTACCGGACCTGAAAAACCTTTATGAGTAAATAATAAACTGCCATACATCTTATTTTTTGCTTTTTTTATCCATACATTAATAGAAATTCCCGCAAGATCTACAAATGGATAATTCTCTATCTCAATCGGGGTTAACGCTGGTCTGGGAGAAATTATTGTATGCCCAAAACTCTTTGCAATTTTATATCCATCTCCCGTACTTCCAGTCATTGGGAAGGATTTTCCACCTGTGGCTACTATTAAATTTTTTGCATTGAATATCCCGGATTCTGTATATACCTTAAAATATTCATCAGATTTAATAACCTTTTCAACCTTTGAGTTATATATAATTTCATGTTTTTTATCTTCAAGATATTCATCTAAAAGATAATTTAAAATTTCTTTTGCTCTCATTGATTCTGGAAATACCTTTCCAGAATCGTCAATATAAAAATTTATTTCAAAAAAATTAATTAAATCATCATTTGAAAAGGCATATATGGCTTTTTTTACAAAATTCTTTTTCTCACCGTAATGTGTAATAAATTCTGTAATTTTACCTGTATTTGTTATATTACATTTTCCTCCACCTGAAATTAATAATTTTCTTCCAGGTTTATCCTTTTTTTCTAATATAAGTACTTTTTTATTTTTTAAATTTATTCCTGCAAATAATCCAGCGGGTCCTGCTCCAATAATGATTACATCATATATTTCCATTTATAATTACCTCCATATTTTTAAAAATTGGACAGTCATTTGACTGTCCAATTTTTATTTTTCAAATTCTTTAAATATTGATTCATAAAAATCAATTAATGTGGAGTAATTCGTTGCAAATACATCTATTTTTATCTTTAAATTAGGCAATGCTTTTAAATTTAAATTATGGTAATCAACATTTGTCACCAGTGTATCTGAAGCGGTTATTATATAATCTTCCTTAGGAGTTTCATATTGAATTTTATATCTCTTGTAGAAATGTATCAACAATCCGTTAAGATCTATAACCTTCAATTGTTTTTTATCGACTATTTTGGCAAAATTATCTGACATCGATATTAATTTCTGTGTCATTTCAAGAAGGTTATTTCTATAATTCATCGCATTTTCCGGATCTATTTTTTCTAATTTCTTTTCTATCTTATACGCAATTACAACAGAATATAATGGATCTGTCCATAAAAAAGGGTTTTCATTATATGGATAAAATAATACACCTTCTGATAATACCACTTTTTGAATATTTTCAGGCGTTTTTATTTCATCGTTTAAAAGTATTACGAGATCAACATTATCTGTTATACTATATTTTTTAGAAAAATCAGAATTGGTTTTAAATAAACTGGTAATAGTTGAATCAGGAGCCAGTTCTTTTGTAATTAATTCGAGTGGTTTTATCGATGTAACTATGTTTAATCCATAAATTATAATGTTTACTGAAACAATAAATAAAAACAGAATTTTCTTCATATACAAACCTCCATAAATTTTCTATCCACAGAATTTTATTATATCATAAAACCTCAAAATAAAGAAACAAAATAATCCCTCTTTATAGAGGGATTATTCAGACTTATGATTATTAATTTTTCTTATTTTCGCTATTCTATCTGGATTAAGATAATTTAAACAGCAACCAGAACCAAACATTCTAACCTCTGCATTTATACTTTCTTCGTATTTTACAATTTCATCATATTTACTACATTTATTATCTTCTGTTAAAAATTTGCATTGTTGTTTTTCTTCATCCCACTCTCCATAAAAACATGGTGTGTGTTTACAACAGTATCCACATTGTACACAGGGGGGACATACTTCTGTATGCTGCATTTTGTCAAATACTTCCTCAAAATCATCAAAATCATCAAAAATTTCAAAATCATCAAAAAACATAAAATCACTCCACTTATTTTTTTTAATTATAATAGAATTTAAATACTTTTCCATTGCTAAACATTTACAAAAAACTTTTCAACGTTGCATTTTCTTTCAAATAGTGCTTTTTTTGCAAGTTTATCAGCAATTTCATTATAGTTGTTCCCGCTATGTGCTTTAACCTTCCTAAATATAACTTTTAAAGTATAATCATTTATATATTTATCAAATAATTCCTTATATCTTTTTGTTAAATAATTATTTGTCTTCCAATATCCCAAAGCCCAATTTTCAATCCCGGAATAATCATAATATATTTCCATACATTCAACATGATTTTGTTTAGCATATTCCAGAGCTATTAATGTTGCTATAATCTCTCCGGAAATATTTCTATATTTTAATAATTCTTCATTTTCACCATAACAATAATATTCACCTATGTTATTATCGTCTATAATCACAATTCCTGAACCATATCTTTTAATTTTATTATCATAACTTCCATCAACATATGCTTTAATACATTTATTGTTACTTTTAATTTCGTTATTTATCTCTTTTATTTGTATTTCACCTTTATTGAACAAATTAAGAAATTCATTTGCAACATTTTCATTGGTGCTTTCAATTATTTTCAAAGTGGTTGCTTCATATTTTTTGTTGTAATATAATTGAACAATTAAAAAGTCATTTTCCTTTTTTAAATAATAGACTTCCTGATATTGAAAATGTTTTACCCCAATTATCTGAAATCCCTCATTTGATATCATATTTCTAAATTCTTCGTATATATGCTTTGTTCCTTCGTCTTTAAAATATAAAGTATATTCAATTTTTATATTTTTCGAAATTTTATAATCCGTTAAAACCTTTATTTTATTCCAGTATCCACTTCTAAATGCAGGGATATTCTTTAAATATACCTTCTTTTTTGAACGCGTTATTGAAGTATATAACCATCTAAAGTATTCTTCAGTTTTATAATTATTATAATAGCGGCAATCTACATATACTGTATCCCATTCTCCTCCCTGAGCTTTATGAACTGTAACAGCATATCCATACTTCATATGCAGGGCATTAAAGTAAGGATTGCTTTTCAATTTTTCAATGATATCAAAATTAATATTCTTTACATCATCACCCAATATATATTTATATAATGCATAATACGTTAAATTATCAACGCTTAATTCTTTTGCTTTTAATGCATTTCCTAAAATCCAGACATCATATGTTTTTTCTTTTGAGTTTATTTTTTTTAGAGAAAGCTTATACAATTCAATTGGTATCACAAATTTATTCTTTATCTCCACATTCTCAGAAATATAATCATATATCTTAACAACTTCAAAAAACTCGCCATTAAAAACCTTGCCAAAAAATTTTGAATTCTTTGTATTTAATAGAATATCACCAATTTCAATATCTCTGAAATATCCCAATTTTTTTCTAATTATTTTATTATATTCAAGCGCTATTTTATTAGTTGAACATAAGATAATTTTATCCTTTAAATTTCCATTATTTTCCATATAATTTTCTATTATATTATCTTCTCTAAGAAAGTCATTTTCAAATACAAAATCTAAAAAATAATAGTTTTTTCTTTTTATTTTTTCCTTTAATATATTTGAATTCTTTAAAATTCCACTCTCTTTTTCCTGCCTAACAACATCTTCAAGGAATACCTTATTTCCTTTCAAATTAAATTGTTTTTCTAAATATACTCTATTTAAAGCTGGAGAAAATGATGAATTGACTGGAGGTAGTTGATTTTCATCACCTAAAAAAATAATTTTGTTATTTGAACCGTAATTAAACACATAAGATATTAAGTCTGTTAATAATTTTCCGCTTCCAAAAACTAAATGCCCATCATCTATTCCTTTTGAATCAGAAATCATAGAACTTTCATCTACTATAAAAATCATATCTTCTTTCCAATCTTCCTTTAAATTAAAAAACACCTGAAATATATCTTCTTCAAAATTAATTCTTTCATGACTAAAATCATATATAACACTATGAATAGTATATGATTGAAAGCCTGATTTATTCGATAATATATCAGCAGCCCTTCCAGTTGGCGCCAAAAAAACAAAATCTTTATTCTTTCTTTTTAAATATCGTGCAAATTGAGAGATTAAAAATGTCTTACCTGTTCCGGCACTTCCCTGAACAATAAGAAAATCCTTTTGATTATATAAAAATTTATCCAATTCTTCTGCAACAAAACTCTGGTCTTTTGTTAAGTCAAAATCATATAAAAAATCTATAAACATTATTATCACCTGTTTTTATATTTTTTTAGTATATCTATTAGGTTGTCCAATAATTAAAAACGCTCAAACCTTGATTGCAAATCTTCAAAAATAGCTCATTCTCACCGGTCGCTGCAGACTCACGTCCATGTTCGTCATTTTCGTTGTAGATTGAAAAAAATAAAAGTTCATTCATACGACTTGAGCACTAATCCTCAAAAACTGCTCATATACGCTGGGGCGCTCAGATTCCCCATCCCTGGGGAAGCTTCGCTCAAAAAAACATCCTGTTTTTTTGTCCCACTTCATTCGCAGTTTTTTTCGGGTGCTCTGCGAGTATTCATTCACTTTTATTTTTTTCAATCGTTTGTAATTTTGCCTCATGCAATCTGCGAGTTTTCGCTTTTTTTAATTATTGGACATCATATATATCTATTTTTATAATCGTAAAATCCAACTATCTTAATTATAACATAAAAAAGTCCCGGTTTCCCGGGACTTCCTTCACCATCTTGGAGCTCTTGGTCCATAATAGTTCCAATCATCGTGAGGGTATTTTGGTGTATATCCTGGTATTTCATTGTAATATCCTGAACCTGGATAATTATAATTCATCATGGGTCTTTCCCATGCACCCATAGGTGTTCTTCCATAATAATTCATAGGTATTCTGCTACCAGGTCTTCTAACTGGTGGTTTATTTGGTATTGGATTATATCCAAATGGTTTTCCTGCATATGGTCTAACATTTGCCCTTACAGCAGTTCTTCTGAAAAACTGATTTCTATTATATACTTCTTCTCCATTTACCTTTGCTTCAACAGGTCTGAATATTTTTTCATCTTTAAATTCTGCAATCCAACCTTTTAATTCTACACTGTCACCTTCTTTTAGATCTACAGCATATCTTGCATTTACATGTACTATGTAGCTATTTCCATCTTCTGTTTTTACAGTTACAAACAATATTCCTGGAAAATCTTCTTCTGTTGAAATACTTTCAACTGTTCCTTTTACTTCAATAAGATTTTCATCATTAAGCCAATATCCACCTTTCACCTGCTGGTAACGTTGATAAACTGGAGCATTTAGTGGTTGATATGCTCCTGGCAATGCTGCACCTCCAAATGCAAAGATTGAACCTGCCATCAATCCGCCAATCAATAATGTTGTTAAAAACTTTTTCATAGTAATTCACCTCCATAATTTTGGTTCTTTATTTTATTTATTTTCGACACCATTATAATACCTTATAAACCTTAAAGAAAACTTAGAACTTACTTAGAAAAAACTTAAAAAAAATCCTCTGCATTTTTTGCAGAGGATTTAAATTCAACTTATTCAATTTTCTTTTATTCTTTTTGCCATTGCTTTAGCCAATTCTCTTAATTTTTCATAACTTTCTTCTTTAGCTGAAAATTGAACTTCAACTGGATCTGCAACCATTTCCCATTTGTTTTTATTAATATATTCTACAATACCTTTTACTCCACCGCCACTCCATCCATATGTTCCAAATACTCCAAATACCCTGTTTTTAATACCTTTATGGGCTAAATTTATAATTACCTTTTCCATTGGTGGAAAGATATCATTATTATATGTATTTGTTCCTAAGATTACACCTTTAAATCTCCATATTTCATTTATAATATATGATTCATGAGTATTTGACGAATTCATAACTCTGATATTTTTAATTCCTTCATCAGCAAGGCAACGTGCAATATAGTCTGCCATTTTTTCTGTATTTCCATACATAGTTCCATATACTATTACAACACCTTCTTCTGTTTCATATTTACTCCATTTGTCGTATAATTCCAATATTCGGCCAGGGTTACTTCTCCATACAGGACCATGTGTTGGTGCAACTATTTCAATATCAAGTCCTCCAACCTTTTTCATTGCTCTTTGAACCATTGGACCAAATTTTCCAACTATATTAGAATAATATCTTCTTATTTCATTTTCATAATATTCAATATCAACTTCATCATCAAATACACCACCATCAAGTGAACCAAAACCTCCAAATGCGTCACCTGTAAATATTATTTTATCTGTTATTTCATATGTCATCATTGTTTCTGGCCAGTGTACCATAGGAGTTAAAAAGAATTTCAATTTATGTTTTCCTAAATCTATTTCATCTCCATCTTTAATTTCATATAGATTATCTTCAATATCATATAATGCCTTTAAAAATTCAAATGTTTTTTTGTTACCAACTATTTTCATTTCAGGAAATTCATGCATTATTGTTTCAATTGCTCCTGAATGGTCAGGTTCCATATGATTAATAACAAGATAATCAAGTTTTCCACCATCAAGAATATCATAAATCTTTTCAATAAATGCATTTACCTTTGAAATTTTTACAGTATCAATTAATACATTTTTTTCATCTTTTATTATATATGAGTTATAAGTTACACCTTTTGGCAATGGCCACATATTTTCAAATAAATGCGTGTCTCTATCATTTACACCTACATAATAAATTCCATCTGTTATTTTTAGAATTGTATCCATAATAACCCCTCCTAATTGAATTGATTTTAAATTTAAACATATTCTATAGAAATTATATCATATATTTAAGATAGTTGTGTATAAGTAATCGTTAATTTTATGTTTTAATTTAGACAAAAAATATCTGATTATATTCATTCTAACCGTGATTTTAATCACACATTTATATATATGTGAACATATATAATATATATAGGAAAATTTATAATATGCAGAAAGGAGCGTTTTTTATGAAAAAAAAGCTTAGTTTAACAATTATTTTGATGTATATTTCACAAATTGCGTTTTTTATATTATTTTTTATGCTTTTAAAGAATCATAAGCTTGTAAAATGGATGTTTGTATTTGTAGCTGGTTTATTAATTTCTCCATTTTTTGGCCGCTTTTATTGTGGGTGGGTATGTCCTATAAATACTGTATTTAAACCTATAGATTTTATATTTAAAAAACTTAAAATTAAACGTTTTAAAGCTCCTGCATTTTTAAAATCAAAGATTGTAAGGTATTTTATGTTAGCGTTGTTTATAGGCGCTTTTGCGGTTACAAAAATGCTTAAAATCAAAGTAAATATTTTATTGTATATTATAGGGACAGCTACATTAATTACTTTATTCTTTGAAGAAGAATTATGGCATAAACACCTCTGTCCTTATGGAACAATGCTTAGCTTCTTATCCCAAAAATCCTTCACAAAATTGAAAATCGATGAAGAAAAATGTATTGGCTGTGGATTGTGTCAGCAGGTTTGTCCAACAAATACAATTATAACCCTTGATAGTAAAAAAAGGAAAATAGAAGCAAGAGAATGTTTAATGTGTTTTCAATGTCAATCTGTTTGTCCTGTTAATGCTATTTCTCTTAAAAGTTTTAAACAATAATGCAATAAATAAAATAGCTACGGTTTAACCGTAGCTATTTTATTTTCCAGTAAACTGTATTATTTTTTACTATTAAGTCTATTTTTTTATTATCTCTTAAATGTCCAAGATACCCCATTATTGTAGTATTATATAAATAATATAATGTTGCATTTGTTATATTTAAATCATAACTATATAATAAGTAAGATACTATTTTTTCTGTGCTCTTTTCTGTATCCACAAATTCAAGGATTTTATTTTCTATTTCTTTTATTCTTTCATAATTTTTCTCTGCTAATGATTCTATATCTTCTATTAAAGTTCCATGAGCCGGAAGATAATATTTATAATTTGTTTCTTTCAGTTTTAATAATGTTTTTTTTGCATTTTCTATATTTACATTAACGGGTATTTTATGTTTTTCCAATAATTCTTCTGAAATTAATGCATCTCCACAGAATAATACATCTTCATAAACTATTCCCTTTTGAAATTCCGTATGACCATCAAGACGAATTATTCCTATTTCAGCATCTTCTACTTTCACAGTATTATCATCCATTCCAATAATATCCGTTATTTTAGATGGTTTTGCCAATAAGAATTTATTTCTTAAATCTCTTACAGGATATGCTCCCGAATAGAGAAAATAAGGCAAAAATATTGGATTTTCTATTATGCTCATTTCAGCTCTTGTTGAAATTATTCTTACTTCTGGATTGTGCTTTTGTATAAAGTGATTACCACCTATGTGATCCGCGTGCATATGTGTATTAATAATGTATTTTACCTGAAAACCATTTTCCTTTAATATTTTTACTATTCGTCTTCCTTTTGAATCATCACTACCACTATCTACAATTAACACATCATTATTATCGTTTATCCTTATTACACCAATATTTGTTGTATCGCTAATGTAATATACATTTTCCGTTATTTTATGAAATTCCATAATTCCCACCTTTCTTATATATAGAATTATTTATATATAATTCTATTTCTTCCTTCTTTTTTAGCTTCATATAAATTATCATCTGCAATTGCAAGAATCTGATCTATGTTATATTGACCATTATTTCTGGTTGCTCCTATACTTACAGTAACTTTTATTGATTGTCCTTCAAAGTTAAAATCATACATATATATTATATTTCTAATTTTTTCCAATATTTCAAGAGCCTGTGATTCTAAAATATTTCCTTTAAAAAATATTAAAAACTCTTCTCCACCAAATCTTCCAAATTCTCCAAAATCACCTACAATCTCTTTTACAATTTTCGCAAATTCACTTAATACATAATTACCGGCTAAATGTCCATATGTATCATTTATTTTTTTAAAAAAATCGAGATCAAGAATTGCAATAATTGGATTATTTGATAATTCGTTTTTCAATCTGGAATAAATCTCTTTTCTATTATAGATTTTTGTTAAATCATCATGAGTAGATTCATATTCAAGTTTTTTATTTAATTCCAATATTTTTTTATACATTGATACTATTCTCTCACCAACAGAAATACGTACTCTTAATTCATTTTCATCAAAAGGTTTAATTACATAATCATCTGCACCTATTTCCAGTCCTTTTATTATATCTTCTTTATCGGTTCTTCCTGTTAGCATGATTATATATGTATAATGATCTGAATCATTTTCTTTTTTCCTTATTTCTTCACACACTTCAAACCCGCTAATGCCTGGCATAATTAAATCCAGCACCATTAAATCGATATTCTGGTTATTATGTATTTCCAGTGCCTCGTATCCATCTGATGCCACCAACACATTATAATTAAATTTCTTAAAGAAATCCTTTAAATAAAGTCTTTCAAGCTTTGAATCTTCTACAACGAGAATATTCATGGTTAATCCCCCTACCTCTCGTTTATTTATCTACATCCTTTTTTACAAGATACCATAAATATAGATCTAATTTCCCTATTGGTTCGTTAAAATATTCTTCTAAAACCTTTAAGCGTTTTTCGTATTCCAGATATCTTTTCTTAGTCCATCCACCTTTTGGAATTTCATCAATTAATTGATTTTCAAGCATTAATCTCATAATATGCTTATCTAAAATAGCAACATCTCCATACCCAATATTTCTTAAAAAATGACTTGCTTCCTTCCAACCTATTCCTTTTATATTATTAACTATAAATTCTCTAAAATGATAATAAGGAAGGAAAAACAAAGGTTTTATCTTTCCAATAATCCATCTATTAGAAACAATATATTGGGCCCTCGCTCTTGGAAATCTATGTCCAACCTTTCTTAAAGCTAATTCCAATTCATCAAGAGGAAGTTCTATAAAACCATTTATTCCTATTTCTTTTTGAGCTTTTATACCTCCTTTGGCGCTCCAATTGGCTGTAAGAATACAAAAACATAATTCAGAAAATAATTCTTCTTCACTTCCATTTTTCCCAAGTTCAACAAATTCACTCCATCGTTTTTCCACAAGTGGTTTTGCTTCATCATATATATTTTTAATATCCTCAACTAATTTCATTATTACACCTCACTCATTTAAATAAGGTTACAATCCACACAAGAATTGGCGAAACAATTAATGCCGGTAAAAAATTACCTATTCTGGCATCTTTTATTTCCAATATTTTAAATCCAAGCCCTAATACCATTAATCCACCAACTGCTACAAGATCATTTAAATATATTTCATTTGTTAAAAAAGATAAAGTAGAGGCTAATAACACTATACTTCCCTGAACTACTAAAACAGAGCCGGCAGAAATCATAACCCCTAAACCATAAATTGATGCCAATACCATTGACGAGATTCCGTCTAATAAAGATTTGGTATAGATTAACGTTCCATCTCCAGTTAAGCCTGCTGTTATAGAACCTATAATTGTTAAAGGTCCAACTAAAAATAATATAGAGGACATTACAAATCCAGTTGAAAAATCTCCTTCATGCATGGAATCTCCTATTCTTTTCAACCAACCTTCTATATCTAAAATTTCGCCTATTAACCCTCCTATTGCCATTGAACCCAACACTATAAGAAAATTATTTACTTCCATTGTCATTTTAATACCAATTCCAAGAGTAGTCAAACCAACACCATAAAAGAGAATAGTCTTTAATCTATCAGGAATATTCTTTTTTGCGAATAATCCAATTAAGCTTCCTATAACAACGGCTATAGCATTTACCAATGTTGGTATCATAACATTTCCACCCCTATCTTTTTTATTTTACCAAAACATTTAATGCTTTCTTTATAATACCAAATTCAAATGGCGAATGCCCCAGACTTTCGCCATCAACTTCAAGATATATTTTTTCCTGAGAATTTATTGATAATTTTTCCGTTCTAAAATAATCCACCCATGGTTCCTTTATAAAACTTCCATCAAATAATTTTTTAATTTTTTGAACGACTACCCATTTTGGTAAATCATTTACTATTGTTACATCTAACTTACCGTCATCCGGAATTGCTTCTGGAACCATTTTCATTCCCCCGCCACTATATTTACATATACCAACCGCCATTGAAAAAATCTTTTTATTTAAACTTTTATTTTCATATGAAATAATTGCATTTTGCGATGTATATTTAAATAAAGAAGATAATAAATTTAAAAGATATGAAAAGGAAGAACTTTTATTTTTATCCTTAGAATTATTGGTTCTTCTGGTAACTTCAGCATCAAAAAACATGCCAGCAATATTCACAAAAAATCTTTTTTCTTCCTTTTCATCATTATAATATTTTACAAACCCAACATCCTGCGTATATACCTTTTCATGTTTTAAAACATCTATTGCTTCATATATATCCACTGGAATTCCTACTGTTTTCCCCCAATCATTTCCAGTTCCCGTTGGAATTAAACCTATTAATAAATTTTCTGTTTTTTCAAATTCTTGAGAAAAAAAACCGTTAACAACTTCATTTACCGTCCCATCTCCACCTACTATTAAAAAGCGTTTATATCCATCTTTTATTGCTTCAATTGTTAAAGAATATGCATGCATTCTTCTACTGGTAAAAACTTTCTCAAAATCTATCTTTAATTCTTTTAATTTTTTTTCAATTACTTTCCATTTTTCTTTTGCTTTTCCGCCAGAAGAATGTGGATTTACTATTATATAATATTTCTTCATATTTTCCTCCTACGAAATTTTATTCACATTATATTATATCATAAAAAAATAAGGTAACCCACAACGGATTACCTTAAAATTAATTTTTTTACATTAAGATCTATTCCTTTTTTATTTATTTCAAATATCTCTGTTGAATTGGCTATTGTTATATATCCTTTTTCATCTGGCAATAAAAATTCTTCAAAAAATTCAACATCTTCTTCCTTCGATAAACCAGGAACATATGTCATCCTGAATTCATAATTTATATTTAAATTTCTTAAAATATCTATACTTTCTTTTATTTCTTTTTCAAATGAATAATTCCTGCTAATTAACTTTGTATAATTCTTAAAATCTGCTTTTATATCCATTGCCACATAATCAATTAAATTACTTTCTACAAGTTCTCTTAACATTTCTGGATTGGTCCCATTAGTATCCAATTTAACACTATATCCAAGATTTTTTATTTTACGTATTAAATCTGGCAAATCCTTATGTATTGTAGGTTCACCACCTGTAATACATATTGCGTTTAATCTTTTTCTCAAACCCTTTAATTTATTTAATACTTCTTCCCCGTTTAATTTTTTATAATCATCGGCATATGCTATTTTCCAATTATGGCACCATGAACATCTGAAATTGCAACCACCTGTATATAAAACAGCTGAAATCTTTCCCGGATAATCCACAAAACTAAACGTTCTAATACCGGCAATAATCATTTTATCATCCCCTGATAATCTCTTTATTCAATCTGAACTGTATTCTTTCCATATATTCCTGTTGTTTACCGTCATTCCAATTTTGCACTGGTCTATAATATCCCACTACACGTGAATATACCTCTGTTTTCTTTCCACAATATGGACATTCAAAATGTTCTCCTGCAATATATCCGTGATCAGGACATATTGAAAATGTTGGCGTAATACTCATATATGGCAATGAATGGTTTTCAAAAGCTATCCTTATAAATTCCTTCAATGCTTCGCCATCTGTAATTTTTTCCCCAACAAATATATGTATTACCGTTCCACCAGTCCACTTGTTTTGCAACCCTTCCTGATGTTCAAGTAAGTCAAATGGATCTTCAAAATAATTCACAGGAGGATGCACAGAATTTGTATAATATGGATTTTCTTCAGTTCCGGCATGTTTTATATCCTTAAATTCATTTAAATCTATTTTTGCAAGTCTATATGTTGTTCCTTCAGCTGGTGAAGCTTCAAGATTATACAAATTACCTGTCTCTTTATTAAATTCATTTAATCTATCAAGCATGTAATTCATTATCTCTTCAGCAAATTTCTTTCCTTCTGGATTTACTATGCCATCTTCTATTCCAAAATTAAGCAATCCTTCATGCATACCAACAAACCCTATTGTGGAAAAGTGATTTGCCCAATATTGACCTGTCAATTGATATACATTATCAAGATAAACCTTTGTATATGGATACAATCCCTGTTTCGTCCATTCTTCAACATATTGCCTCTTTATTTCCAGACTTTCCTTTGCTATATTCATTACATCATCAAGTAATGAATAAAATTTTTCTTTATTTCCGTTAGACAAATACATCAACCTTGGCATGTTTACAGTAACAACACCTATAGAACCTGTTAATGGATTAGAACCAAATAACCCTCCTCTTCTCTTAACCTCTGTTTCTTCTTTTTCTCCTTTATCTGCATTAACAAAACCAAAAGACAATTCTTTCATATGATTGATTACCTGTCTATTATCAAGTTTTAACCTACAGCACATTGAACGTGCGTCTTCTGGATTCATGTCGGAATTAATATAATTGGCGAAATATGGCGTTCCATATTTCATTGTCATTGTCATTATCATTGTTGCAACTTCACTATCCCAATTAAAATCCTTTGTGATATTATATGTTGGAATAGGAAATGAAAATGGTCTTCCATCATAATCTCCCTCAAGCATTACCTCTATAAAAGCTTTATTTATCATATCCATTTCAATCTGGAACTCGCTATATGTTTCTTCTCTTTCCTTTCCACCAATAATTACATGTTTATCCTTATGAGTAGACGGAACTGTTAAATCCATTGTTATATTGCTAAATGGAGATTGAAATCCAACCCTTGTAGGCACATTCATGTTAAATATAAATTCCTGCATTGCCTGTTTTACCTGTTCATATGAAAGATTATCGTATTTTATAAATGGTGCCAATAAGGTATCAAAATTCGAGAAGGCGACTGCTCCAGCAGCTTCACCCTGCATTGTATATAAAAAATTAACTATCTGTCCCAATGCTGTTCTAAAATGTCTTGCTGGCCCTGATGCAACTTTGCCAGGAACCCCATTAAATCCTCGCCTCAATAAGTCTTCCAAATCCCATCCAACACAATATGCGGATAAAGCACCTAAATCATGTATATGCATAAATCCCCTTTTATGATACTCACTAATTTTTTTGTTGTATTTATCATATACTTCATTAAGCCAGAATTCCTTTGTTATTTCCTGATGTATATGATTATTCAATCCTTGAAGCGAATACTGCATATTGGAATTTTCCCTAACCTTCCAATCCCTGTTTTCAAGATAATCATAAATCAAATTCATTTCCCCACCTCCATTTTTCTCTATAGCACGATATATTGTATCATATTATATGTTAAAATACAATATGTATGCATTTCCGATAATTCGGGTAGAAAAAATTCAAAATCAATATAGATATATATTAGGTGTGAATGTTAATTTTTTGTAAGAAATTAATTTGCTTTACGAATTAAAATATGATATAATCAATATAAATATCTTATTCAAACAGGAGGGATTTTTATGAAGATTTTATTTAAAGGTGCAACTATCTATCCTATTACTTCAAAACCACTTAAAGGTGATTTACTTGTTGAAAATGGAAAAATCAAAAAAATTGCAGAAAAAATAGATGAAAAAGCAGATGAAATTGTAGATGTTTCTGGAAAATTTTTGTTTCCAGGATTTGTAGATGCTCATTCACATATTGGTGTATTCGAGGAAGGTGTGGGAATGTCATATCAGGACGGAAATGAAATGACAGATCCAAACACCGCACAGGTAAGGGTAATTGACGCTTTCTATCCAGAAGATGCTGCTATTAAAAGGGCTTTAGAAGGCGGTGTAACTACAGTAATGGTTTTACCTGGAAGTGCAAATCCAATCGGAGGACAGGGAGCAATTTTAAAGTTTAGATCAAATATAGTAGATGAAATGATAGTAAAAGAACCTGCAGGATTAAAAATGGCAATGGGGGAAAATCCTAAAAGAGTTTATGGAAATCAAAACAAAATGCCAGCAACAAGACTTGGAAGCGTTGCTGTAATAAGGGAATTCTTTTTAAAAGTTAAAAACTATATGAAAAAGAAAGAAAAAGAAGATTTTAATGAATATGATTTAAAGATGGAAATTGGTGAAAAAGTGTTAAAAAGAGAAATTCCTGCAAGAATTCACGCTCATAGGGCTGATGATATATTAACAGCTATTAGATTATCTGAAGAATTTGGATTTGACGTGGTAATTGAACATGCAACTGAAGCATATAAGATAGCAGATTATATAAAAGAAAAGAATATTCCTCTTGTTGTAGGACCATTATTTGGCTTTAGAACAAAATTAGAATTAAAAGATATGTCTTTCGACTTATTAAGAATAGTAAATGAAAAAGGTATTTTAGCAGGTTTAATGTGTGATCATCCTGTATTGCATTTAGAACATGCGAATGTTCAGGCTGCTCTCGGGATGAGATACGGAGCTAAAGAAGAGGATTTATTAAAAATGCTTACCATAAATGGTGCAAAAATTTTAAAAATCGATGATAGAGTTGGTTCATTAGAACCTGGAAAAGATGCCGATATTGCAATCTGGAATTATCATCCATTTGATATTAGAGCTAAAGCTGAAAGTGTTTATATTGAAGGAAAAAAAGTATTATAACCAATAATAAAAGCGGAATCCAAATCTGGATTCCGCTTTTATTATATTAAAATTATTCCTTTTCGTATGGGATACCATCTGCTGCTGGTGGTCTTGTCTTTCCAACAAATCCGCTAACAACAATTATTGTTACCAAGAATGGTAATAAATTAAGTAAAGCTTTCATTTCTGGTGGTATATCAAGAATAGATTGCAATTGAATATTTAAAGCATCAGAAGCTCCGAAAAGCAACGCTGCCCACATTGCACCAACAGGATTCCAGTTACCAAGAATCATAGCTGCTAATGCAATAAACCCTTTACCACTTGGCATATTTTCCTGGAATTGTCCTAATTCACCTATACTTAAATATGCTCCACCAAATGCAGCTAACAATCCACTCATTAAAACACCAAAATATCTAATTCCAAATACATTTACACCCAATGTATCTGCTGCTTTTGGATTTTCACCAACTGCTCTCATTCTTAATCCCAAAGGTGTTTTATAAATTAAGAACCAGCTTAAAGCAACTGCTATAAATGCGAGATATACAAAAATACTCATTTCATCGAATATTTCACCGATAAAAGGTACATTTTGTATAGCTTCAAATTTTACTTTTGGAATCTTTGCAACAAAGTCTGTTTGTCCTGAATGTCCAAATATTGGTTCCATTAAAAATGCTGTTAAACCTGTAGCAATAAGGATTAAAGCTGTAGCACTAACAATCTGATCTGCACTCCATCTAATTGAAACATATGCATGAAGCCATGAAAATAGAACTCCAGCAATTAAAGCTCCTGCTAATCCTATCCATGGGTTACCTGTGTAAAATGTAAAAACAACAGCTGTAAATGCTCCTAATTTCATAATACCTTCAAGAGCAATATTTGTAACACCGGTAACTTCACTAAAAACACCACCTAAAGCTGCAAATATTAAAGGAGTTGCACTCATTAACATCAATTTATAAAATACCGGACTTGTTAAACTTGCAATTATAGCTTCAAATACATTCATTTAGATTCACCACCTTTTGGGGATGAAAATTTCAAAATCCATGTTCTAACAATTCTATCTGCTGCAACAAAGAATATAATAATACCTTGAATTATTGTAACTATATCATCTGGAACCCTTGCAAATTGCATGGCATTTGAACCTGTTCTTAATGAAGATATAAGGAATGCTGCAAAGATGATTCCAATTGGATTATTCTGACCAATCAATGCAATTGATATACCATCAAAACCTTTACCACCGCTGAAATCAGCAAAAATCCTATGATGAATAGCCATTACTTCCAAAGCACCTGCTAATCCTGCTAAAGCACCACTAATAGCCATTGTTAACACTATATTTTTCTTTAAAGAAATTGCTCCTGCTTCTGCTGCATAAAGATTATAACCTACCGCTTTTACTTCATAACCTGTTGTTGTTTTTTCAAGTAATATATAAACCAGAAATGCCATTACTATTGAAATAATTATACCTGATGGTAATGTATTCGCCTGAACTGTCATTAAAGGTGGAAGTTGAGCACTTTGAGCAATTTCAGGTGACTTTGGAACTCCCTGACCAACAGCTAAAGGACCAACAACAAAGTAATTTGTTAAATACACAGCTATCCAGTTAAGCATTATTGTTGTAATAACTTCATGTGCACCTGTTGCTGCCTTTAAGTAACCCGCTATTGATGCCCAGAATGCGCCACCTAAAATTCCTGCAAGCATTGTTATCGGAATAGCAAATACAGGTGAAACATTACCTAAATTTATTCCAACAAAAGTAGCCGTTATAGCTCCCATCATCATTTGTCCTTCAGCACCTATATTAAATATACCTGCTTTAAAACCAAATCCTACAGCAAGACCTGTTAATACAAGCGACATCATTTTTGAGATATTTGCTGCCCATGCTGCCTTATCTCCAAATGCCCCTTTCAACATAACCCAATATGCACTTATAGGATTTTTACCTATTAATAAAATAACAATTGCTGCTATAAATAACGCAATTATAACAGATACTACTGGAACGAGAATACTCATTGCATTTTTAGAGATTTTATTTTTCAATTTGAATCCCCTCCATGTGACAGCTTTTCTTCAAGCTTTATATCTTCTAATTTATGACCAGCCATCATTAACCCTATTTCTTCTATTGTTACCTCATCTGGTTTAACTTCACCCATTATTTCTCCTTCATACATAACAATTATTCTATCAGAAAGAGATAATACTTCTTCAAGTTCCATTGAAACAAGTAATACAGCAACATCTTTTTCTCTGAGATTCAAGATTTCTTTATGAACATATTCAATAGCTCCAACATCAAGACCTCTTGTAGGTTGAGCAATAACTATAAATTCCGGATTAAAGCTAACCTCTCTTGCAATAACAACCTTTTGCTGATTACCTCCTGAAAGATTTCCTGTTGGTATTGTTCTATCTGGTGGCCTTACGTCAAATCTTTTTACAAGAATATCTGCATTCTTATAAATTACATCATGGTTTAAAAATCCATTCTTTGCAAATGGTTCTTTATAATGCTTCCCAAGAATCATATTGTAATAATTTGGAAATTCCTTAACCATAGCATATTTAAATCTATCTTCTGGAATATGACCAATATTTCTTTCTCTTAATTCTCTAACGGTTTTCTTTGAAACATCCTCACCTTTATATAAGTATTTTCCATTTTCTATTTTTCTAAGCCCTGTTAAAGCTTCTACAAGCTCTGTTTGACCATTACCTGCAACACCAGCAACTCCAAGAACTTCACCTTTTCTTATTTTAAATGATACACCTCTAACTGCATCTAAACCTCTATTATCCTTTATCCATAAATCTTCAACTTCAACAATGGTGTCTCCAGGTTCCTTTTCAGATTTTTCTACTCTTAAAACAACTTCTCTACCAACCATCATATTAGCAAGTTCTCTTGCATTTGTATCTTTAGCTGCAACATGCCCTGTAACTTTACCCAATCTCATAACAGTAATATTATCACTAATTTCCATAACTTCGTGTAATTTATGAGAAATAAAAATAATTGTTTTTCCATCTTCACGAAGTTTATTGATAATTTCAAATAATTCTTTTGTTTCCTGTGGAGTCAAAACTGCTGTAGGTTCATCAAGAATTAAGATTTCAGCACCTCTATAAATGGTTTTTAAAATCTCAACTCTCTGTTGCATACCTACTGGTATATCCTCGATTTTTGCATCAACATCTACAAACAAACCGTATTTTTCTGAAAGTTCTTTAACTTCCTTTCTGGCCTTTTTTAAATCAAATGTCATTCCTCTTTTTGGTTCAGAACCAAGAACTATATTTTCTGCAACTGTTAATGTATCCACAAGCATAAAATGCTGGTGAACCATACCAATACCAGCTTTTATGGCATCACCTGGACCTTTAAACACCTTTTTTTCACCAAAAATATAAATATCTCCGGATGTTGGTGTATAAAGTCCATAAAGCTGGTTCATCAATGTTGATTTTCCTGCACCGTTTTCACCGATTATAGAATGAACCTCTCCCTTTTTCACTAAAAAATTAACATGATCGTTTGCGAGAACTTTAGGGAAACGCTTAACAATATCTTTCATTATTACAGCGTATTCCTTTTTATTAATAGAAGAAAGATCTATACTCAACTTTTACACCTCCTGAACAAGCTGCTATTAGTTATTGTTAATACTTTATGAATATCTCACAATATTCATAAAGTATTAACAATTAAATTTATAAATGAGGCGGGAATAACCCGCCCCCTGTATTACTATCAATAAAATTCAATTAAAATGGAAATTCGATATCTGTTGTGAAGTTGTTTAAATCATTTTCATTATCAGGAACTACTAACATACCTGTTTTAATTGCATAATTTAAGTATTCAACTTCTGCTAAGATTCTTGAAGGAACCATACCTTTTGTGTATTTCATTGGTGATAATCCAACACCATCTTCCTGTGCACCTAATACTTCTAATCCACCTTTAAATCTGTTTCTGTATGCATCTCTTACACCATAATATGATGCATTGTCAACTCTCTTTAAAGCACTTGCTAAAACATAACCTGGTGCCATGTAATCCTGGTCTGAGTCAACACCAATTGCAAAGTATCCTTCGCCTTTTTCATAGTAAGCATCAACAATTTTTGCTAAATCAGCATTTGCATCTAAACCGTATACTTTTAATGATTTTTCTTTTGCAGCATCAATAACACCATTTCCACAAGCACCTGCTGCTGCGAAGATGATATCTGCACCCTGGTCAAATTGTGCTAATGCCATTGATTTACCTTTTGCAGCATCTGTAAATGAATCTGTATAACCAACAATAACTTCTACATTTTCTCCATAAATATCGTTGTATGCTTTAACACCTGCTACATAACCATATCTAAATCTTTCAACTGGTGGAATAGCGATACCACCAATAAATCCTACTTTTCCTGTTTTTGTCATAGCAGCTGCTAAGTAACCTACAAAGAATGCTGATTCCTGTTCTTTAAATAAGTATAATTGAATGTTCTTTGGAACATTTCCTCCTTCTGGTGGAGCAATATCAATACCTATGAACTTTGTTGCTGGGTATTGTGGAGCAACGTCAAATAATGCATTACTCATCATAAATCCTACAGCAATAACAACATCTGCTTCTTTTGCAGCGTTTGAAAGGTTATCTACATAGTCACTCTGTTCCTTTGACTGAATTACCTGAACATCAATTCCGTATTTATCTCTTGCTCTTAAAACTCCTGCCCAAGCACCATCATTAAATGACTTGTCACCTAATCCCCCAACGTCTGTTACCATAATAACCTTAAATGCAAATGAAGAAACTACAAATGCCAATACCAATAAGAAAAGAACTGCTTTCTTCATATACCTTACCTCCCTTTATGAAAATTTAGGATTAATAATCCGCTAAGTGCGGTGAATAATAACATTAATATACCAAATGTAGTATTAACACTAAACATTGTGGCATTTAAAACTGGATATTTAAATTCTGATAATACTTCAATTGTACCAGGTTTTATAAATGCAAGAATTGAAGCAACTGTCATAATACCCAATCCTACTAACTTAAACATTATCTTTTCATTTACAAAGAAGTATATAAAACCAAGTATCAACAATAACATTACCTTTGTTCCCCAGTCTGAAATCAAAGCTTTTAAATCAATTGGAATTGCCTTTTCTTCCGAAAATACATTTAACAGGTTAGCTTTATAGTCCTTTAAAACATTGGTTTTTATCATTTTACTTTCAATGTTTGATTTTAAAGTATTGGCAAAAACATCATCAGAATAAATCAAAATATTTTTCATATGTGCATTATACTCTTTTAATCTTGAATCTATATCTTTTTGTCGAATTTTTGAATTTCTCTCAAATTCTTCTAATGCTTTTTTATAATTACTGAATATTTCATTATATACATCTTTATTATCATAATACAATCCCTGTTTTAAAATATCAATAGAAGCCTTTCCATCTTCAAAATTAACATAATCTAAAATCTTCTTTTTTCCTGAATCCACTAAAAATTTCTTTAAAGATATTGTATATATATTTCTTGCTTCAGAATACTCTGCGGACAATTGTGAGCCAATAAATGCTATATCTTTATTAACAAAAGCATGAGGGAATAATAAAACATCATTTAATAAAGCCTTCTGCATAATAGAATTATGAAAATCTGGGTTTTCATCCATTCTTACCTCTTTTACATCTTTTACAAGAGGAACATTAACAATAAGCAATATTAACACAAGTAAAGATACATTTATAACTCTCCTTAACCAGTGCATATTTCTTCCAAAAGCCTGGAAGAACATTGTAATTAAAATCATGGCAAAGAATACCACGAAGAATGAACCATAAATAAATGCAGTTGTTATATCTTTTGTAAAATCAAAATATTTTATTATATATACACTTTCAACAAGAACTATACCGAGGAATAACCACTGGAAAAGATCCTTCTTTTTAAGCAATAAAATTAATATAATTAACCCAGCATAAACAGCAAACCTTATCCAATCATTGCTTCTTTCAATCTTTGCATTATCGAGGAATATATCTATAACAGCTTTTGTATCATTTTTTATTGTTTCTGGAACAAAAGATAAAACCTTTGAGGCAAGATCATCTATTTCTATTTCAAGATCTTCTCCTGTTAATCTTGTTTTGGATATCTCTAAAATTCCTTCATTTAGTATATCTTTATTTTCTTCAATAATTTTATCAAAAAATGCATCAGGTTTTCCTTCATATGTATAATATTCAGGAAATTCTAATTCTGCATTTCTATTTTTCATTCTTCTTTTAGTCAACGTTTTATTTGGCGAATCTTTTACAAGCCCTAATGAATATGCAATTGTATTCTTTATATACAAAAATCCTGTATCCTGTAAATATGAAGAATATTCTTCCATTGCAAGATAAAATGCAGGTAATGATCTAATACTTTCTTCAGACATATCCTTTCCTGCAAGAACATTTTGAACATAACTTAAAAATCCTGAAAATGCTATTTCCTGCTCTAAAGAATCAAATTTGTGCTGACTTGCAATTGAAGAAAGATGTTTTGAAATATATGAAGGTCTATCTGTATACTCAGCACTTCCTACCATCTGGGATTTATAGAATTTATAAAGCCCCATATTTTTCATTTCAGTAAAAAACCAGTTTAAATCCTCAGAATGGCTGTTATACTTATCTATATATTCCACATAATAGGTCTTTATCTCATTTAAATTCAACGAGAAAACGTTAACAACAAGTATTGAAAAAATAATTAGCCAGATATATTTTTTCACAAAAGCACCTCCTCAAGAATTTTCATTTTCAACATAATTATATCACAATCCTTAGAAAATTGCACATGCATATTATCATATTTTTCTTTTTATTTCAAGAACTATACTAAAGCGTTTTTATTAAATATATTATTTTAATTTAACCTGAACAGACTTCTTTAAAGTTTAAAGCAACTAATCCATTTTTTTTAAAGTACACATGGTATAATCATTATTACAGTAGTTTGTGAATGAAGTTTTATAAAAATTGTAATTTTGAGGTGATATAATGAATATTCTTGTAACAAATGATGATGGTATAATGGCACCGGGAATATATATATTAAAAAAACATCTTGAAAAAAAACATAACGTATATGTTGTTGCACCTGACGTTGAAAGAAGTGCCACAGGACACGCTATCACTATAAGAAACCCTCTATGGGCAAAAAAAATATATTCCAATGATGAATTCTTAGGATATGCTGTAAACGGAACACCAGCAGATTGTGTAAAATTAGGTTTAGATGCTATATTTAAAGATGTAAAAATTGATATGGTAATTAGTGGTATAAATAAAGGACCTAATCTTGGAACTGATTTACTCTATTCAGGAACAGTCTCAGGTGCTTTAGAAGGAGCTATGAATGAAATTCCTTCTATTGCAATTTCCACATCAGACTATCAAAATCCAAATTATGAAACAGCAGCTAAATTTATCCTTGACTTTCTTGACAAATGTTCTCTTGATATTCCCGAATTCACAGCACTTAACATTAATGTTCCAAGCGTAGAATATTCAGAATTAAAGGGTTTTAAAATAACGCGACAGAGTAGAAGAAGATATAAAGACTATTTTGAAGCACGAAAAGATCCTTTTGGAAATACATATTACTGGATGCTTGGAGAAATAATTGAAGATGACAATGAACCCGATTCTGATTATTATGTTTTAAAAGAAAATTATGTGTCAATCACACCTATAAAATCTTTCTTAACAGATTTTGAATTTTTAAATTCTTTAAAAGAAAAATTTGAAGGAGGAGAATAATGGATTTCAAGGTTAGATTAATTGGAGACCCTGTTTTAAGAAAAAAAGCAAAACCAGTGGAGAAAATAGATGATAAATTTAGAGAATTTCTTGAAGAAATGGCAGAAATGATGTACAGAGAAGATGGTGTTGGCCTTGCAGCACCACAAATAGGTATTAGTAGAAGATTTTTCGTGATGGATGATGGAAATAAATTAAGAAAAGTTATTAATCCTGAAATAATAAAATTTCTTGGTGAAGAAGTTTCATTTGAAGAAGGCTGTTTAAGTATTCCAAAAATATTTTTAAATGTAAAAAGACCAGAAGGTATTATTGTAAAATATACAAATGAAAATGGCGAAATAGTTGAAGAAGAATTGCATGAATATACAGCAAGAATTTTCCAGCATGAATATGATCATCTTGAAGGGAAACTGTTTATCGACAGAGTTGGGTTAGCTGCAAAAGCAAAAGTTAAGTCAAAAATAAACGAATTAATGAAAGAAGGAAGAAAAATTGCTAAAGAATTAGGGGAAGTTGATCTGCCATGAGAATAGTATTTATGGGAACACCTGATTTTGCAGCATCACATTTAGAAGGATTAATAAAAAACAATTTTAATGTTGTTGGAGTTTTTTCACAACCGGATAAACCAAAAGGACGTGGCAAAAAACTTCAGCCAACACCTGTAAAAAAAGTCGCAGAAAAATATAATATTCCTATCTTTCAACCAAAAAGTGTTAATAAAGGCAAGGGATTTGAAGCATTAAAATCATTAAAACCTGATATAATTATTACAGTTGCATTTGGCAAAATATTAAAAAGCAATGTAATTGAATTGCCAGAATATGGTTGCTGGAACGTTCATGCTTCTTTATTACCAAAATATAGAGGTGCGGCACCTATTCAAAGAGCTATAGAAAACGGAGAAACAAAAACAGGCATTACAATATTCAAAATTGTAGAAGCTTTAGATGCTGGACCAATTGCTCTAATGAGAGAAATACCTATATTACTTGAAGATAATCTTGAAAGTGTTTATGAAAAATTGGAAAAGCTTGGTATTGATGCTTTAATTGATTTTTTAAATAATTTCGAAAATTATACACAAAACCTTACACCTCAAAACGATGCAGAAGCAACATATGCACATAAAATCACCAATGAAGATACATATATAAATTGGTATGAAAATAATATGATTGTTTTCAACAAAATAAGAGCGTATGATCCCATTCCAGGAGCAAAAACTTTATTTAATGATGAAATAATAAAATTATTTAATGTATTACCACATAATAACAACAAAAATGATTTACCCGGAAAAATTCTTAACATCGACAAAAACGGTGCTGAAATTGCTACCGGTTCAGGAACAATTTATGTAAAAAAAATTCAATTTCCCGGAAAAAAACCCATAAATTTCTATGATGCATATAATGGAAGAAAAATAAATATAGGGGATACACTAAAAAATATAACAAAAGGAGAGTGATAACATGGCAGAAACATTTAACATGTACATGATAAAAGGTTTTAGAAATGAAAAAGATGCAGAAGTTATAAAGGAAATTCTCGAAAGTATTGATGGAATAAAGAAATTCAAAATTGAACCTGCATTTGGAGCAGTTGAACTCACATATGATGATGAAATTGTTACAAGAGAGCAAATCAGCCAAAAATTAAAAACAAAAGGTTTCGAACTAAAATATTAAAATAAGCTGTTAATCATGAAAAAGTATTTATATGGATTTTTATTTGCTTTCATTACATCTATTACATTATATATATTAATCTCAGGTTTTACAGGCTTTTATGAAAATATAAAAGCCTTTGCTTTTTTTAACTGGAAATTTTTATTAATCGCATTGTTAGTTATTATATTAAAATGGTTTATTGAAAGCTTTATAATAAAAATATTATTAAAAGATATTTCAATAAAACATGCTTTAAATTTTACATTGATAGGTCAATTTTATAGCTATTTAACTCCATTTTATACTGGAGGCCAACCTATTCAAATTTTATACATCTCAAGATTCGGAATAGATCCTGCAAGAGCTACAGCTATTATATTATTCAAAACATTTTTATTTCAAATTATTCTGGCCTCTTTTGGAGTTTTTTCAACCATATACTCCATACTCTATTTAAATATAGATGTTATAATTGCCTCTATAATTGGGACGTTATTAAATTTACTGGCTGTATTTTTAATAATATTTTATATAATTAACCAAAACGCTTCAATAAAAACAACACTATACTTTGCAAACCTTCTTAAAAAAATTGGTTTATTAAAAAATCCAGAAAAATATATAGATACAATAATAGAAAAGGTTAAAACATTCATACTAATATTCAAAGAAGAAGCTAAAAACTTCAAAAAAATAACTTTAATTGTATTCTTAAGTATTCTCCAATTTTCCTGTTCTTTCATGGTTTTACCAATTATACTCCAAGGATACGGAATAAACATCTCTTTAAATACAATCTCGCGTTCTATTATCACACAGATTAGTTCATCAATAATCCCAACACCGGGAACCGCTGGTGGTGCAGAAGGAATATTCTTATTATTATTCAAAGATATACTTAATATTCATAAATTAAATGCCACAATTGTATTATGGCGATTTAGTATTTATTATTTCGTTTTATTAATTGGTGGAATAGTCGTTCTATTAAATCACAAAAACAGCATAATGAAAAAAATAAAAAAACCGGCTGAGTAATCAGCCGGTTTTTTGGTGCCGAGGGCGGGACTTGAACCCGCACGGGATAAACTCCCACATGGCCCTCAACCATGCGTGTCTGCCGATTCCACCACCTCGGCAGGCGTCAGCAAAACCGTATAGATTATACAATAACTTATAGAATTTGTCAAGCACTTTTTTATTAAAATTCTTTTACCTTATTCTTTCAAACACCTATTTTTTGAAATTAATAATTTAGTATTGGTTTATTAACCTAACATTATTCTACTTATTCAAAAGTAAATTACTATTGATAAATTATGCCTGTATTATATTTTACATAGAAGCATAAAAAGAAATTTTTACATTTTGTATTTGTAAAATAAATATAACTTCAAAATAATGTATATATTTTTGTATTATTATATATATAGACCTACTAATGGGAGGTGTATATATGGACTATCAGAAGAAGAACATAAACATCTTATCTCAATACGATTTTCTTAAAACATTAAAAGATATTGAAAATGAAGAAGTTTTAAAGGATTTTACTAAAAAAAGATTCTTTAATTCCATAGAAAATGCAAATAAGGAGTCAGAATCAGATAAAATAAAATCAAAAGGGTGAAAACGTGATTTATGATATAGATACCCCATTAATAACCGCAAAAAACTTTTCATTATATATGAATAATAAAGAAGTGCTAAAAGCTATAGATATTGAATTATATCCAAATGATTCTGTTTTAATATATGGCGAGAGAAATTCTGGAAAATCCTCTCTTTTAAGAGCTTTTGTACATTTAAACGAGGAATTATTTGAAAACGTTTACGGAAAAGGTGAAATAAAATTTGGTGAAAAAGACGTTAGAGAACAGGATAAAAAATATTTAAGAAGTAATATTACATATGTTGAACCGCAATATTTACAAAATCTAAATTACATAACTTTAAAAGAACTCCTGAAGTTATCTTTAGGAGTAAGTCCTCAAAATTTATCCTATGAACACATTTCTTTATTAAAAAGATTGGATCTTGTTGATAAATTCCTCGATTTAAGTAATTTAAAATATTATGATAATTTATCAAATTGGTCATCAGCGGATAAATTATCTTTGCTTTTATTTATCTCACTTGCAAGAAATCCAAATGTTTTCATGTTTGATTCAATTTTAGATCATATAGATGATTCGTTATTAAAACGTATAAAAGATGTGATTAATGAAATAAAACAAAATAGAATTCTAATATTTGCAACAAGAAATCTCTTTAGATATTTAGACATATGCAACAGAGTTATTATCTTAAATAATGGAAAAATAGTTGCAGATACCACCCCAAACGAATTAATAATAAACTTCGAAAAAAACAAATTCAAAAACTTGTAACGAAAAAAGTATTGACAAAAAGGGAAAAAGATGGTAGAATAATCATGGTTTTTCAACCAGAAAGGTTGCCGAGGTGGCGGAATTGGCAGACGCTGCGGACTTAAAATCCGTTGG